>DATLEX010000229.1:0-8692 GCA_035525045.1 Thermoanaerobaculia bacterium | reverse complement strand
GCGCCGGGAGATCCGCGATCTGCTGCGGGAGGAAGCGCGCCGGGGAACGGCGATCCTCCTGAACTCGCACCTCCTCTCGGAGATCGAGCTGACGTGCGACCGGGTGGCGGTGCTCCGCAACGGGCGAGTGGCGGCGCAGGGAACGATCGAGGCCCTGACCCGCAAGTCGGCGAAGTACAAGATGGTGGCCGCGCCGGTCGATGACGCGCTGCTGGCCTCCTTCCGCGAGACGGGCGCCGGGGCCGAGCGCGTCAACGGCCACGTCGAGCTCTCGGTCGACGACCTCCAGCACCTGAACGCGCTGGTCGACAGGCTGCGGGCCGGAGGGGGAGTCCTCGCCGAGCTCTCCCCGCTCCGCTCGACGCTGGAGGACGTGTTCGTCGATCTGGTGCGGGCGGCGGAGGTCCAGGTGGGCGGGACCGAGGAGGGACGGCGATGAGGGTCCTGCTGGCCAACGTCGAGGACGTGATGCGGGAGGCGGCGGCGCGATGGACGCTTTTGGCTTACTTTTTCCTGTCATCAATATTCATCATTATTTTCGCATCGGCAATCAATCTCGATATTGTTGACGGAACGCTGGCGGGGGCGAAGCTCTTCGGGCATGACGTCGACATGCGCGGCGGCCCGGAGATCAGCATCGAGCGGCTCGTTCTCGGGTTCGAGTCGGGCTTCTCCGCCATCCTCTACTTCCTCTGTACCTTCCTGGCGATCTTCGCCACGGCGCACCTGGTTCCGCGGATGCAGGAGAAGGGAACCATCGACCTCTATCTCGCCCGCCCCGTGTCGCGCTTCCGCCTGCTGATGTCGCGCTACCTGGCGGGCCTGATCCTGGCGGCGAGCAACGTGATCTACCTGCTCGGGGCGATCTGGCTCATCGTCATGTGGAAGACGCAGGTGGTGAATCCGCGCTTCTTCCTCGCCGGCGCGATCATCCTCTTCGTGATCGCGACGCTCCTCGCCTTCGCCTTCCTGGTGGGGGTGGTCACCTCGTCGACGGCCGTGTCGATCATGACCACGTACGGCCTCTTCTTCTTCGCCTTGATGCTCGTGGCGCACGAGCGGATCGAGGCCGCCGTGTCGAAGGAGTGGCAGGCCTGGCTGATCAGCACGCTCTATTGGGTCATTCCGAAGACGGCCGAGCTGGGGCAGGCGGTGGTGGCCTTCGTGGCCGGCGACGCCGTGCCGGATCACGTCGCCGCCGTCCTCTCGCCCGCGCCGTTCCTGAGCACGGCCGCCTTCGGAATCGCCTGCCTCGTACTCGCTTCATGGCTCTTTCAGAGAAAGGATTTCTAGCCAATGTTCGTCACTCACATCCGCCGTTCCGCCGTCGCCGCCGTCCTCTGCCTCGCCGCCACCGCCGCCTTCGCCTCCGGCGGCGCCATGTCGCTGATCCCCGCCGACGCCGTGTCGGTCGGCGTGGTGCGCGTGGCGGACCTCCGCAGCAGCCCCCTCTCTTCCACCCTCTTCGAGCACGCCGACAGGTTCGGCAGCGACGGGGAGGCGGAGAAGTTCCTCAACGACGCCGGACTCGATCTGGCGAAGGACATCGACGTCCTCGTCGTGGCCACCGCCCCGAAGACCCGCCTACGATCGGAGGGAGAGGTCATCGTGCTGGCCGACGGCCGGTTCAGCGTCGGCCGCCTGACGGGCGCGCTGCTGGCGCGCGGCGCGGTGAAGAAGTCGTCGGCGCACGGCGCCTACTACACGCTCCCCGACGCCGCGGAGGAGCAGAGGGCCGGCGCGGTGGCCTTCCCCTCCTCGACCCTGGCCATCGCCGGCAGCGAGACCGCCGTGATCAAGGCGCTGCAGGCGCGCGCCGCCGGCGGCGGCTCCTTCGCGCAGAGCGGCCTCGGATTCGACATGGGGCGGATCGATGCCGGCGCCTCCGCCTGGGCGCTGGTCGACGTGGTCCGCGCCGCGCGGCTCACCGGCGGCACCGGCCGGCTGCACCGCGGCGACTCCGATCAACCCCTCGCCGCCGCCATCCGCAGCATCTCCACGGTGGGGATGTGGGCCACCGACACCGGCGACGCGCTGAAGCTCGGCGCCTTCGGGCTGGCCAGCGACACCGAGACGCTGCAACTGGTCGAGGATACGCTGCGCGGCGCGCTCTCCGCGCTGCGCCTCTCGGTCCGGGAGAAGTCGCCGGAGATGGTCTCCGTGCTGCGCCGGTTCGACGTGCGGCGCACCCGCGACGCCGTCCGCATCAGCGGCACGATTCCCGGCGACTCCCTCCGCAAACTGATGGCCGAAAAGCGCGCCAGGAAGTAGCCAGGACCTACACGAACCGCCGCAGGTGCTCGCGCCACCACGGCCAGTCGTGGCCGAAGACGCCGGGCCAGAATTCCGCGTGGTTCGGGATGCCCTTCGACCAGAGGAGCTCCGAGAACTCGCGGTTCTTCTGCGCCAGGGAGTCGTGCTCGCCGGTGGCGATGACCCAGCCGATCCGCGACAGCCGCCCCACCCATCCTCCGTCCATGTTCGCGATGTAGGCCACCGGGCAGTGGAAATAGCAGTTCTCGTCCCGGTAGCCGTCGACGAAATCGTAGATGTCGTAGACGCCGGAAAAGCAGATGGCGCGGCTGACCACGTCGGGATAGCGCGCCGCGAAGTTCGCGGCGTGGTACGCGCCGAAGCTGGCGCCGTAGACAGCGAGGTCGCCCCGCTGCGCGCGATTGAAGATGTACGGCACCATCTCGTGCCGCAGATAGGCGTCGTACTGGACGTGCCGCGCGGCGCGGACCGCGGGAGAGACCGCCCTGTTGTGCCAGCTCTCCTCGTTGACGGTGTCGACCAGGACGAGCTGGATCTCGCCCGCGTCGACCTTGTCGGCCACCGAGCCGGCCATCCCCATGTCCTCGTTCTCGAAGAAGCGGCCCGATGACGTCGGGAAGAGCATCACCGGCTTTCCGAACTTTCCGAACCAGAGAAACTCCATGGTCCGGCCGAGGGAGGGGCTCCACCACTGTCCGTATTCGCGGTACATGATCGCGTTGCGCGACTGCTCGTCGATTCTATACGATCGATTCCTTCGGAGACCTCAATGAGCAAGAAGACGATCGGCATCCTGTTCGGGATGGAAGATACCTTCCCCTGGGCGCTCATCAACGCCGTCAACGAGCGGGGCGGCGAGTCGGTGGAGGCCGCGGAGGTCGAGATCTCCTGTCTGAAGGACGACGGCGTCTTCCGCTACGACCTCATCCTCGATCGCATCAGCCACGAGATCCCGTTCTACCGCACCTACCTCAAGTGCGCCGCCGCCTCCGGGGTGAAGGTGGTGAACAATCCCATCTGGTGGTCGGCGGACGACAAGTTCTTCGACAACCTGGTGGCCACGGCCGCCGGCGTCGCGGTGCCGAAGACGGTCCTCCTGCCGCACAAGCAGTACCCGCCGAACACCGAGGCCAGGTCATTCCGGAACATGAAGTGGGTCAACTGGGACGAGGTCTTCAGCTACCTCGGCTTCCCGATCTTCATGAAGCCGGCCTACGGCGGCGGCTGGAAGGACGTCTACAAGGTCCACAACCCGAACGAGTTCTTCTCCGCGTACGACCAGACCCGCGACCTGACCATGATGGCGCAGGAGGCCATCGAGTTCGAGCTGTACTACCGCTGCTACGTTCTCGGCCGCAGGCGCGTGCGCATCATGGCCTACGACCCGAAGCAGCCCTTTCACCTCCGCTACGTGCAGGACCCGCCGCCGATGGATCCCGCCTTCGAGGCCCGCCTCGAGCGCGACGCCATCGCGCTCTGCGAGGGGCTGGGCTACGACCTGAACACGGTGGAATTCGCCGTGCGCGACGGGACCCCCTACGCCATCGACTTCATGAACTGCGCGCCGGACGCCGACCTCCACTCCGTCGGCCGGGAGAACTTCGACTGGGTGGTCTCGAACATGGCCGAGGTACTGATCGAGCTGGTCACCTCGCCCCGCCCCTTCGAGCTGACCGGCACCTGGCCCCAACTGCTCGGCCGATAACGGGGAGAGCCCCCTCGGAAGGATAGACTCTGCGCATGCCCCCACCCTCCTTCACCCTCGGGATCGAAGAGGAGTTCCAGGTCGTCGATCCGCAGACGCGGGAGCTGAAGTCGCACATCCAGGAGATGTTCGCCGAGGGGGAGAAGCGCCTCAAGGACGAGATCAAGCGGGAGATGCACGACCCGGTCATCGAGGTCGGCACGCCGATCTGCCGCGACATCGCCCACGCGCGCCGCGAGGTGACGAGGCTCCGCGGCGAGATCTGCCGGCTGGCGCGCGAGAGCGGCCTGCGCATCGCCGCCGCCGGGACGCACCCGATCTCGCACTGGTCGAACATCCCCATCACCGCCACGGCCCGCTACGACCAGATCGTGTACGACCTGCAGATGGTGGCGCGGGCGAACCTGATCTTCGGCCTGCACGTGCACGTGGCCATCGAGGACGACGAGGCGCGCATCCAGATCATGAACGCGGCGCGCTACTTCCTCCCGCACGTCTTCGCACTCTCGGTCAACTCTCCGTTCTGGTGCGGCCACAACACGGGGTGGAAGAGCTATCGCGCCAAGGTCTTCGAGCGGTTCCCGCGCACCGGTCTCCCCGACTACTTCCGCTCCTGGAGCGAGTTCGACGAGCACGTCAAGCTGCTCATCCGGACCAACTGCATCGACAACGCCAAGAAGATCTGGTGGGACGTCCGCCCCCACCCCTTCTTCCCGACGCTGGAATACCGCATCTGCGACGTCCCGCTGCGCATCGACGAGGCCATCTGTTTCGCGGCGCTCTTTCAGGCCATCACCCGGAAGCTGTGGAAGCTGCACGACGGCAACATGAGCTGGCGGATCTACCCACGATCGCTCATCAACGAGAACAAGGCGCGCGCGGCGCGTTGGGGAACCGAGGCCCCTCTCATCGACTTCGGGAAGTCGCGGGAAGTCCCGTTCGGGGCCCTGCTCGACGAGCTGCTCGAGTTCGTCGACGACGTGGTGGACGAGCTCGGCTCGCGCAAGGAGGTCGACTACGCGCGCGAGATCGTCAGGACCCGTCCCGGCGCCGACCGGCAGCTCGCCGCCTGGGAGACCCGGCACGACCTGCGCGACGTGGTCGACTACATCGTCTCGGAGACCGAGCACGGCCTGACCCTATGAAGCGGCTCGACATCCACCAGCCCCACGACTTCTTCGAGTACGTCCGCCTCGACGGCGCGGCCGTCCCTCCCGCCGACCCGCGGAAGCTCGATGTGGCCGTCCTCGACATGAATCACGCCTGGCCGAACGTCGGTCACGACGCGCTCATCCACGCCCTCCTCGAGATCGCCGAGAAAGAGCGTGAGCGGCTGACGCCGGCCGGCCGCGTCGTTCGCGTGATCTCGTTCGACGTCCGCCGCCGTCACGAGATCCCCTCCTCGCCGAACGGCCGCTTCCGGCTCTACCTCGGGACCGGCGGGCCGGGCCACCTCAACCCGCGAGAGAACGACGGAGAGAAATCGTGGGCGCAGGGGATCCGCGAGAACGCGGCGTGGGAAGCGCCGCTGTTCCGGCTGTTCGACGCCGTGGCCGCCAGCCGGGACACGGCGCTGCTCGCGGTCTGCCATTCGTTCGGCCTGCTCTGCCGCTGGTCGGGCGCAGCCCGCCCGGAGCTGCGCGACCGAAAGAGCAGCGGCATGCCGTTGAACGCGCTGAGCGACGAGGCCGCCGCGCACCCGTGGTTCTCCCGATTCGCCGAGCGCCTGCCCGACCGGCGCCATTTCTACGTCGTTGACAATCGCCTGTTCGACCTCGTCCCCGACCGCATCGGCACCGCCACGCCGCTGGCCTTCGAGTCCGTCGAGCGAAACGTGCTGACCATGGTCGAGATCGACCGCGAACCGGGCAGCGGCATGCCGCGGATCTTCGGCGCCAACCACCATCCGGAGATCATCGACCGCGAGCACATCATGTCCGTGCTCGACCAGAAGCGCGCGCACGGCGAGGTCACCGAGGAGTGGTATCGGGAGCGCGCCGGCACGCTGGCCGACCTCTTCCATGGCGAGCGGGAACGCCAGAGCCGCCTGACCTCGGAGTTCACGCTTCTGGGCTTGCTGCGCCATCACCTGGCCCGCCTCATCGCCGAGTAGACCCCGTCATCCCGAGCCCCGCTCCACTAGAATGGCTCGCGATGCGCCATGACGGCCTCAACATCGTCGCCATCGGCGGCGGGACCGGCTTGTCGACGCTCCTCCGCGGCCTGAAGACCTACGTCGGCGCGGAGGGAGCGTGGTCGGTCGCCAGCCTCGCCGCCATCGTCACGGTGACGGACGAGGGCGGCAGCTCCGGCGTGCTGCGGAGGGAGTTCGGCATGCTGCCGCCGGGCGACATCCGCAACTGCATCGTGGCGCTGGCGGAAGAGGAGCAGCTCCTGTCGCGCGTCTTCAGCTACCGCTTCGACACCGACTCCGCGCTGAAGGGACATTCGCTCGGGAACCTGCTGCTGACGGCGCTGACCGGGATCACCGGCGGGTTCGAGAACGCGGTGCTCGCCGCGCAGAACATCCTGGCTATCCGCGGCGAGATCATCCCCTCGACGCTCTCGGACGTCCGCATCCGCGCCACCCTCGCCGACGGCACGGTGATCGTCGGGGAGGTGGCCATCAGCGGCTCGCAGATCGGGGAGCAGCCGCGGACCCTGCCTCACCACGCCCGGATCGTCCGGCTGGACCTCGATCCTCCCGAGGCCGAGCCTCCCCAGCGGGCCCTCGACGTGCTCGCCGCGGCAGACCTGATCATCATCGGGCCCGGCTCCCTCTACACGTCGATCCTCCCGAACCTGGTCATCCGCCGCATCGCCGCGGCGCTGCGCGAGGCGAAAGGGCTGCGGGTGTACACCTGCAACGTGATGACGCAGCCGGGCGAGACCGACGGCTACTCCGCGCAGGACCACCTCAGCGCCCTCATCGATCACGCCGGGATGGTGGCCGATGTGATGGTCATCAACGGCCGCCGCCCCACCGAGAGCATCCTCGAGACCTACGCCGCGATGAACCAGCATCCCGTCGAGTTCGACACGCACTCGGTAAGGAATCTCGGCGTCACGCCTTTCTTCGGCGACATCATTGCAGAGGGAAATTACGTGCGACACGACCCGCCGGCCCTGGCCGAGACCATCTTCCGCCTCTACGACCGCTACGGCAGGACGCTGGAGCGGATGCGAAGGGCCACGCAGGGATGAGCGGCGCCGGCGGACCGCTGCGCGACGACGTGGAGGTCATCATCCTTGCCGCGGGCCTCGGCACGCGCATGAAATCGGCCACGGTCAAGGTGCTGCATCGCGCCGCCGGACGGCCCATCGTCGACTACGTCCTCGACCTCGCCGCCTGCGTCTGCTCCAGGCCGCCGGTGATGGTGATCGGGCACCAGCGCGAAGAGGTCCGGCGGTCGGTCGGCGATCGAGCCCGCTACGCGATCCAGGAGCAGCAGCTCGGGACCGGGCACGCGGTGCTGAAGGCGGCCGAGGTCCTGGGCCGCGACGGGATGACCCGGAAAAAGGTCCTCATTCTCTCCGGCGACGTCCCCCTCACGCGCCCGGAGACGCTGGTGCGGCTCCTCGACGAGCACGAGCGGTCGCGGAATGCGCTGACTCTCCTGACCATGAAGCTCACCGACCCCGGCTTGTACGGCCGGATCGTCCGCGACGACAGCGGCGCGGTGCTCCGCATCGTCGAGGCGAAGGACGCCGGCGACGAGGAGAAGCGGATCGACGAGGTCAACGCCGGCATCTACGTCTTCGACGGCGAGCCGTTGTTCGACAACCTCCGGAATCTCTCCAACCGGAACGCGCAGGGGGAGTACTACCTGACCGATCTCCTCGGCGCGCTCCGCGACGCCGGACAGAAGGTCGGGTCGATGCTCGCCGCCGACCCCGCCGAGGCCCTCGGCGTCAATTCCCGCGCCGAACTGGCCACCGTGGAGGGGGAGATCCAGCGCCGCGTCGTCGTGAAGCTGATGGACCAAGGGGTGACGTTCCGCAACCCGGCCACCGTCGTCATCGACTCGACTGTCACCATCGGGAGCGACTCGGTCGTCTATCCCTTCGTCACGCTGGAGGGAGAGACGAAGATCGGAAAGGGCTGCGTCATCGAGCCGGGCGTCCACCTGCAGAACGTCACCGCCGGCGACAACGTTCACCTGAAGACCGGAACGGTCGCGGAGGGGAGCGAGATCGGAGACGACTCGATGGTCGGCCCGTACGCGCACCTCCGCCCGGGGACGAAGCTCGGCCGCCGCGTGAAGATCGGAAACTTCGTCGAGACGAAGAAAGCGGTCTTCGGCGACGGCGCCAAGGCCTCGCACCTCTCCTACATCGGCGATGCCGAGGTCGGAGCGGACGCAAACATCGGAGCCGGGACGATCACCTGCAACTACGACGGGGTCAAGAAGCACAAGACCGTGATCGAGGAGGGTGCCTTCATCGGCTCCGACACGCAGCTCGTCGCCCCCGTGCGCGTCGGCAAGGGCGCCTACGTCGGCGCCGGATCGACGATCACCAAGGACGTCCCCCCCGACGCGCTGGCCCTGAGCCGCACTCCGCAGCGCGTCGTGGAAGGGTGGGCGGTGAAGAAACGGGAGAAGTGAAACGGGGGCTCGGGGCTCGGGGGAGAGACGGGTCCGCGATCTACCCAGACATATTTGAAATTTGAGAGTCAAAGACCGGGCTCGGGCTCGGGCTCGGGCCCGGGCC
>DATLEX010000091.1:0-5717 GCA_035525045.1 Thermoanaerobaculia bacterium | reverse complement strand
CGGACCATGCCGGGGGAGTGGCTGTTGGTCATCAGGTACTGGCGAAGGGCATCGTCGCGCATCATCGTGCGCCAGACCTGGGCCCAGCCGAGGAAGACCCGCTGCTCGCCGGTGAAGCCGTCGAGCACGGGCGCGGGCTGGCCGCCCAGCGAGAGCTTGTAGGCCTCGAGGCCGAGGAGGATCCCGCCGAGGTCGGCGATGTTCTCGCCCATGGTCAGGCGGGGGATGATGCGCATGCCGGGGAGCCGCGGGAACTCGAACGATTCGTACTGCGCGCCGAGCCTGGACGCCTGCGCGTCGAACTTCCCGGCGTCTTCCGCGGCCCACCAGTCGCGCAGGACGCCATCGCCGTCGGACTTTCGCCCCTGGTCGTCGAAGCCGTGCGTGATCTCGTGGCCGATCACGCCGCCGATCGCGCCGTAGTTCACCGCGGGGTCGGCCTGCGGATCGAAGAACGGCGGCTGCAGGATGCCAGCCGGGAAGACGATCTCGTTCTTCGTCGACGAATAGTAGGCGTTGACGGTCTGCGGCGTCATCCCCCACTCGCCCTTGTCGACCGGCTTGCCGAGACGGTTCACGCGGTACGCCCAGTGGAACTTCGCGGCGCGCTCGGCGTTGACAACCAGGTCTCCCTCGCGCACCTGCAACGCGGAGTAGTCGCGCCACTCCGACGGATAGCCGATCTTCAGATCGAACTTCGCCAGCTTCTCCAGCGCGCGCTCCTTCGTCTCCGGCCCCATCCACCCCAGGCCCTCGATGCGCAGCTTCATCGCCGCGCGGAGGCCGGCGACGAGCTTCTCCATCTTCGCCTTCGACTCCGGCGGGAAGTGCTCGGCGACCCAGGTGCGGCCGACGGCCTCTCCCATGGCCCGCTCCGCGGCGGCGACGGCGCGCTTCCAGCGCGGACGCTGCTCCTGCGCCCCGCCGAGGAACTTCGAGCGGAACTCCCACTGCGTGTCGGCGAAGCGCCTGGAGAGGAGCGGCGCCGCGTCGTCGGCGATGTGGAAGGCCTGCCATGCCTTCAGCGCCGCCACCGGCGTATCGGCGAAGATCTTCGCCAGTTTCGGAAAGGCGGTGTCCTGCCGGACCACGGCCCGATCGGCCTTGCCGATCCCCGCTTCCTTGAAGTAGGCGCGCCACGGGAAGCCCGGCGCGTTCTTCTCCAGCTCCGCCACGGTCATCGGGTTGTAGGTCTTGTCGCGGTTCCGGCTCTCCGCGCGCGTCCAGTGCGCCTCGGCGATCTTCGTCTCCAGCGCCACGATCGCGGCCGCGTTCTTCTCCGGCTGGTCCCAGCCGACGAGCCGCAGCATGTCGGCGACGTACTGCTGGTAACGCTCCCTCTGCGGCTTGAAGTTCTCGCGCAGGTAGAACTCGCGGTCCGCGAGCCCCGTGCCCGCCTGCGAGAGGTAGAGCGCGTACTGCTCCGGGTTCCGGGCGTCGTCGGAGACGAAGGCGCCGAAGAAGGTGCTGCCGAACGATCCGCGCGAGCGACCCATCAGCCGGGCGATGTCGGTGCGGTTCTTCGCTTTCTTCACCGCGTCGAGATGGGGGCGGATCGGCTTCGCTTCGAGCTTCTCCGCCGCTTCCTCGTCGAGAAAGGTGCGGTAGATCGCCGCGACCTTCGCCTCGTCGGATCCCGGCTTCAGCGTCTCGTCGGCGGCCCAGCGGTCGAGGATGGCCTGCACGCGCGCCTCGGAGAGGTCGCGCAGCAGGGTGAACGCGCCGAAGCTCGTCTTGTCGGGGGGGATCTCGGTCGCCGCGGCCCACTTGCCGTTGACGTAGCGGAAGAAGTCGTCGCCCGGCCTGACGCTGCGATCCATCCCGTCGAGGTCGACGCCCCACGAGCCGTAGCGCTGGGCGGCGGCCGGGGCGGCGGCCTTGGCCGAGGCCTCTTCGGCGCGGGTGGAGGGTTGGAAGAGGGAGAGAACGGCAAGGAGTGCGATCGCCGGCCTGATGCTCATCGAGTGGGTTCCTCTCATCGCAGTGGGGTCCCCCCCGGAAGGGGAAACAGGAGGGGAACAGCGTTGAAGCGGCAGTTTATTCGGCGGCGCCGGCCCGACGCCGCGTGCGGGCGATCGTGGAGAAGAGGTAACCTGAGGGGGCTCGGGCCCACCCTCCCCGTTTCACCTCCGAGCCCTGAGCCCCGAGCCCCGAGCCCCGATATGGAGATCCTCATGAAAACACTCGCCATCGCCGTGCTGATCGCAACCGTCGCCGCCGCCGCCACCGCGCAGACCAAGGCCGGTGATTTCGAAGTGAATCCGCTGCCGCCGCAGGAACGCGGCACGCCTCGCGCGCGCGTGGCGGCGCGGGTGGCGGGGGTGGAGAGCATCCGCCCCTGCGGGACCGATATCTGCAGCACGACGCAACCGCATACCTGCGTCGAGGTCACCTACCCCGAGACGGCCTGGCGGACCTGCATCTCCAACCAGGGCCGCCGCGGCCTCGTCCTCGGGCCGGCAGACCTGCGGCGCGATCCCTCCGGTCCATGGATCCGCATCCTGGGCGAAGCGGGGGTTGCCGAAATCTTCGTCCCCTACCACACGATGAACCTCCGGCTGTACGACCATGAGACGACGAGCGCGGCGTCGATCCTCGAAGTGACGCCTGCGGACGCCGGCTCCCGCGGCACGCTTCTGACCTTGTCGGGCCAGCGTGTCCCGCAGGTCGTCGCGGAGATGAACGATCGCGGCATAGCCTGGCTGTGCAAGGAGGGGAGGAGCATCAGCCGCCGCGGGCAGGAGCTGGTGTTGTGGGGGGTGCAGGACGCCGCGAACTACGATTTCATCATGGAGTACCGGCTGCGCGACGACGGCAGCATCGGGTTCCGGCTGGGCGCGACCGGGTTCAACAATCCCTACATTCCGCCGCGCAGCACCACCGAGCCGCACATGCACGACGTGTTGTGGCGGATCGACGTCGATCTGAACGGTGCGGGCGGCAACACCGCGGTGCAGTGGACGCACGTCGAGACCGCCGACAGTCCGCGTGTGGCGCGCGACGTCGAGGAACCGTTCAACGGCGGCCTCGAGGGGGTCGTGCAGTGGGACCCGGAAACCTTTTTCACCATCGGCGTGGTCGACGAGACGGTCAACGCTCACGGGAACAGGATCGGGTACGCGCTGCGCATCGGGCCGCCCGGCATCGCCCGCCACTTCGGGGAGGCAGGCCGGTTCCCGCGCAAGGAGAGGTTCACCCAATCCGACTTCGCGGTGACGAGGTTCAAGCAGTCCGAGCGCGATGCGCTGTTCGACAGCGCCCACGTCCGCTATCTGCAGCCCGACCAGTACCTCCTCGGCGAGGAGGGATTCGCCGGGATGGGAGTCTCCGACGGCGAGTCGGTGGAGGCCACCGACGTCGTGTTGTGGTATCGCTCCGCGGCGCATCACCACCCGCACGATGAAGATCACGCGCCGGGCGATCCGTCGAATCTCATGACCGGCGTCACCAGCGTGCACTGGCAGGGCGTCGATCTCGAGCCGCGGAACCTGTTCGACTTCAACCCCCTCGGAGGTCCGAGCCGCGCGCAGTGCCAGTGAGCTTCTCCGCCGCCAGGAACCGTGGCCAAAAAAAGAGGGACAGGAGTGCGCTCCTGTCCCTCGAATCGGGGTCGCGGTGAGGCGACTGCCTCAGAGTGCGGTCACGTTCGAAGCCTGCATCCCTTTCGGGCCGCGGATGGCTTCGAACTCGACCTGCGCGCCTTCCGGCAGCGACTTGAAGCCGTCGCCCTGGATCGCGCTGAAGTGAACAAAGAGGTCCGTGCCGTCCTCCGACGTGATGAAGCCGAAGCCCTTCGCGTCGTTGAACCACTTGACCGTTCCGGTCTGTCTCATTCGTGAATCTCCTTTCTGTGATCTTGCTGCTGGAGATTCCGAATTCGCACTCCTAATCTCTGAAGCAATCACTTGGTACCCTCTCCCCAACCGGATCGGCCGGGGCGGCATTCCAGGCCACATTCATGGAGACTTTCCGCCCTCTTGGGGGTATCGTATGCATCTTTGAGGAGCAGACTTTGAAACTCTACGTAGGAAACCTGCCATACGAGATCACCGACGACCAGCTCCGCGAGCTGGTCGCTCCCTTCGGAACGCCCACCTCCGCGGAAGTCGCGAAGGACCGCTCCACCGGTCAGGCCCGCGGCTTCGGCTTCGTCGAGTTCGCCAACGACGATGAAGCGCGCGCAGCCGTGGCCGGCCTCGACGGGAAGGAAGTCAAGGGCCGGGCGTTGAAGGTCAACGAGGCCCGGGCGAAGACCGGCGGAAAGCGCTGATCACGCCCCCCTGGCCCCGCCGGAAGCAGAGTCTTTGACCTCAAAGACTCTGTCTTGACCCAGCCTTCTCGGTTGCATGAGACGCATTCTCGCCCTCCTCCTGCTGACCGCGTCCGGCGCTCTGGCGCAGGTCAATCCCCCCTACGCCCCCGACAGGCGGGCGGACGAGGGGGAGGGACCGTTCCCGCGGCTGATCATCCGCGGCGCGACGCTGGTCGACGGGACCGGCGCGCCGCCGATCGGCCCGGTGGACATCGTGGTGGAGGGGAACCGGATCCGGGAGGTGCGCAGCGTCGGCTATCCGGGGGTCCCCATCAAGGAGGAGGGCCGCCCGAAGGACGCCACCCGGGAGATCGACGCCTCCGGCCTCTGGATCCTGCCGGGCTTCGTCGACCTGCACGGGCATCCGGGCGGGAAAGAGCAGGGGACGACCGCCGAGTACGTCTACAAGCTGTGGCTGGCGCACGGCGTGACCACCGTGCGCGATCCCGGCTGCGGGAACGGCGTGGAGTGGTGCCTGCACGAGCGCGACCGCAGCGCGCGCAACGCCATCGTCGCCCCGCGGATCATCCCGTACGCCTTCACCAGCCGGCGCCTGTGGGAGGGCGGGCCGCTCGACTCGCCGGAGCAGGCGCGGAAGTTCGTGCAGTGGGCGGCGAAGAAGGGGATGGAGGGGCTGAAGGTCTTCGGCTCCGGAGACCCGATCTACGAGCCCGACATCCTCTCCGCCCTCCTCGACGAGGCGCGCAAGCAGAACCTCGGCTCGACCGCGCACATCGCCCAGATCGGCGTGGCGCGCACCAACGTCGTCCAGGCGGCGCGCATGGGGCTGCGGGGGATGGAGCACTGGTACGGCCTCCCAGAGTCACTCTTCGCCGGGCGCACCATCCAGGATTTCCCCCCCGGCTACAACTACAACGACGAGCAGCATCGCTTCGGCGAGGCGGGACGGCTGTGGAAGCAGGCCGCGGCGCCGGGCTCAAAGAAGTGGAACGCGGTGATCGACGAGCTGGTCGCGCTGCGGTTCAACATCGATCCGACGCTGACGATCTACGAGGCCAGCCGCGACCTGATGCGGGCCATGCGCGCGGAGTGGCACGACCGCTACACGCTCCCCTCGCTCTGGAAGTTCTACCAGCCCAGCCGCGCCGCGCACGGCTCGTACTGGTTCGACTGGACCACGCGCGACGAGATCGAGTGGAAGAACAACTACCGCATCTGGATGCAGTTTCTGAACGACTACAAGAACCGCGGCGGCCGCGTCACCACCGGCTCCGACTCCGGCTTCATCTTCAAGCTCTACGGGTTCGACTACATCCGGGAGCTGGAGCTGTTGCAGGAGGCCGGCTTCCACCCGCTGGAGGTGATCCGCGCCGCGACGATGTGGGGCGCCGAGGCGCTGCGCGGGGAGCGCGCCGAGTTCGGAACGGTGCGGGCGGGGAAGCTG
>DATLEX010000043.1:0-11576 GCA_035525045.1 Thermoanaerobaculia bacterium | reverse complement strand
CGGGGGCCGCTCCCCGCCAATTGACCGAGGCCGCTGAAGGAGTGTCGGGGCTCGCCTGGTCGCCGGACGGGACGCGGATCGCCTATCTGACCCGTGATCCGATGTCCGCCGAGGAGATGCGCCGGCGGCAGATGGTCCTTCACGTCCACGAGCCGGAGAGGCCGGTGCGCCTGACCGTCCGATCGGCCGGCGGCGGCGAGCCGCGGATCGTCAGCCCGCCGTCGCACCATGTCGACAGCTTCTCATGGTCTCCCGACGGGCGGGAGATCGCCTACTCGGCGGCGCCGTTCAGCGGCTTCACCGCGCAGTACCAGACCCGGATCTACGCGGTTCCCGCGGCGGGAGGCGCGCCGCGCGCGGTCGTCGATCGATCGGCGATGAACACGCGGCCGCAATATTCACCCGACGGCCGCCACATCGCGTTCATCTCCACGGACGGACGCGCCAACATCATGGTCCCCCGCGGCCTGGCGGTCGTTCCCGCCGGAGGCGGCCAGCCACGGATGTTTCCGATGGACGACGCCTGGGTCAACGAGTTCTCCTGGTCCGCCGACAGCCGCTCGATCTATCTCATTCCCAACGACGGGACGTTCGCCTCGCGGGAGCGGATGTTCGAGCAGCCCGTCGTGCGCGTCTTCATCGCCGACGGCCGCGCCGAGCGCGTCGTGGGGGGGGCGACGGTGAATTCGGCCCTCAGCCTCAGCAGTGACGGCCGGCGGCTCGCCTACCGCTCGGCGCACGCCCGGACGATGGGCGATGTCCACCTCCTCGACACGAAGAGCGGACGCTCCACGAGGCTCACCGAGGTGAATCCGCAACTGCGCGAGCTGGCCCCGGGGGAGCTGAAGGTCGTGAAGTGGCGTTCCTTCGACGAGATGGAGATCTGGGGCCTCCTTCTGACGCCGCCCGGCCGGACGGCGGGCCGCCGCGTCCCGATGCTGGTGTACGTGCATGGCGGACCGGGCGGCGGCGTGACGCTCGGACTCGTTCCCCAGTTCATGCACGTCGTCGGTCAGGTCGACCCCTACCCGGTCGAGGCGATGGCCGGCGCGGGATTCGCGGTGCTCTTCCCGATGCCGCGTGGCGGGGCCGGCTACGGCGAGGCGGGACAGCGCGCCATCATCGATGCCTGGGGGGAGGGCGATTACCGCGACATCATGGCCGGGGTCGACGAGATGATCCGACGCAGCGTCGCCGATCCCGAACGCCTCGGGGTGATGGGCGCCTCGTACGGCGGATACATGACGAACTGGATCGTGACCCAGACCGGCCGGTTCAAGGCCGCATCGGCGTCGGCCGGCATCAGCGACCTGACCGACCCGTTTTATCTGACCGACGCCGGCGACTTCATGGCCGACTACTTCCAACGGCCGTGGGAAAACCGCGAGTCGTATCTGAAGCACTCGCCGCTGACCTACGCCGAGCGCGTCACCACGCCCCTCCTGATCCAGCACGGCGAGCGCGATCCGCGCGTCCCCGTCGCTGGCGCGTGGAAGTTCTACCGGGCCCTGAAGGCATTCGGCAAGACCGTGGAGCTCGACATCTATCCACGCGGCGGGCACGTCCTCTACGAGCCGGTGCTGCAGCAGGAATCGATGCGACGAAACCTGGAGTGGTTCACCCGCTGGATCAGCGTCCCGGACACGCCCGGGCCGAAGTAGAGGTTGGGAGTCAAAACGCTACTTCTGCTAGAGTTTCCGCCGCCTCGAACGCCCCTCAAAAGGAAGGACCATGGAATCGAGTCTCGAGATCGGGTTTCTCCGCGTCACCGAGAAGGCGGCCATCGCCGCCGCCCGGACGATGGGATACGGGAAGCGAAAGTACTCCGACCAGATGGCGGTCGAGTCGATGCGGGAGGAGCTGGGGAAGCTCAAGATGCGCGGGACGGTGGTCATCGGCGAGGGGGAGCGCGACAAGGCGCCGATGCTCTACGTCGGCGAGCCGCTGGGCCGCGGATGGACCGAGGGGGAGAACTATCCGGAGGTCGACATCGCCGTCGACCCGCTGGAGGGAACCAACCTCTGCGCGACGGGCTCGGCCGATGCCATCGCCGTCCTGGCCGCCTCGGAGAAGGGCGGCCTGCTGAATGCGCCCGACATCTACATGGACAAGATCGTCGTCGGCGCCACCGCGGCGCAGGACGTGGGCCTGGAGAGGTCCGTCAAGGAGAACCTCGGCCGGATGGCCGAGGCCTTCAAGCGTGACATCAACGAGCTCACCATCGTGGTCCTCGATCGCGAGCGTCATCACGACCTCATCACGCAGATCCGCGAGGCGGGCGCCCGCATCAAGCTCATCTCCGACGGCGACCTCTCCGGAGGCATCTCCGCCGCGGTCCGCGGCACGGGCGTCCATGGGCTGATGGGCATCGGCGGCGCGCCGGAAGGAGTGCTCACGGCCGCCGCCATGCGCTGCCTCGGCGGCAAGATGGAGGGACGGCTCAGGCCTCTCGAGAAGTGGCAGGAGGAGAGGATGAAGGCCATGGGGTTCACCGACGGGAGGAAGGTGTACAGCACCGAGGAGCTTGCCGCGGGGAACGACATCATCTTCTCCGCCACCGGCGTGACCGACGGAGATCTTCTGCGCGGAGTGCGCTTCTTCGGCGGCGGCATCCGCACCTCGTCGCTGTTCATGTCGCTGAAGACGAACACGATCCGCTTCGTCGATACGATCCATCGCGAAGAGGGCTCGACCGTGGCCATCAGCTTCGCCTGATCGAGGCCGGGCAGGCGGGCTTTCACCTCGCCGGATCCGCTCCAAAGAGCCGCCGGAACGAGCGCGGAACCGGCGCGGTGAAGCTCATGCGCTTCCCCGTGGCGGGGTGGGCGAAACCGAGGACCTTGGCGTGCAGTCCGAGCCGCCCCAGCGGGTTCGTCTCGCTCCCATAGAGACGATCGCCGACCACAGCGTGTCCCGCCTCGGAGAGGTGCGCCCGGATCTGATTCTTCCTGCCGGTTTCGAGCGTGACCTCCAGCATCGAGTACTTTCCCTTGCTCTCGATGGTGCGGTAATGGGTGACGGCGAGCTTCGCGTCGCGGTGCTGCCCGACGCTGGCCATCTTCAGGTCCTTCCGCTCGAGGAGATTCGAACGGATCGTCCCCTCCGGCGGCTCCATTGTCCCTTCGATGACGGCCACGTACACCCGTTCGACGTCGTGCTCGGCGAACTTCTCCTTCAGCTTCTCCCGCGCCTCGAAGCTCTTGGCGAAGAGGAGAACCCCCGAGGTCTCGCGATCCAGACGATGCACCACGTGGATCCGTCCTCCGCCTTTGGACCGGAGATAGTCGTTGAGGTACGCCTGGGCGGTGGTCTCCTTCTCCCGCTGCGTCGCCACGGTGAGCAGACCGTGCGCCTTGAGGACGACGATCACGTCGTCGTCTTCGTGCAGCAGCGCCAGCTCCGGCGGCAGCGCGAGCTGAGCCGGCCGCGGCGCAACGTCGACCGCGTCGTGGCTCTCGAGCTGGCGGCGGGCGTTCTTCTCGATCTCCCCGTTTACGCGCACCCGCCCGCTCTGCAGCATCTGCCGCAGCGTCGTACGGGAGGAGTCGGGAAAGATCTCGCCGAGCGCGTCGAGAAGCCGAACCGAGCCGAGGACCGTCTTCCGCACCGCGGAAGCATAAGAGCGAAGCGCACCCATGGAAAACCGTTTCGAGAAGGCCGAGCTGAGCGCGCTCCTGACCGTCGCCGGAGCACAGCTTGCCCCTCGGCGCCTGGCGGGCGAGCCTCTGTGAGGTGTTCTGGGAAAGCGCAGAAATGTTATCCTTATTACTCACGCAAAAAGGGAGAGAGGCCCATGCGCGTTGAGATCCGGTCGCGGGCGGGGAATGCAGTCATCGGTATCCTCGGCGTCTCGTACGCCGTTGCCGCCGTCGTGTTGCTCGTGGTTCACTTCGTCCAGACGTTGGGAGCGGCATCGCTGACCGACCGGGCCATTCAAGTTCTGCTGCTCATGGTCCTCGCCGTCTCTCTCTGGTTCGTTTCGATTGCCGCGCGAGGCCTGGGGCTTCGGATGGCGCAAAGAGGGACGGTTTGAACACCTGTCATTCCGAGCGCAGCGGGGAATCCGGGGGTATGGGCGGCACGCTCCGCTTCCCCTCCCACCGGATCCCTCGCTCACGCTCGGGATGACCGGGTGTCCCCCTCCTCTTCCCCCTCGTCGATGAGCCGCTGCAGTTGCGCCGTGATCTCGCCGCGGCGGCCGCTGCCGACGACGCGGCCGTCGATGTCCGTCACCGGCATGATGCCGAGGGTGGTGCTGGTGAGGAAGGCCTCGTCGACGTCGAGCAACTCGGCCTCGCGGAGCGGCCGCTCGTCGACGCGGATCCCGGCGCCGAGGGCCAGGCCGATGGTGTGGTCCCTCACCACGCCCGGCAGGATGTGTTCATCGAGCGGGTGGGTGATGAGCCGCTCCCCGCGAACGACGAAGAAGCTCGAGCTGGCACCCTCGCGCACCAGGCCGTCGGCAATGAGCAGGGCCTCCTCCGCCGACGCCCGCTGGGCCTTTTTCTTGGCCAGGACGTTGGCGAGCAGGTTCACCGACTTGACATCGCAGCGCAGCCAGCGCTGGTCGGGCGCAGTGATGACCCGCACCCCCTGCTCCCTCCTGGCCGCGTCGGGGAAGCGGAAGCGGCGTGAGTACGCCAGCGCCGTCGGCTTCATGTCGCCGGGATGGAAATGGACGCGCTCGGTCTCGCCGCGGGAGACCTGGACGTAGATGATTCCCTCGTCGAAGGGCGTCCTCTCCAGCAGTTCGCGGAGCATGGAGCGGAATGAGCCTTCGGTCCAGGGCGAAGGAATCTCGATCTCGGCGAGCCCGCGCTGCATCCGACGGAAGTGATCGTCGAGGAAGACCGGCCGCTTGCCGGCGAACTTGAGCACCTCGTACACGCCGTCGCCGAACTGGAACCCGCGGTCCTCCACGCCCAGCACCCGCTCGGCGGTGGTGGTGAACCGGCCGTTGAACCAGAGCACGTCCGCCATCAGACCTCCACCGCCTTCACCACCACGATGGTCCGGTCGTCCTCACCCTCGCGGCCGAACCTCGCCACGGTGTGGAGGACGTGCTGCCCGATCTCGGCCGCGGTGCGGTCGCGGTTGGAGCGGATGACGCGCTGGAGCCGCTCCACTCCGAACTCGCGGTCCTTCTTGTCGTGCGCTTCCACGATCCCGTCAGAATACAGGCAAAGCAGATCGCCCGGCTCGAGCTTGACGAAGCCGCGCGTGTAGGTGGCGTCAGGTGTGGGGCCCAGCACCGGCCCACCGTTGCGCAGGTACTCGACGGCCTTCCCCCGCCGCATGACGAACGGCCAGTTGTGGCCCGCGTTGCAGTAGATGATGACTCCTCCCGTCTCCAGCTCGCCGTAGAAGAGCGATACGAACTTCGTGGTGAGCCGGCCGCGATGGATGATGTTGTTCAGCTTCTCGAGCGTGCGGATGATCTTGAAGTCGCGGTCGGTGGCCATGCGCAGGCCGACGTAGACGTCGCGGACGACCAGCGCCGCGGCAAGCCCATGACCGGACGCATCGGCGATGACCAGACCGAGGACGCTGTCCGAGACGGGGATGAAATCGTAGAAGTCGCCGCTGACGACCTCGGCGGGCACGGTCTTCCCCCAGATGTCGAAGCCGGCGTACTGCGGGGCGCGCTGCGGAAGGATCGAGGCCTGAATGCGCTGGGCCTCGCCGATGAGGGCCTCGTATCGCTCGGCGCGCAGCTTCTGGTTGATGGCGTAGCGGATCAGGTTGAGGGAGAAGAGGATGTCTTCCCGGCTGAACTCCGGCGCGACGTCGAAACTGAGAATGTAGTCCTCGTCGCCGGCGGCGATGGCGGCGAAACGCCGCGCCCCCAGCCGCTCCTCCAGCACCGGATCGACCGCCGGATCGGTCGGGTCCATGACCACGATCCCATTCTCCAGCGCCAGAGCGATGGGCCGGTAGTCGCGCGGCACGGTGATGTTCAGCACTCCCTCACGCCGCTCCCCGAACCGCCCCACCAGCTCGTAGGTATCGTCGTCGCGGCACTCGAACACGCGCCCGCCGCTGATCCCCAGGTTCTCCCGGAAATTCGTTGCGATGGCCTCGGCGATCTGCTGGATCGTCCTTCCCGTCGAGTCGCCGGTGTCGATCTGTTCGAGGGTTTTCTCGACCTGGGTCAGCAGTTTTCGATAGTCCATTCGCTACTTCAACTCGACCCCGTCCAGCTCGTACGGCGCCTTGACACCCAGCAGATCCAGCACCGTCGGATACACGTCCGCGATATACGGCTCGCGATCGGTGGCGAGCTTCCGGTTGTAGAAGAAGATGCCCTTGACGATCTCGGGATCGACCGAGCAGTGGTCGCCGCTCCAGACCTGCTCGTTCGGCTCGATCATGTTCTTCTGGATCCCGCCGAGAGAGGTCTGCCAGGAGACGCGGTAGCCGTCGTTGTTGGTGATGAAGAGGTCGGGGATCACGTTCGGGTCGAACTCCCGGTAGATCTCCTCGCGGGCCAGGACACGGCGCACCGGGCGCCCGCCGTCCTCCGGATCGACCATCGCCGCCAGCCCCTCCTTCAGCTCGCTCAGCAGCGCCTCGTACTCCGCGCCCGGCTCGACGATCCCCTGCGCCTCCCGTCCCCGCAGGTTGATGTACATCTCCCCCAGTCCCATGGCGTAGGCGCGCGTCTTCGACCAGTCGACGTTCTCCCAGAACTGCCCCTGATCGAAGAGCATCTCGACGTTGCGCTCCTTCACTTCCACACCGCTACGCAACGTCATGTAGCCGTTGGTCACCAGCCAGGTGTTGTAGTTGACCGATTTCCGGAAGCTGGCGAAGCCGTGGTCGGAGAGGACGATCAGCGCCGCGTTCCGCCTCGCCGCTGCGGCCATGGCGTCGCCGGCGATCGCGTCCATCAGTTGGTACGACTCCAGCAGCGCCCCGCCCCACTTCTCCGCGATCGCCGCGTCGTACGCCGGATGCTGCGGGTCGACGATCCTCCAGAAAACATGCCCCACGCGGTCGGGGAACTCGAAGCACTGCACGATCAGGTCGTCGTCACTCTCCAGGAACGAGGCGAACATCTTCCGCGACTGCGCCACCGTCCAGGTCATGTCGTCCCAGAAGATCTGCTCCGTGGCGAACCCCTCGGAAATGGCCCAGGTGTCGATCTGCCACCCGATGGTCTTGTACAGACCGAACGTCCGCGCCAGCTCGCCGGCCCACCCCGCCGGCGTCGAGACCCGGAATCCCGGCGGCAGCTTCCGCGGGTCGAAGTTGATCGGCGAGAGGTACAGCTTCACCTCCGGCTGCGACGAGATCAGGTGAAACCGGCTGACCCCACGCAGCTTGATCAACCAGTTGAACGGAAAGACGAACTCGGTCCAGTCGCTCCACTCCCCCGGCCGCAGCGTGAAGCGCCGGCCGCTCACCTCGACGTCGATCGAGTTGCGGTCGCCCGCCACCGTGACCGTCATGGGGATGGAGATGTACTCCGGCGTCTTGAACAGCTTGTTCGGCGGCCCCTGGATCGTCGTCTCGATCACCCCGCGGTTGTCTTCCAGTTGCACTACCTCGATGGAGAACTCGTTCGCGCCCCGCTGGATGTCCAGCTCGGAGGTGAAGTAGAAAGGCTTGCCCACCCGGCCGGAGACGTCGGGAACGCCGAGGCCGGAGAGCATGTGCCCCCGATGAAACTCCTCGGCCGGAAAGGTGACCGGGACGTGGACGACCAGACTTTTCCTCCCCGCGTCCGCCGCCGCCTTCCAGAAAGGAATGCCCTGCCGGCGGTTGATCACGTCGGGCACCGTGAGCGGCAGAAACTCGGCGGCGACGTAGAACGCGCCGGCGCCGGCGAGGCCGCCGAGAACCAGAACGACGACGGCCGCGCGGCGGGAGCGCCGGAAGAGGAGAGCGGCGATCAGCGCGAAGAGGAGGACGATGGCCGCCGCGGCGACGTAGCGGGTCCGGGCCCCGAGGAGAAAGGGCCTGGAGGTCTCGTCGAAGGCGGCGAACACCGGCATGTAGGTCTTCGGATCGCGCCGGAGAAAGTCGAAGATCCCTGTGCGGCCGGGATCGATTCCGGTGGTGAAGGTCGACCAGGAGACCGGGGTCTGGGCCGGGAGGGTCGGGCGGAGGGGGCGGAAGGTCCCCTCGTCGCGGAGGCGGGCGAGGTTGGGCAGCTTCCCCTCGTCCATCCATTGTTCGGTGAGGCGGGCGTCGACGCCGTCGAACCCGAGGACGATGACGTTCTGCCGGGCGTGGGCGGTAGGGGCCAGGAGGAAGACGACCGCCAAGGTCAGGCGGAAGAAAAACATCGGCGCATCATAAGGCCTCGGTCCTCGTCAGGCACCCGTCTTGTAACGCCGTCCGCAGAATGCAATGAGGAGTAACGCCATGAAACAGCGTCATTTCGCCGCCCTCGTGATCGCCTGTGCCTTTCTGCTCGCCGCATGCGGCGGCCGGGAGGGGGGCAGACGAGCCGCCGACGCGACCGGCAACGAGCTGGTGATCGCCTTCGATGGCAGCCCCACGAACCTCGACCCGCGGATCGGAACGGACAGCTACTCGGGGCGGATCTGGGACATGGCCGCAAGCGGGCTCATACGGTTCACCCCCTCCGGCGATTTCATCGACGACATCGCCGAGCGGTGGGAGACGCCCGACGATCGGACGATCATCTTTCACCTCAAACCGAACGCCCGGTTCCAGGATGGGCGCCCGGTCACGGCGCGCGACTTCAAGTTCACCTTCGACTCGATGATGGCCGATGACTTCAACAGCCCGAAGAAATCGGGCTACGCCAGCGTGGCGGCGTTCGAGGCGCCCGATGACCGCACCTTCGTGGTGCGGTTGAGCGAGCCGAACGCCGGCATCTTCGACAACTTCCCCTACATGCTCGTGCCGGAAGGGGCCAACCCGGACGAGTTCGCCAAACAGCCGGTCCTGGCCGGAGCCTACCGGGTCGCCGATTTCCGGACGGACGAACGGGTGACGCTCAACGCCTTCAACGAGTGGGTCAACGGACAGCCGAACATTCCGCGCGTGGTGGTGCGGATCATCCCTGACGCGACCACGCGCGTGCTGGAGCTGCGGCGAGGGACGGTCAACTTCGCCATCAACAGCATCCCGCTCGATCAGGTGGGGCAGTTCCGGAACAACTCCGACTTCAAGATCGAGACCTCGCCCGGCGGCGCCTACCAGTACCTGGCCTTCAACCTGCGCGATCCGATCCTGCGGAAGAAGGAGGTCCGGAAAGCCATCGCCCACGCCATCGACCGGGAGCGAATCGTCCGCGACCTGCTGCACGGATACGGCTCGGTGACCGAGACGATCTTTCCCCCCGGGCACTGGGCGCGGGCCGGGAATCTCCCGGCCCACGGCTACGATCCGCAGCGGGCCATGCAGTTGCTCGACCAGGCCGGGCACCGCGACCCCGACGGGCAGCAGGGGCCGCAGAGCCGGTTCCGCCTCGTCTTCCGGACGTCGGCGGACGCGGAAGCGAACCAGCAGGCCGAGATCATCCAGCAGATGCTGCGCGAGGTGGGGGTCGACATGCAGATCCAGAGCACCGAGTTCGGCACGTTCATGGAGGACGTGCGGAACGGGCGCTTCCAGATGTTCTCGCTGCGACGGGCGGGGGTCTCGGATCCCGACTTCTACCACACGATCTTCCACTCCTCGAGCCTCGCTCCGGTCGGACAGAACCGCGGCTACTACATCAACCGGCGCGTCGATCAGCTCATCGAGCAGGGCCGCTCGACGTTCGACCGGCAGAAACGAAAGGCCGCCTACGAGGAGATCCAGCGCATCCTGGCTGACGAGCTGCCGTACGTGTCGCTCTACCACCGCGACAACGTGGCGGTCATGCGCCGGAACGTGGAAGGATTCGAGATGTATCCGTCCGGATTCCTGCTGAGCGTGCCGAAGATGACCATCCGCTGAACTACGGCAGGAGCGTCAGTCCGAGGGCCACGGCCAGCGGCTCGAAGTGGCGCCGGTCGGCGGTGGCGATCCGGGGGAGGGCCAGCCACTCGCTCAGCGCCACGACGGCCGCGTCGACGAAGCCGAGGTCGAGTGAGGCGAAGCGCTCGTTCAGTTCGAGGACGCGGCCGTACTTCTCCTGCGGGAGGTCGGCCACGAAGTACTCTCCCTCGACCATCCCTGCGTAGAAGACGTGTCGAGCCGCGACGCCGAGCCGTTTGCCGAGGAGGTGGCCGACTTCGGGGATGACGGGGGCGGGGATGACCAGGCAAAAAGCCGCGGAGTCCCCTCCGCGGCTCGACCGGGTCGCCTCAGGAGCAGACCGTCTCGATCAGGATCGCGCAGACCTCGTACGGGTCCATGTTCGCCGCCGGGCGCCGGTCCTCGAAGTATCCCTTCCCATCCTTCGAAGTGTTCATCGGGATGCGAACCGAGGCCCCCCGGTCGCTCACCCCGTAGCGGAAGGCGTGAATCGGCGCGGTCTCGTGCAGCCCGGTGAGGCGCTCCTCGTTGTGCGCCCCGTAGACCTTGATATGGTCCTCGTGCCGCTTCTCCAGCTTTTTCATCGCCGCCTCGATGAGCTTGATCCCCCCCTCTTCGCGCATGGCCTTGGTGGAGAAATTCGTGTGCGCGCCGGCGCCGTTCCAGTCCCCCTTGACCGGCTTCGGGTAGAGCGTGGCGGCGACCCCGAACTCCTCGCCGATCCTGTACAGCAGCCAGCGCGCGAGCCACAGCTCGTCTCCCATGTCGAGCGGCCCCAGCGCCCCGATCTGGAACTCCCACTGCGCAGGCATGACTTCCGCGTTCGTCCCGTACAGATGGAGTCCGGCCCGGACGCAGGCGTCGGCGTGGGCCTCGACCACCTCCCGCCCGAAGACCTCGTCGTTGCCGACCCCGCAGTAGTAGCCGCCCTGCGGAGCGGGGAATCCGCGGTCCGGCCATCCGAGGGGCTTGTTCCCCTCGAAGAGGGTGTACTCCTGCTCGATGCCGAACCAGGCGTCGTGCTCCTTGAACTTCTCGGCCACCTGGCGCAGATGCGCCCGGGTGTTGCTCCAGTGCACCGTCCCGTCGGGATTGAGCACCTCGCACAGGACGAGGATGTCGTTCTCGCGGTGGAGCGGATCAGGAACGGACTTGACCGGGCGGAGAAGCAGGTCGCTGAAGTGACCGGTGGCCTGGTACGTGCTCGAGCCGTCGTATCCCCATTCGGGAACGTCGGCAAGCGACTTGACCGGCTGGCCGAGGATCTTCGTCTTCGAACGAAGTTTCGCCGTCGGTTTCTGTCCATCGATCCAGATGTACTCGGCTGTGATCTTGCCCAAAGGGCACCTCCCGTAGCTGAGACCTCAGGCCTCAGGCCTCGGGCCTCAGCAATCGCCGAGGCCCGAGGTCTGGAGCTGAGCCGGCGGCACCTCGCGCGGCTACGGCCGCGCGCCGATCACCGGGTCGACGACCACCTGGTTCTTTCCCTGCGACTTGGCGCGATACATCGCTGCGTCCGCTCGTTTGACGAGCTCGTTCTTCTCCATGTCCACCGACCAGTTCAGGTCGGTGTGCGGCACGTGCTGCGCGACCCCGATCGAGGCGGAGATGATGCCGCCCAGGTGGAGCGGCGGCAT
>DATLEX010000037.1:0-6059 GCA_035525045.1 Thermoanaerobaculia bacterium | reverse complement strand
CGTGAGGGATCACATCGATCTTCTCTTCAGCGACGCCGTGCACTTCGCGGAGAAGCTCCGCGCCGCGTTCGGTCATGACTACCAGCCGGTCCGACAGCGCGGTGATCTCGTCCATGACGCGGCGCTGGTGAAGGTTCGGCGCGCTGAGGATGGTGTGCAGCGTCGTCACGATCGGCATGCGCAGCTGGCGAAGGAGCGGCAGCAGATGGCTGCCGGCCTTTCCACCGAAGATCCCGTACTCGTGCTGCACAGAGATCACGTCGACCGCGTTCACGTTCAGGAAGTCGGCCGCGCGCGTGTACGCGGCGGCGTCACTTTCGGAAAGCTCGAACCGAACCCGGCCCGGATAAGCGTGCTGATGCCGGCCGTCGTTCATGGCCATGACGAAGCAATCGAGATCGGAGCCGACGCCGTCCAGCGCCTCGCTCAAGTCGGTGGTGAATGTGGCGATGCCGCACTGGCGCGGCAGATGGTTGCCAAGCACCGCCACACGGCGGATGGATTTCTCCTCACGCATGAATGACTCCTCGGATGGAGAACGAAAACTAAGAGGAGTGAGTCCAGGAGGTCTGACTTAGCTCAGACGGACTGAAGAGGCGAGGAAGTTTCCTCGACGCCTCCCTACCATACGCGCTATGGGCGCGAATAGCGAATCGCTCCGGAGCGGCGGGCGGCGGGCGGCGGGCTCAGGGATAATGGATCCATGGAGGACCTGGAACGTCTCTGCCGCAGGTTGTCTGAAGACGAGCGTGTTCAGGCCATCTACCTCTTCGGCTCGGCCGCCGTGGGGACACAGCACGCCGGGAGTGATCTCGATCTGGCCATTTTGATCGGCGAGAGGATCACTTTGAGAAAAGAGCTTCGCCTCCGTTCGACTGTGGTCGAGCTGCTGCGGCGCCCGGACGTCGACCTCGTCATCCTCGACCATGCCCCGCCGCTGCTCCGGTACGAAGTCGTGACGAGAGGACGCCGTCTCTATGCGCGCGACGAGGCCATCGTCGACGCTTTCGAGCACCGGTCGATCATGATCTACATGGATACGGAGTATCTGCGCCGGCTGGAGCGCGACATCGTCCGTGAGGCCACGCGGTGATTCTCCGGCGGGAAATCGTCCGCGACCGGCTCCATCACCTGCGGACGGTGAGCCTCCGCCTCCAGGAGATTCAGCAGACGCATCGCCAGGCCTTCCTTGCGTCCTATCAACTGCAGTGGACGACGGAGCGTGGTCTTCAGCTCGCTGCGCAGGCGATTCTCGACATCGGTACGCACATCCTCTCCGGACGTTTCAACGTACACCCGGCCGATTACGAGGATGTGATCCGCCTGATGGGAGTGCACGGCATCGTCTCCGATGAGCTTCAATCCCGGCTTCGCGGTCTGGGCGGGTTCCGGAACATCCTGGTCCACGGCTATCTCGAGATCGATATCGAGCGTGTGTACGAGTTTCTCTGCGAGGAGAGCTCCGTCTTCCGCGACTTCGCCAATGCCATCGACGAGTGGCTCGAGCAAAACGGATGATGCCGGCCGCGGGTGGAGCGGCGCTCAGCGGCAGCCGGCGCTGTAGTCGAAGAAGTGAGCGCGGGTCCCTTCCGGCGTGGCGGGAAGGGTGATCGTGTCGCCGCAATGGAGCTCACCGGTCAGGTGATTGCGCAAGCCCTTCCGCGACAGATTTCTGATCGTGATTTCGTGATTGGCGGCTGTGACCACGATCAGGCCATTCTCGAAAAACCGCCAGGCCGCTTTTCCACCGCTGGTGTCGAACAGCGGTGAGACCGCTTTCCCTGCATCACGGAAGTAAATCGCGTCCGCCTCTTCGCCGACCGAAGGAGCGGCCGCATAACCGTGACCGCCGAAGAGTTGCGCGGCCGCGACAACGATCCTGATCTTCTCTGCACTCGCTCCACTCACGTAGTTCAGGTGTCCGAACCGCACGTGAGGATACTTGGCCGCCAGCGGCTCGATCATCGTCCGCATGACGAAGTACGTGCTGCTCCACGGGGATGACGCATCGTTCCAGGCCCGGAGCTGATAGGAGCCGTTCTCCGGTCCGGTGATGAGGCTCTCGGTCAGGTCCCAGTCGACATGAGGAAGGTAGTGCTCGGCACTCCTGTAACCCTGGTTCGTGAAGAGAATCGCCGCGGAGTGCCGCTGGCGCAAATGCACGAGGAAGCGCGAGAACGCCAGATCGTACGGCACGTGAGGATGGCGGATCTCGTACTCCTTTCTCGCTTCCGGATGAACGCTGGCCACCGTAGTGGTGTCGAAGAAGACGCCGTCATATCCAGTCTCCCGGAGCCGTCGGACGATGTCCTCGACGCGGCCGAATTCGTGCTCCGGGGACATGGGGTCGAAGTACCAGGCCGCCGAATCCATCGATCCTGCCCAGCCCGTCAGCGGCGTCTCATTCAGCAGGTCCCGCCCATCCGACAGCAGCGATCGCTGCCAGGCCGTAGCCCTCGATTCGTAGAACGCCACCGACCATTCGTAGAAGAGCACTTTCGTCCCCGCCGCATGAAGCTGCTCGACCTGATCGCGCGGCAGGGGGTCGTGCGTGACGAGCACGTCGAACCGCGAGTACCAGGCCAGGGCTTCCGGGGAGAGGCTCGGCGCGTAATGAAAAGCAAGCGGCGCGCGGGTGTCGTCCAGAGGGGCGACGATCCGCCCGCGCGAGCGCCCTTGTCCGGCCGAGGCCGCGGCGATGAACATCACCGAGACCATCAGCAGCCCTCGGCGGATGGAGCGCTGCCGGGCCGGAGCCATTGGTTCGCAGAAGGAGAGAGTCATCTGCGCCACATCCCCTCTTCGTGTATACGCCAATGTATGTCCACCGCCGGAACCTTGTCCAAAGGACGTACCGCGACACGAGATCGTCGAACCTGCTCTCGATCCAACAGTTAGCGAAAAATGGCCGGATTGGGGAGTGTAGGAAAACTGGACGAACGTCCGTTTTACGGCCGGTCGCTCTGCCCGGCCCGCTTCACAGCATGCCCGAGAGCAGCGTGGCGATGCCGAGGAAGCTGAAGAAGCCCACCACGTCGGTGACGGTGGTCAGGATGATCGAGGATGACTGCGCCGGATCGCGGCCGATGGCGGTCAGGACGATGGGGATGGCCGCGCCGGCAAAGCCCGCCGCCACCATGGAGATCACCATCGAAGTGCCGATCACCAGAGCGAGGCCGGCCGATCGGCTCCAGACCAGAACGCCGAGCGCGGTCGTCAGCGCCACCGCCCATCCATTGATGAAGGCCACGGCCGTCTCCTTGCGCACCACCCGCATCCACTGCGAGACCCTGATCTCGCGCAGCGCCAGACCGCGCATGGCCACCGCCAGCGCCTGCGCGCCGGTGTTGCCCGACTGGCCGGCCACGACCGGCAGCAGCACCGCCAGCGCGGTGAAGGCGGCGATCGTCGATTCGAAGAGCCCGACCACGGACGCTGCCAGGAAGGCGGTCAGGAGGTTGATCTGCAGCCATGGCAACCGCGCCCGCACGGCGAACGACACCGGCGACAGCGCGCGCTCCTCGCGGCTCGCGCCGACCATGGCCTGGATGTCGGCGGCCACTTCCTGACGCGCCGCCTTCATCAGCACGTCCTGACGGATGACGCCGAGCAGCCTACCCTCGAAATCGACGACCGGAAGATTCGACAGACTGTGGGTCGTCAACTGCTCGACCACTTCGTCGACGCTTCCCATCCCTCCGACGGAGACGGCGGCGAGCGCCAGCACGTCGAGCGGATCGCCCGGCTGCGCGACGGCGAGGTCCTGCAACGGCACACGACCCGCCAGCCTCCCCTCCTCGTCGGTGATGAAGACGTCGGCAATCGTCCGCCGCCGGACGCCTCGCAGCCGGGTCAGCGCCTGCTGCACCGTGGTGCCGCGCCGGAACGCCATGACCCGCGGATCCATCAGCCGTCCCGCCGTCTCCGGCGGGTATTCGGCCATGGCCCGCACCTCGCCCGCGGCGCGAACGTCCATCCCCTCGAGCATCGTTCCGCGCTTCTCTTCATCGAGCCAGGCCACGATGGCGGCCGCGCGCACCGGATCCATCGCCGCCAGCACTCGCCCGGCAAACGTGGGGGAGCCGGCCTGCAGGATGTCGGCGGCAACATTCGACGCCAGACGCTCCGTCACCGCGACAGCGTGCGGCGCCGGCTCGCTTTCCAGCAGCGCCACCACCGCGCTGATCCTGGTGGATTCCAGATGACGCGCGGCCTCTTCGGGGTGTTGGCGGAGGTAAACCCGGGCCAGCCTCTCCACACCATGGGTCGCGACGGCGCTCATCGCCCTTCTCCCTTCGGCTCACGAGCGGCCGCCGCGCCGGCCACCCCTTCGACGAATCCCGCCAGGCCGAGGTGAAACAACTCGCCGAGGGCCCCGACCGTGACGCCGGCAGGGGCGGCCGCGGCACCGGCGCCGGCTTCGTGCTCGAGACGGCGCAGGGTCTGGTAGCGGATCGCACCGGCGAAACGCCCCGCCTCGTCGGTCACGGGGAGAGCATGGAACGATCGCCAGGCCGGGTGGGCGCGCACGGCGGCGGCCGGCGTCCAGGCCGGGATGTGTGAAACCGGCGTCTGCATGACGCTGCTGATCGGGTCGCGAGCCCGGGCGCGCATCAGCTCCGGGATGTCGAGCACGCCGACGAGCACTCCCTTACGATCGACGACGAAGATGTAATAGAGGAGGCCGCGGGCCTCGCGCCGCAGTCGCAGCCGCGCTTCCGCGACCGGAATGTCTTCGGGAATGGCGAGCACCATCGGATCCATCACCGCGGCGGCCGTTCCCTCCGGATAGCGGAGCATGCGGCGGAGCGGCTCCTGTCTCGAGTCCGGCAGTCCGGAGATGAGGCGGTTCGCGGTGTCGAACGGCATGCGCCGCAGCACGGCGATGGCGGCGTCGGGATCGAGCCGGTCGAGCGCCGGCGCCGCTTCGGCCGGCTCCAGCATGGCCAGGCATTCCGCCGCCGAGGATGCCACCATCTCGCCGAGCGCGGCGCCCGCTTCTTCCGGTACAGCGCGCACGACAGCGGCCCGCTCGGGCGCGGGCATCCGCTCGAGAGCAAGCGCGGCCTCGCGCGGATGCTCCTCGAGAAAGGCCCGCGCCAGATCGGCTTCCAGAGTCATCGATCACCTCCCGGCGCCACCAGCACCGCCATCGTCTCGTTGAACAGCTTCGCCGGGATCACCACCTGCCCGTCCGCCGACTGCACGATCACCGACGTGGTGGTGATGGCCGCGATCGTTCCTTCGACGTCACCGATGCGGAGCTTCCTGCCGATCTCGAACGACTGCCTGACGTAGTGCGCCCCGATGATGTTGCTGACGGCCTCGCGCGCGCCGAGGCCGAAGGCCAGCGCAAACGCGCCGAGGATGGCCAGGAGCGTGACCGAAAGGATGGCCGTCAGCAGCGTGATGTCGATGCCCAGCTCCGCCACCGCCAGCAGGGCCGCCGCCACGAGGATGGCCGCGCGCACGATCTGCCCCACCGCGGCCGCGAACGGCGAGCCGGCCGCCGCCGCCGCGGCGCTGGCGGCGTCGCGGGCCAGGTTGCCGATCACGAGGCCGGCCAGCACGATCAGCGCGGCGCCGATCAGCCGCGGCACGTAGGCGCCGATGACCGCCAGCGACGCTCCCAGCAAAGGAAGGCCGAGCAGGTTCGCCGCCGCCGCGGCGAAGAAGATCACCACCGCCCAGAAGACGATCATGCCGACGATGTCCGAGATCTCGCGCTTGAGAGGAGGACGCGGCAGCCCGTGCCGTAGCAGGCGGTCCGGCACGATCCGGCCGAGAGCGCGGAAGAGCCTCGACACGACCGCCCGCAGCAGAAGGCCGAGCAGCCAGCCGAGCAGCAGCAGCGCCACGGCACCGAACAGCTTGACCTGGTGGAGCCGGAGCCAGGTTTCCAGGTCGGCCAGCGAATCGCGCACCGCGGCGACGAGATCGAGATTCTCCACGGCCACCTCCCGCCCGATTAGAACAGATCCCGGAGCGCGGTGGCTTGCCGCTTTTCGGAGTGCGGCGGCTTGCCGCCGCGGCCGGGCGGTGGCAAGCCACCGCAATCC
>DATLEX010000035.1:0-2214 GCA_035525045.1 Thermoanaerobaculia bacterium | reverse complement strand
CCGCACGCGCGACCGCAGGCTGCGCGACCTCATCCCGAGCCCTTCCTCGGAATGGGAACCACGGGGCGCTCCGCTCACTCGCCCGAGCAGATGATCCGCGCCGCCGAGTACGTATTGATCCAGACGCGCGTCAGAGCCCATCCCCCGGCCGTGTTCGCGAAGTCCGCCCCTCCCGTCCGGAACTGATGATCGGGCGCGAAATTGACCAGCTCCGGCGCCCCGACCGTCCACCGGTAAACCGCCGTCACCTTGCTGGGCGACCGGTAAATGTTCGTCATCGTCTCGACGCGCCGCCGCCCGAGCTCCATCCGGTATTCGTTTCCGGCGTCGAAGATGGGCAGCCCGGCGGCGGCGGTTCCGAGCGTCACCACGCTCGTCTGCCCGGGCCGGGTGGGGTCGGGAAGATACCGGGCCGCTTGCGAGGCGTCGAACGGCGGATCGAACTCGATGAGCCCCATGTTCGCCGCAAGAACGACGCCCGGCGAGCTCTCCGCGGTGAGCCGCATGAGCCCCGGCGAAACCGTCTTCGGCAGCGTGACGGTCAGATCGTCCTGAAAATACGAGCACGCTTCGATCTGCTCGCGGATCTCTTCTTCCGCCGGCGCGCCTGCCGCCGCGGCGGCCGTGTCGCCCTCCGCCTGCCCCCCCGCCTCGACGGCCGCGCGCGAGGCCTGCGCGAGGAGGTGCCGGTCGCGCTGCCGGACGGCCGCTGCCCACATCACGGCAAAGAGGACGAGCATCGAGGCCACGGGGACCGCGACCCAGTATTTGAGCCGTGCGTCGGCCGAGGACGTGCGGCGCTTTTCGGCCGGCGGCGGAGGCTTGCGTTCCCGCGGCCGCCACCGCGCGAAGACGATTCCGCAGGCCGGGCACTCGTCGCGCCCTTCCTGGGAGGCGGCCCCGCATTGCGGACAGTTCATGGAGTGGCTGGCTGAATGATAACCGACGTGCGCGAGCCAGCTACTGCAGCGGCGCGGTGTACATCACCGAAGAGCGGAAGCCGCGTTCCTTCCCGATGAGCATCCTCGCCACCGCCTCGGCTTTCCGGCGCGCCGCGTCGATGTCGGCCGGCGGCTGGCCGGGCTCGCCGATGCGCACGTCGAAGGTCGTCTGTCCCTTTTCGATCCATAGCGTCGCCACTCGCGGGAGCCAGGCCGCGCGATCGCCGAGGACGAACATCTCCACCTCGTCGGCCATCTTCATCGCCTCGTCGAAGATCGGCACGTCGTGCGCCACGCCGAAGAAGACGATCTCGCCGCCGCCGGCCGGCTCGAGCGTGCAGTGGTTGCTCCCCCCGACCATGTCGCGGTAGCGCATCGTTCTTCCGAGAGCGGCCGAGGCCTCCGCTTCGGTCAGCCAGGCGCACCCGCCCAGGAGCCGGTCCTCCGTCTCCCAACGCTCCTCCCGGGGCCGTTGTGTGGGAGGCTCTGCCGCCGCAGTTTCCGGCGCTGACTGGAATAGAGCGGCCGTTCCCGCCGAGAGCCCCACCACGACCGGCGCCGAGGCCGCGCTCGCCCCGGTGCGGACGCTCGTCCTCACCAGCCCCGCCAAAGCACTCCCGGTGGCCGCAGTCTTCCAGTAGTCCAGCTCCACCTTCACGACGCAGGATGACTGGCACGCCTCCAGGGCCTGGCCGACGGCGATCTCCTTCTGCCGGACGACGTGGCGCCTGCGCGAGGACGTCAACTCCACGTCATCGACATCCTGCTCGCGGCTCGCGGCCACTCTCTCGAGCGTGCCCTGCTCGTTCTGCCGGTACACGGCGACGACGAACTCCTCGAGCGACAACTCTTCGATCCCCGGCTTCAGCTCGAAGACGAGCGATTCGAAATGCACCTGGAGATGGCCAAAGCCCTTCTGCAGGTGCACGTCTTTCGACGAGATCAGCACGTCCTGCTCTTCGCCGGGAACGAGGTCGAACCGCACCAGCTTTCCCTCGCCGCCGAGAACGCGTGACTCGAGCTGGGCAGGGTCGCCGGTGCCGAATTCGACCTTGCAGCCGGGAAGCGACACCACCGCCAGCAGCAGAGCGAGAACCACTCCGTGATTCCAGCGCATAAGGACCCCTCGTCTTGTCGGATTGCGGTCGGAGTATACGTCCGATTCTCTCGGGGCGGCGCGAGCCGGCTGCCGTCCCTGCCTGGCGGCAGAATGGACCGCGCGCGCGTCCGGCCGTCACTCCAGCCGCGGCCAGAGGTTGCTGTGCACGCGGAA
>DATLEX010000008.1:0-4766 GCA_035525045.1 Thermoanaerobaculia bacterium | reverse complement strand
CTCCGCTACGTGCGGCGGCTCACCGGCTCGCGCTCCGACGCGGAAGAGATCGTTCAGGAGACGTTTCTCAAGCTCCACCAGCGGTTGACGCAGGAAGAGGGCGAGCTGACCAACGCCCGCGCCTGGCTCTTCCGCGTGGCGACGAACGCGGCCCGCGACCTCGAGCGCGAGCGGCGCGTCCGCACGCGCGAAGGGCACCTCGCCTCGAACGACATGACGGTCGTCGACTTCGAGGCACATCTCGAGCGCCGCCAGCTGACGCGAGCCGCGCTCCGCCGCATTCCGCGCCGGATGCGGCAGGTCCTGCTCCTCTGGTCGGAAGGATTCACGTATCGAGAGATCGCCGACATCGCCGGCATCGAGCCGGGATACGTCGGCGTGCTGCTGCAACGTGCCCGCGCCGCGTTCCGCAGGGAGTACGAGCAGTTGGAACTGGGTGACCCCGGAAGGAAAAACAATGGCTTGCTCTGACCCTCTTCTGTTGCAACGATTCTCCGACGGCGATCTCGATGCAGCCGGTGCCGAGGTGGTGGCCGACCACCTCGAATCGTGCGAGGCCTGCCGCGTCGAGGCCAGGAGCGCGGGCGAACTCCGCGCATTCGTGCAGGAGCACCTCGGCGCGGAAGACGAAGGAGAGGAAGAAGCGACGGCTGCCGCCGTCTCGGCAATCGCCCGCCGCGTTCTCCCGCCTCACGTGGCCCGCCCCGACGTAGTGAGCTGGTGGCGCCGCACCTGGATGGCCACGGCCGCGCTGCTCGTCGTGGCGCTCATGGTCCCGGCCCTCTTCCTCTCCGATCTCGATGCCTCCCCCGCGGAGGTCCTGGAAGAGGCCGAGGAGCGAAACCGGATGTGGATGTATCAGCCGAACAAGGCGCTGCAATGGGAAGTGGAAACCGTTGCGCACGGCCTGAAGACCATGGCCGACGGGCAGTGGCGGACCCAGTTCTGGCGTCGAAACAACGCCACCTCCTTCGCCGAGATCAGCCGTCAGATCAACCCGAGCGGAGAGCTCGAGTTCGCCTACTGGCACAACGCCGACGGCAGCAGCGTCACGCTCCGCCCCAGGAGCAAGGTCATCGAAGTGACGCCGTCGCTGGCAACCTCCCGGCAGGCTCTCTCCCATCTCCCCCCCGACTTGCGGGAAGCGCTCGAGCAGCATCTCACCCTTCGCACTCTGAGCCGCAGTCTCGACGTCGAGCGGCGCCGGGACATGGACCGGATCAACGGCCGTTCTGTCTGGGTCTCCGGCGGCAGCGCGACCTTCAGCCGCGGCTTGCTCGATCGCTGGGGCGAAGTCATTCACATCACGCTCACCAAGGAAAACTCGCTCCCGCCGGAGATCGTGCGGGCCGTGCACCAGTACGACATCGAGAGCGCCTCGCTCCGCCTCCTCCGTCTCAAAACCACGCTCACCTACACCGACGGAACCACGGGCGTGCACGACTCGCGGTGGACCGCCTACCGCGAGATCTCCCCTGCCGAGTTCGCAGCGCAGAGTCCCGACGCGTTCCTCGCCAGCGGCAGGCCCGTGGTCCAGCTCACACCGCAGGACATCGCAGAACGAATCAGGAAGGAACGCTCCAGAAAATGATCCCGCTTCGATCCTTGCTCCTCGTCGCCCTCGCCGGCGCTCCTCTGCTCGCGCAGACACCGCCCGCCAGCACGGAGAAAAAGCCCGAGCCGCCGCGCGTCACCATCACCCGCTACACGATGACGGCAGGCGATGTCACCGGCGACGGCATCGCCGAGTCGATCGTCTACGACACCGACTCGAAAGCCATCCGCGTCATCAGCTACAACAGCGGCGCGGCGCCGTTCCAGACGATGGGTCTCTTCGTGGACGACGTCGTCTCGGAGATGACGGCCGCCGATCTCGACGGCGACGGCAAGGCGGAGATCATCGCCGGTCACGGCCTCCTCGGCTACAACCCGAAGGAAGGGCCGCAGACCGACGCCACCGTCAGGATCTACAAGCCCGCCACGAAGGGCGACTGGTCGCCGGTCGAGATCTACCGCAAGGCCACCGAACGTCCCGACGTCACCACCATCCGCGCGACGGACCTCGACGGCGACGGGCAGAAGGAGATCGTCTTCGGCTACATGGCGTCGAAGTACATGACCGCGCTCCGCGTGGCGAAGCGGAGCGGCGATACCTGGACGATCTCCGAGCTCCCCACGATCCGGATGGCGATGCACGTCGATGTCGGCGACGTGCTCCATGACGGGAGGAAGCTGCTCGTGGTCGGCCGCCCCTACGGCGACCCCCCCTCGCCCGATACGACGACGGCCATCGGCGACGCCTTCGTGCTCGATGGCGAGAAGCGGATCCCGCTGCCGGTGACGCGCGGCGTCTCCGCGATCGCGGTCGGGGATGTCGACGGCGACGGGCGCGACGAGATCGTCGTCGGCGACGGCTGGCACTCGAACTACGGCAAGCTGGCGCGCAGCCGCCTGGCCGTCATCTCCCGTCAGCGCGGCGAGTGGAAATACGACCTGATCGAGGATCTCGAAGGTCACATCCGCTTCGAGCAGATCGATCTGGTCGACCTCGACGGCGACGGGGAGGTGGAGATCATCGCCCGCGCCGGGCAGAGCGGAGCGATCGGCGGATCGGTCCGCATCTACGAGCGCGCCGGCAACGGGTGGCGCGGGATGACCGCGGCGCGTCTGGCGCAGACGCACGCCGCGGGCGACTTCAACGGCGACAAGAAGCTCGAGCTGGTGTTCACGGGGCAACCACCGCTCCCCTTCTCACTGGCCGAGACGGCGGCGCCGGCGTGGGAGACAAAGCTCGGAGAAGCGGTCGAGACGCGCGACATCGATCCGAAGTCGCTGCTCGACAGGCGCGCTCCGGCCCTGCAGGCCACCGAGTGGATCGGCTCCGACCCGCAGACGCTGCGCTCGCTGGAGGGGAAGGTCGTCCTGCTCGACTTCTGGGCCACGTGGTGCAAGCCGTGTATCGAAATGTATCCGGAGATGCGGGAGTGGGTGAAGGAGTTCGGCTCCGACCTGGTCATCCTCGGCATCACCAATCATTCCAGGCAGACCTCGGCGCAGGTCCGCCGCTTCTTCAACCGGCAGAAGCTCCCCTGGCCCGTGGCGGTCGACCCCGCCAACAAGACGCACATCGACTACGGCGTCTCGCCGATTCCCCACACCTTCCTGATCGACCGGCGGGGAATCGTGCGACTCGAGCACCGCGGTGGCGGTGATCTGACTGTGATCAAGAACAAGCTGCGCGAGCTCATGGCCGAAAAGCCGGCCCGCGCCAGCGAATAGACGGAGAGAGGAGGCAGCATGACCCGGCGAATTGCAATGGTAGTTCTGGTCCTGACGATCGCCGCCCAGGCGTTCGGCCAGCAGGAGACGGGCAGCATCGGCGGAACGATCGTCGACGCATCGAACGCCGCACTTCCAGGAGTGACGGTGACCATCACCAGTCCATCCCTCATCGGTACGAGGACGACGGTGACGAACGAGCACGGCGAGTACATGATCCGGCGGCTCCCCCCCGGCCACTACCTGGTGGCCAGCCAGCTGTCCGGATTCGCATCCATGACCCGCCCCAACGTGGAGGTGCGCGTCAGCCAGACGGCCCAGGTCAACTTCCGGATGGCCATGGCCACCGCCGCCGAGACGCTGGTCGTCACCGGTGAGCCGCCGGTCATCGACGTGCGCAACACCGCCCGGAACTACACGGTCGACGCAGCCGCGGTCGAGCTGATTCCGATCTCCACCGCGCAGCAGTACAGCGACCTCTGGGTCATGGCGCCCGGCGTCCGCGATCAGACGGCCACCTTCTTGTCCACGGTCCGCGCTCCGAGCATCAACGGCGCCTCCGTGTCGCAGAACAAGGTGTTCGTCGACGGCATCGACGCCGGCGACCACGTGAACGCCGGCACGACCACGCTCATGAATCAGGCTGTCATCAAGGAAGTGGGCATCAGCACCGGCGGCTTCGAAGCATCGACCGGCTTCGGGAGCGGCGGCCTGATGAACATCGTCACCCGCAGCGGCGGCAACGACCTGAGCGGAGGGCTGTCGGTGGTCATCGCCCCGCAGAGCTTCAACGACACGAACATCCCCGGCTCGCAGCCGGCCGACATCGAGACCTACTTCCCCGAAGTGCACCTCGGCGGTCCCATCGTCCGCGACAGGCTCTGGTACTTCCTCTCCGACAAATACCTCCGGCAGAGCGAAGGCATTTTCAACGTCGACGCCTACCGGCGCGAGACGCGCGGCCATGAGGCTTACGGCAAACTGACCTGGCGCCCCGCCGACCGCCACCACCTGATCTGGACCTACCAGCACGACCGGCGCGTCCTGGATCCGAGCTTCGGCACCGCCAGCTTCACCTACGACGCCACGCCGGTCGGCAAGTTCGGCGGCTACATGACCGGCGTGAACTGGGACTTCCAGGCCAGCGACACCTCGCTGGTGAACCTGCTGGTCAGCTACTTCGACAAGCCGAATGCCACCGACGGACGCAACGGCACCAATCCTCGTACGCAGTTTGCGAATGCCGCCGGCTCCATTCACACCACCAGCGGCAACTACGACCGCGACCAGACCAACGAGCAGACCCGCCCCTACATCTCAGGCTCCTGGACCGAGAGCCTCACCTTCGCCGGCTCGCACGACGTGAAGCTGTCGACGGAGTGGTACCCCCGCACGCGCCGCCTGAACCGGCTGCGCATGAACGAGGTCCACATCTTCCGCGATTCACCGACGCACGGCCCGCAGCAGCTCTGGCGCGTCCGCGTCCC
>DATLEX010000308.1:0-14054 GCA_035525045.1 Thermoanaerobaculia bacterium | reverse complement strand
TGCGTGGCCAGCATCGCCACCATGCCTGGGGCGAGCCCGCAGTCGGGGATGATACTCACCCCCTTGCGCCGGGCGGCATCGTCGAGGGCCAGCTCCGCGGCGACCACGTCGTTGTTGCCGCCGAGATCACAGAAGTTCGTCCCCGCCTCGATGGCCACGCGCGCCAGCTCGTCGTTCAGCCAGTAGTTGACGCAACTGATCGCCGCGGCATGCCCGCGCATGACCTCGAGAACATCGCCGCGCCGGGTAGCGTCGAGCCGGACCGGCGTCACCCTGCCGTGCCCGATCCGCGCCGCCACTGCGCGCGCCCTCCCCAGGTCCACGTCCGCGACCGTCACCTCCTCGACATCGGGCTGCGCGGCGAGATCATGGGCGGCGCCGAGACCCATCCGGCCGGCGCCGAGGACGAGGATGCGCAATGCAGGACTCCATTCCGTTAACCGTTAACGTCGATCACGCCCCCGGCCGCTGCCTCGGCGGCGGAAAGAACTTCGGATCCAGCTCCACCCTCGCAGCCTTCTGGAGCCGCTGCATCGCCGCCTCCGCCTCCTCCCGCTGGATGCGCGCGGCGAGGGCATCGCGCACGGCGTCGTACGGCTGGGCGACCGGCTGTCCGGCCCGGAAGATGTGGATGCCGAACTCGCTTTTCACCGGGGCGCTGATCTGGCCGGGCTGGAGGTTGGCCGTGGCCTTTTCGAGCGCGGGGGGCATGCTGCCCGGCGGCATCGCGCCGAGGGAACCGCCGTTGCGCGCCGAGTCGACGTCGTCGGACTCGGCGCTCGCCAGGGCCGCGAAATCCTCACCGCCGCGGATCCGCGCCGCCAGGCGCTCGGCCTTCCGCATCGCCTCCGCCTCGGTCAGCGGCCTGCCCGCCCGGGGACCGACCGCCCCTCCCACGTAGCCGATCAGGATGTGGCTGAGCTCCCGCGTCTCGAGCTGCTTCCTCTCCTTCTCGTACTCGGCCCGGATGCGTTCCTCGCTCGGCGAGCCGATGATCTTCCGGAGCGCCGACCCGGCGAGGATGTTCGCCCGGGTCATCTCCACGCGCATGGCCACCTCCGGGTCCTTCTCCACCCCCAGACGGCGCCCTTCCTGTTCCAGCGCCTTCAGCTTCACCACCTCGTCGGCCAGGATGCGCCGTCCCTCCGGCGTGGCGTAGAAGAACTGCATCTGCTCCGGGGCCTGGAGGAGAAAGTTGTTGAACTGCCGCTCCGTGATGGCCTCGCCGTTCACGCGCATGACGACCTTCTCGCTTCCCCCTCCGAGGGCCGTGAAGGGCAGCGGGGGCGGCAGGTCGGGCTGCAAGGCCGCCAGGCCATAGCAGATGGCTCCGATGGCGAGGAACGCGATGACGGCGATGACGAGATCTTTTCTCATGGCGATCGAAGTCTGGAGTTTACCGATAAAAGCCGGGCTCGGGCTCGGGCGCGGGCACGGGCCGGTTCATTCACTGGGGCGTCGGGAACTTGATGCGTTTCGTGCGCACCTCGACCCGCATGGGTCCTTCCCGAGCCCGCGCCCGAGCCCGGCCTTTGACTCTCAAAGGATGAGGGGTGGAGACTTTTCATCCCTCATCCTTCCATTGACGTCTCCGGCAGCAACGACTATTCTCGGCCCTTGTGAAACTTTTCACGGACTCGTCCGGAATCGTTTCTCCCTCGACTCCGCCCCCGCGCGATTGGGCGCTCGACCTGCACCTCAAGCGACCTTATGGCCAAAGTTACCATCGACGGTCTCGAAGTCGAAGTTCAGGAAGGGATCAACGCCATTGAGGCCGCGAAGGCGGCCGACGTCCATGTCCCTCATTTCTGCTACCACCCTTCGCTGAGCGTGGTCGGGCAGTGCCGCATGTGTCTGGTCGAAGTGGAGGGCATGCCGAAGCTGCAGGCCGGCTGCTCGACCACCGTCAAGGACGGGATGAAGATCCACGTCTACAACGAGAAGGTGGACAAGGCCCGCAAGGGGCAGATGGAGTTCCTGCTCATCAACCACCCGCTCGATTGTCCGATCTGCGACAAGGCCGGCGAGTGCCCGCTGCAGGACTACTCGTTCAACTACGGCACCGTGGACTCGCGCTACGGCGAGTTCAAGCGCACCTATCCGGGGATGGATCGGACGCCGATCGGTCCTCACGTGGTGCAGAACATGAACCGCTGCATCCACTGCACGCGCTGCATCCGTTTCTGCCAGGAGATCACCGAAACGAGCGAGCTGGCGTTCTTCAAGCGCGGAGCGGCCACCGAAGTCGGGATCTTCCCCGACACGCCGCTCGACAACTGGATGAGCGCCTGCGTGACCGACCTCTGCCCCACCGGGGCGCTGACCACGCGCGAGTTCCGGTTCGAGAGTCGCGTCTGGAACCTGGACTCCGCCGAGTCGGTGTGCAACGGCTGCGACGTCGGCTGCAACATGTTCATCGGTCACCGCAACGGGCGGATCTTCCGCTACCGGCCGCGCGTCAACCCGGAGGTGAACGATCACTGGATGTGCGACTACGGCCGCTTCTCGCACGAACGCTACGACACGGACCGCCTCGTGGTCCCGAAGGTCCGCAGCGACGACTACCTCGGCATCTCCACCTGGAGCGAGGCGCTGGAGGCCGTCGCCAACGCCCTCCGTTCGGCCCCGCCGGAGAAGATCACGGTCATCGCCTCCGCGCACATGACCAATGAAGAGGCCTTCATGGCGCAGAGACTCTTCGCCGGCAGGCTCGGCGTGGGCGGCCTCGACGTGATGGTCGATCCCATCGGGCCGATCAGAATGAAGTCACGCACCGATTGGCTGGTCGGTACGCAGGGGGCACCGAACCACCGCGGCGTGCGCGGCATGATCGGCGAGGGGGCCCCGGGCCGAATCGAAGACCTCCTGACCAGGGGGGCCGCGGGCATCGACGTTCTCTACATCTGCGACGCCGGGTTCAGCGAGCGGGCGTCCGATCCGGCCGTGGCCGCCAATCTCCGCAAGGCGAAGTTCCTCATCGTCCACTCCTGGGACGCGAACCATCCTCTCAACGATTCCGCGGACGTGCTCCTCCCCTCCACCATCCACGCGGAGAAGGAAGGGACGTACACGAACCTGCAGGGTCGCGTGCAGCGCATTCACCAGGCCTTCGCTCCGAAGGGGCAGGCCGTCCCCGGCCTGGAGATCCTCCGGAGAGTCGGCGCGCAGCTCTTCCCCGGCGCGCCGGAGTTCCGGAGAGCGGACGCCTGGGACATCTTCGACGAGCTGCGGGCCGCGAACCCGGCCATGCAGATCGCCGAGGACGCCGTACCCGCGGAGGCGTGGTAGCGATGCCGTTCGACCCGACGGACATCGTCCTGTCGCTGGTCAAGATCGCCGTCGTTCTGGGCGTGCTGCTGAGCGTCACCCCCATCATGGTGTGGGTCGAGCGGCGCGGCAGCGCGCTCATCCAGGACCGGCCGGGCCCGAACCGCGTCGGACCGATGGGATTGTTCCAGTCCCTCGCCGACGCGCTGAAGTTCATCATGAAGGAAGACATCATCCCGGCCGGGGCGCACAAGTGGATCTACACCCTGGCCCCCGCCTTCGGGCTGCTGCCCGCGCTCACCGCCATCGCCGTGGTGCCGTGGGGGCGGCCGTTCGTCCTGCGGGAGCGGGAGATCTTCGGCCGGACCGTGTTCGAGGGAGGGCGCTGGTTTCACCCCATCATCGCGGACGTGAGCGTGGGCATCCTGGTGGTGTTCGCCCTGGCCTCGATCGGCGTCTACGGCATCGTCGCGGCCGGCTGGGCCTCGAACAACAAGTACTCGATGCTCGGCGCCATTCGGGCCTCGGCGCAGATGATCTCCTACGAGCTCTCCCTGACCCTGGCTGCGCTGAGCGTTCTGCTCGCGGCCGGCTCGCTGCGCCTGACCGACATCGTCTGGCAGCAAAGCGGCCGCTTCCTGCTGTTCGACGCCATACCGCTGCCGGCCTGGAACGTCTTCTCCCCGGCGCTCTGGCTGGCCTTCATCGTCTTCGTCGTATCGGCCTTCGCCGAGACCAACCGCCTTCCGTTCGACTTCGCCGAGGCGGAGGCGGAGCTCGTCGCCGGTTACCACACCGAGTATTCGTCGATGAAGTTCGCCCTCTTCTTCATGGCCGAGTACATGGCGATGGCCACCATGTCCGCGCTCATCGTCACGCTCTTCCTGGGGGGATGGGACATCCCCTACTATCAGGAGCCGCCGACCTTCGCCGGCTTCCTCCTCTCCGCGCTGGCCTTCGTGGCCAAGGTGAGCTTCGTCCTGTTCGTCTTCGTGTGGATCCGCTGGACGCTGCCGCGGCTCAAATACGATCTGCTGATGCGGCTGGGGTGGAAGGTCTTCCTGCCGCTGGCCCTGCTGAACATCGTGATCGTGGCGGCGTTCATCGCAGCGAGGTGGCTGTGATCGGTTTGGTCATGCTGAGCGCTCAGGGTTTGTAGCGAGACAATGCTCGAATACGCCGTCTTCTTCTTCTTCGCCACCATCGCCGTCGTCTTCGCGCTGGTGGTCATCCTCCATCGCAACCCGGTGGTGGGAGCGCTTTCGCTGGTGGCGTCGCTCTTCTCCCTGGCGGTGATGTACGTGCTGCTGGATGCGCCGTTCCTGGCCGCCCTGCAGGTCATCATCTACGCCGGCGCGATCATGGTGCTCTTCCTCTTCGTGATCATGCTGCTGAACTTGCAGCACGCCCCCGAGCCCACCACCCGCCCTATTCAGCAGTTTCTCGGGTACTTCACCAGCGCCGCCTTCGCCGCGGCCATGGTCTACTACCTCAGCAAGTACGCCCTCATGACGGCCATGCCCGAGAGCCGCTTCACCTCCAGCGCGCGGATGATCGGCGAGCGGCTCTTTGAGACCTACATCTTTCCGTTCGAGATGGTATCGATCCTCCTCCTGGCGGCCATCGTCGGCGCGCTGCTCCTCAGCGGGCGGCCCGTCGGTCACCGCGCCAGGATCGGCGAGGAGATGAAATGATCCCCATCGGGTGGTTCCTGATCCTCAGCGCCATCCTCTTCGCCATCGGCGTCTGCGGGGTGCTGACGCGCAAGAACGGGATCACCATATTCATGTCCATCGAGCTGATGATCAACGCCGTGAACCTGACCTTTCTGGCCTACGCCAAGCAGTTCGGCCAGATGCACGGGCAGATCTTCGTCTTCTTCATCATGGCCATCGCCGCCGCGGAAGCGGCCGTGGGCCTTGCGATTTTCATCTCCCTGTACCACCACCGCGAAACCATCGACGTGGACGAGGCGAATCTGATGCACTGGTAGGAAGACTCTTGGCTCAAGGATCGCAATGATCCAGCTCGACGAAGGAGCTGGATCATGGACAAAACCGACAAGCTCATTGACTGGCAAGAGAGGGAGCGGAAGGACCGGAACCGGAACGGAATCGATGATCGGATCGAGCCGCCTGTCCCGGACGTGAAAGCGGGCTCAGCGAGGCTGGCCAACCGGCTCAGGGAGGACGGCGCCGCCGACCCGGCGATCACCGCCGGGGACGTCGACGCGAACTGGGCCAACGCCCAGTTCAGCGGCGAGGAAACGGCGGTGGGCAGCACGCCGACGCCCGACCAGAGCGTGGTGGACGAGGTCGGCCGCTCCGTGGGAGTGACGTATCAGGACGACGAGACGCTGAAGTTCGGCGAGAAAGAGCGGGAACGCGACAAGAAACGCTTCGAGCTCGACCCGGCATCCTCGGATGACTGGGCCGAACGAAACAGACGGAACGATTAGCCGGATGCGGGGTTCTCCTCGCATCCGCGAGGAGAACCTGCTGCATCCATGCTGAATGCTCTCTGGCTCATCCCCCTGACGCCTTTCCTCGGCTTCGTGCTGAACGGCTTCTTCGGCCGGCGCGGGGGGAAGCGCTTCGTGACCGCCGTGGCCATCCTGGCCTCGCTCGGCGCCGCGCTCTTCGGGACGTGGGCGGTCATCGACTATCACCGCCAGTACGATTCGGGTGAGCGCCACCTCAACGTCGTCTACAACTGGTTCGCCTCCGGGAACGTCGCCGCCGACATCGCCTTCCAGCTCGATCCCCTCTCCATCGTCATGCTCATGGTCGTGACGTGGGTCGGATTCCTGATCCACGTCTACTCGTTCGGCTACATGAGCCACGAGGAAGGGTACTGGCGCTACTTCGCATACCTGAACCTCTTCCTGGCCATGATGCTGATCCTCATCCTGGCCAGCAATTACCTGTTCATGTTCGTGGGATGGGAAGGCGTGGGACTCTGCTCGTACCTGCTGATCGGCTTCTACTACGAGAAGGAGTTCGCCGCCGCCGCCGGGAAGAAGGCCTTCATCGTCAACCGCGTCGGAGACTTCGGGTTCCTGGTGGCGATGCTGCTGATGCTGGCCTATCTCGGCAGCGTCGATTTCGGGCGCGTGCAGCAGGTGGCGATGGCCGGCGGCGTCGCCCCCGCCGTCATCACCGCCATCTGCCTTCTGCTCTTCCTGGGCGCCACCGGCAAGTCGGCGCAGATCCCGCTGTACATCTGGCTTCCGGACGCGATGGCCGGCCCCACGCCGGTGTCGGCCCTGATCCACGCTGCCACGATGGTCACCGCGGGCGTGTACATGGTGGCGCGCTCGAACGTCCTCTACCGCCTCTCCCCCACGGCGATGATGGTGGTGGCCATCGTCGGGGCGCTGACGGCGCTGGTGGCGGCGACCATCGCCCTCCGCCAGAACGACATCAAGAAGGTGCTGGCCTACTCGACCGTCTCCCAGCTCGGCTTCATGTTCATCGGCGTCGGCGTGGGGGCGTTCGCGGCGGGCATCTTCCACCTCACCACGCACGCCTTTTTCAAGGCCTGCCTCTTCCTCGGCGCCGGCGCGGTCATTCACGCCATGAGCGGCGAGCAGGACATCCGGCGGATGGGCGGCCTCCGGGGGAAGATCCCCATCACCTCCTGGACCTTCCTCGTCGCCACGATCGCCATCGCCGGCTTCCCCCCCTTCGCGGGGTTCTTCTCGAAGGACGAGATCCTGGCCGCGGCGTGGGCCACGCCGTATTTCCCCGCCGTGGGGAAGCTGGTCTACCTCCTCGGCGCGATCGCCGCCCTCTTCACCGCGTTCTACATGTTCCGGCTCTACTTCCTGACCTTCTCCGGCCGCTTCCGCGGGACGCCCGAGCAGGAGACGCACATCCACGAGTCGCCGCCGTCGATGACCGTGCCCCTGGTCATCCTCGCTTTCCTGTCGATGGTGGGGGGGATGATCGGGCTGCCGCACGTGCTCGGTCATAACTGGATCGGCGAGTCGCTGCATCCGGTCATTCTGGAGATGCCGAGCGCGCACGGGCTGTACATCTCCGCCACCGTCGAGTGGATGGTCATGGCCATGTCCACCGTGCTCGCCATCGCCGGGTTCGTGCTGGCCAGGAAGCTCTACAGGGAACGCGAGGTCCCCGCCGACCAGGCCTTCGCCGAGCGCCTTCCGCGCCTGGCCAGGGCCGTGGAGAACAAGTACTACGTCGACGAGGCCTACGAGAAGGTCATCGTGCAGCCGCTTGAGATCGGTTCGCGGTTCCTCTGGAAGATCATCGACGCTTTCATCGACGGGATCGCGGCGATGATCGCATTCGTGGTCCGCGGCTTCGGCGACCTGCTCCGGTTCTTCCAGACCGGCAACGTTCGTAACTATGCGCTGATGTTCTTCATCGGCGTGGTGGTGTTCATGTGGGTTCTTCGTTAGTCAAAAGGTAGGGAATGCCGATACTCAGCATCGTCCTCTGGCTACCGATCGTCGCGGCGGTCGTGCTGGCTTTCTTTCCCCGCGCGGCCGATTCGGCCATCAAGGCCTTCGGCCTGTTCGCCTCGGTGGTCACGTTCATCGTCTCGCTGGCCATCGTGGGCAGGTTTCGGGAAGGCGTGGCCGGCTTCCAGCTCACCGAGACCGCGCCGTGGATCCCGCAGTGGGGCGTCAGCTACTCGCTGGGCGTGGACGGGATCTCGCTCTGGCTGGTCATGCTCACCACGCTCCTCACGCCGGTCGTGCTCCTCTCCTCGTGGAACGCCATCCACAAGCATCCGAAGGAGTACGTGATCTCCTTCCTGGTGATGGAGGCGGCGATGATCGGCGTCTTCGTCGCCACCGACCTCGTTCTGTTCTATGTCTTCTTCGAGCTGACGCTCCTGCCGATGTACCTCGTGATCGGGGTCTGGGGCGGGACGAACCGCATCTACGCCGCGGTGAAGTTCTTCCTCTTCACCATGGCCGGATCGCTGCTGATGCTGTTCGGCATCATCTACATCGGGTTCCAGTACTACCACGCCTTCGGCGAACCGAGCTTCTACATCACCGATCTCTATCGCATCGGCGTCACGCCCCAGGCCCAGACGCTCCTGTTCTTCGCCTTCGCCCTCGCCTTCGCCATCAAGGTTCCCCTCTTCCCGCTGCACACATGGCTGCCTGACGCGCACGTGGAGGCGCCGACCGGCGGGTCGATCATCCTGGCCGGCGTGATGCTGAAGATGGGGACCTACGGCTTCCTCCGGCTGGTCCTTCCCTACTTCCCCGAGGCCAGCCTGCGGTGGGCGTGGCTGCTCGTGGCGCTGTCGGTCATCGGGATCATCTACGGCGCGCTCGTGGCCTGGGTGCAGCCGGACATGAAGAAACTCGTGGCCTACTCGTCCGTGTCGCACCTCGGCTTCTGCGTCCTCGGCATCTTCGCAATGAACCAGACGTCCATCGAAGGATCGATCCTGCAGATGGTCAACCACGGGCTCTCCACCGGGGCGCTCTTCCTCCTGGTGGGCGTGATCTACGAACGGAGGCACACCCGCATGCTGGCCGACTACGGCGGGCTGGCCCGCAGCATGCCGGTCTATGCGACGCTGTTCATCATCGCCGTCCTCTCCTCGGTGGGGCTGCCGGGGCTGAACGGGTTCATCGGCGAGTTCCTGATCCTGGCCGGCTCCTTCCAGAGCGTCCCCGCCGCCACGATCGTCGCCGCCCTCGGTGTCATTCTCGCGGCGATCTACCTCCTCTGGCTGGTCCAGAGAGTCTTCTTCGGCCCGATCACGAAGGAGGAGAACCGCAACGTGCCCGACATCGCCTGGAACGAGCTGGCCGCGCTCGTGCCGATCGTGATCCTGATGGTCTGGATCGGCGTCTACCCCCGCACCTTCCTCGATCCGATGAAGCCGTCGGTGGAACGGCTCCTGAGGATCGTCAAGGCCGAGGAGCGCGGACAGGTGCTCGTGGCCGGGGACGCCGGCGAGGTCGCCGGCGCTCCAGGGGGAGGCGGGCGATGATCCAGCCGATCCTCGAGCCCGGCTGGGTGAACGCGATCCTGCCCGAGATCGTTCTGATCGCTGGAGGGTTGGTCATCCTGATGATCGAGGCCTTCTCCCCCTCGCGCTCGCGGGCGGTCTCCGGGCCGCTGGCGGTGATGATCCTGATCGCCGCGACGTGGGCGCAGACCTTCTCGGTCGGGGGGACCTTCTTCGGCAACACCTATCAGATCAGCGGCATCACGCGGATATTCGATCTGACCTTCCTCCTGGCGGGAATCCTGGCCACGCTCTTCGCCCGCGACTATCTGGAGCGCGAGGGCATCGACAGCGGCGAGTTCTACGCCCTGCTGCTGTGGGGCACGGTGGGGATGATGATGATGGCCAAGGGTCTCGATCTGCTGATCATCATCCTCGGTCTGGAGATCCTCTCCATCTGCATCTTCGTGCTCGTCGGCTTCCACCGGCGCCTCCCGGTGTCGAACGAGGCCAGCCTCAAATACTTCCTGATGGGGGCCTTCGCCACGGGGTTCATCCTCTACGGGACGGCCCTGCTCTACGGCGCGGCGCAGTCGACGCACATCGACGGGATCAGGAGTCATTTCGCCACGGCCGACGGGTCGAACCCGCTGCTGGCCATCTCCTTCATCCTTCTGATCGCCGGTTTCGGATTCAAGCTGGCCCTGGCCCCCTTCCACCCCTGGGCCCCCGACGTCTACCAGGGAGCGCCGACGCCAGTGGCGGCGTGGCTCTCGGTGGCGCCGAAGGCGGCCACGATCATCGCGCTGGCCCGGCTCCTCGACGCCATGACCCCGGTCCTGCAGCGCACCGAGTGGACGATGATCCTGGCGGCCATGGCCATCCTGTCGATGATCGTGGGGAACGCCGTGGCCATCGTGCAGCGCGACCTCAAGCGGATGCTGGCCTACTCCGGCATCGCCCATGTCGGCTACATGATGATCGCCATGCTCACGGTGCGCGACGAGTCGGTGGCCGCCGTGGCCGTGTACGCCATCGTCTACGCGCTGATGAACATCGGCGCGTTCGGCGTGGTTTCGATGCTGGACAAGAATCAGAACGACCCGCAGACGCTCGACGACATCGCCGGCCTGGGTTTCCGGCGGCCGTTCTACGGGCTGGCGATGGCCCTCTGCATGTTCTCGCTCGCCGGGCTCCCCCCCACGGCCGGGTTCATCTCCAAGTTCTACATCTTCAAGACCGCGATCGAGTCGGGCCACCTGAACGTGGCCCTGATCGGCATCCTGACCAGCATCGTCTCCGTCTACTACTACCTGCGGGTCGTTTACTACCTCTACATGAGAGACGCGGCCGAGGGGGTGCCGGTCCCGGTGACCGGGGTCTTCGGGACGGGAGCGCTGGCGATCTCGATGATCGGCATTCTGCTGATCGGCGTTTTCCCGAGGCCCCTGTTCGAGATGGCCGGGAACGCCGCGCGGGAACTGTTGCAGCAATGAACGTGCGACCATGGCCGAACGGGCGGGCTCTGACCGCGACACAGTATCCGAGCTGACGACGGGGCGGCTGTCGGTCTACCTCCGCTGCCTGACCTACCTGGAGTCGATCGACCAGAAGACGGTCTCCTCGCACGAGCTGGCGGAGCGCTTCCATCTGAACTCCTCCCAAATCCGGAAGGACCTGGCCTGCTTCGGCGAGTTCGGCACGCGCGGCGTCGGCTATGACGTGTCGCGGCTGAAGGAGACGCTCACCCGCACCCTCGGGCTCGACCGCGCCCGCAACGTCCTGATCGTCGGCGCCGGCAACCTCGGCATGGCCCTGGCCGACTACCGCGGCTTCAACAGCAACGGCTTTCACATCGTCGGGATGATGGACATCGATCCCGAGAAAGTCGGTCGCGCCTCCCGCAGCGGAATCCCGGTCCTCCCCTGGAGCAATCTGGCCGAGATCGTCCGCACCAACGCCGTGGAGATCGGCGTGATCGCCGTGAACGCCGAGAACGCCCAATCCGTGCACGACGCCCTCGTTGGCGCCGGCGTCTGTGCCGTGCTCAACTTCGCCCCCGTCCAGATTCGCTTCCGGCGCGGCGTTAAAGTGAGGTCGGTCGATCTGCGGATCAATCTCGAGTCCCTCTCCTTCTACCTCAAGAATCAGGAGGACGGAAGGAGCGATGATGAAGAATGAAGAGCGCGTCCCCTTCATCGTTCATTTCGTGACCGCGGCGCTGATCCTTCGCTCCAGCGCGGCCACCGCGGCTTCCAGTCTGCCCACCAGCCCGACCGCACGGCTGAAGTCGGCCTCGACGGCGGCCTGCTCGATCATCACCGAAAGGTCATAGGAGGGATCGCCCTCGAAGTTGCTCACCGCACCCTTCATCGTGTGCGCGGCGCGGTAGAGTCCCTCGCTGTCGCGGGCGCCGGCCGCGGCCCGCATCGCGGTGAGCAGCGCCGGGGTCTGCCGGGCGAAGGCATCGCTCACCCGTTCGAGGAGCTTCACGTTGCCGCCGACGGCCTCCACGATCGGGTCGACTCCGGTCATCGACCGCACCACCTGCTGCAACTGGCGCAGGTCGATCGGCTTGACGAGCACCGAATCCATCCCCGCCTCCAGGCACTTCTGCCGGTCATCCATACCGGTATGCGCCGTCAGGGCCACGATCGGCGTGTGGAGCGCCTCCGGCTCCGATTCCCGGTAGAGGCGGGTCACGTCGAGCCCCGACAACTTCGGCATCTGTACGTCCATCAGGGCCAGGTCGAAGATCTGCCCACGCATGATCCGCAGCGCCTCCTCGCCGTCCGACGCCACCGAGACGCGATGGCCGAGTTTGCGCAGCGCCTCGGCCGCGAATTCCTGGTTCACCAGGTTGTCCTCGGCGACCAGGACCCGCAGCGAGTCGCCCGGCCTGGCCGGGCGGACCGTCGTGCGTGGCCCTTTCCCGACCAGACCGAGGGCGGAGCCGAGGGTGTCGAGCAGCTCGCGCTCCATGACCGGGCGCACCACGCGAGGGCGGTCGTCGAGAACGTGCTCCAGGGGTGAGGTGATGACGACGGCCGGCTCGATCGGCACGGCCTCGTCCGCGGTCACGGCGCAGTCGTAGCGCCCCATCGGCGGCTCCGCCGCCGAGGCGCACTCGGTCACCACCATCCCGCGAGCGCGCAGCATCTCGGCGATGAGGGCGCGGGAAGCCGGATGCGGATCGACCAGCAGGACCGACCGCCCCGCCAGCCCTCCCTCCCAGGCGGGCCGCCGCGGCATCGACCCGATGGGATCGGTCGGCAACGAGATGGAGAACGAGAAGGAGCTCCCGCTTCCGGCCTCGCTCTCGACATCGACCGTTCCACCCATGGCCTCCACCAGTCTGGAGACGATGGCCAGTCCGAGGCCGGTGCCACCGAAACGGCGAACACGCGACCCGTCCGCCTGCTCGAAGGGAGCAAAGATTCTCTGGCGCTGCTCCTCCGCGATTCCCACGCCGGTGTCGGTGACCTCGCAGTGGAATCGCCCGTCGGTCATGGAGGCGCCCACGGTGATCTCGCCGATGTCGGTGAACTTGATGGCGTTGCCGACGAGGTTGACCAGCACCTGCTTGAGGCGCAGAGGGTCCCCCCAGACGGTGTCGGGGACGTCGTGGGCCACGCCGACCGCCAGGACCAGCCCCTTGGCCGCGGCGGTGACGCCGAGGGGCTTGAGGGTCTCCGTCAGGAGGTCGCGGATGGAGAAGTAGACCGGCTCGATATCGATTTTTCTCGCCTCGATCTTCGAGAAGTCGAGGATATCGTCGATCGTGGAGAGGAGCGATTCGGCCGAGCGCTTGGCCATCTCCAGTTGCCGCACGCGCCGCGGAGACTGCTCGTCGTCGATGGCCAGTTGCAGCATCCCGATGACGCCGTGCAGCGGCGTGCGCATCTCGTGCGACATGTTCGCCACGAACTCGCTCTTGGCGGCACTCCCCTGCTCGGCGCGCTCCCTCGCCTCCCGCAGCGCGCTGCTCTGGTCCTCCGACTTCTGCAGCAAGGTCCGGGCGAGGCGGATGGCGCCCGCCACCTGGGCCCTCCTCCGCTCGGCCGTCCGCGCGGTGAGCGTGATGTAGAACGCGGCCACGCCGACGAAGGTCAGCTTCACCGCGGCGACGGGAAGAGAGATCCGACGCCCGTCGACCAGCGCCACCCACCCCAGCATGGCCGCGTAACAGGCCGTGACGAATACGGCGAAGCCGAGGCACCGCCGGAAGGTGGTGTGCGTTTGATCGGCCACTCGCACAAGCAGGATGAAGTAGAGCCAGCTCGATTCGGCGCCCGACATGTAAATGATCACCGTCCAGATCACCACGTCGAAGGCGAGGAAGAGGATGGTCAGGTCGCGGTCCAGGAATCGCTTGGCCGCGTAAAGCACTCCCCAGGAGACCGCGCAGTAGGCGGCCATGAGCAGGCTCGTAGCCGCCCAGGGCTGAAGGGACGAGTGACCGAGGAAGTAGCGGTTATTGAGGTAGAGCCCGAGGGAGAGGAAGGAGAATCCGATGATCCGAAGGAGGGGCACCTCCAGAACGGCGAGCCGGTAGGCTCGCCCGGCGCGGCGCCGCTCGATCTCTTCCGGCTGCAGAGCCAGATCTTGCATGGCCCGGCCCCCGTGATCACCCGAATCGCGGCCGGCCGGCGCCGGCCTCGCGCCGCCGCAGGATCGACCGGATGCGCGGGAGAAGAATCTCCTTCCGAACCGGCTTGCGCAGGAAGTCGGCCGCCCCCATCTCCAGGCTGCGCGCCTCTGCTTCCGCCACCCCCGACCCGAAGAGGGCCGGGGTCTCGATGCCCGTCCGGATCATGATCTCGGACAGATGCAGGCCGCTCAGC
>DATLEX010000286.1:0-2445 GCA_035525045.1 Thermoanaerobaculia bacterium | reverse complement strand
CAATGCCCTCTCCCGCGTGAGCGGGAGAGGGTGGCGCGAAGCGCCGGGTGAGGGCCCCTCATCCGCCCTTCGGGCACCTTCTCCCCGCTGGCGCGGGGAGAAGGCTCTGAGGAGCTCCCCCGGCGCGATCTCCACCCCGTCGAACCGCGCCACCTGCTCCGCCACGTAGGCGTCCCCCCGCTCCCGCACGCCCGCGATGGCCTCGTCCGCGACGCGCAACGCGTTCGCGCCCGCCTCCCCCCGCCGCTCCTCGATCTGCCGGAGGACCGCTTCCGCCTGACTCGATCCGATCTCGTGCATCATGCCGCCCCCTCCACGCGCGCGATCAGCTCGCGTACCTCGGCCGGGTTGGTCCTGTAAGCGTCGCGTCCGACGATCAGCCGCGGCGCGACCTCGGTCACGAGGTCCTGCAGCACCAGGTCGTGAATGCGGACCGTCTCGCCGCTCTCCACGAGATCGATCACGTGCGAGGTCAGCCGCAGCACCGCCGCCAGCTCGACCGATCCCCCGAGGGGGACGATCTCCGCGCGCAGCGCGCGCGACTCGAGGTAGTGCCGGGCGATGCGCGGGTACTTCGTCGCCACCTTCGCCAGCGGCGGCGCGCCGGGGGCGGCGATCAGCATCATCCGGCACCGCCCGAACGGCATCTCCACCGGCTGCCACGCGGTCGACTCCTGCTCGAGGATCTGATCGAGCCCCGCCACCCCCGCGTCGGCGGCGCCGTGCTCGACGTAGACGGGGACGTCGCAGTCCTTGACGAAGATCCACTCCACGCCGCTGCCGTTGAAGACCATGCGGCGCGAGGCCAGCTCCTCTCCATCCGGCACCCGGTATCCGGCGGCGGCGAAGAGGGCCAGGGTCTTCTCCTGCAGGCGGCCTTTCGGAATGGCAATGCGCATGGTCATCTCACCTCGTCGACGGTGATGGTGAATCCGACTGCCGGCGCCGCGCAGCCGAAGCGTTCGTAGAGCGAGTCGTAGCGGCCGCCCTGCGCAATCACGACGCGGCGCGAGGCGTCGTAGGCGCGGAAGCGGAGCCCGGTGTAGTAGCGGCCGGTCGGCTCGTCGTCCAGGTGCGGCACGCAGCCGGGAATGGCCGCCGCGGCGATGGCCTCGAGGCGCTCGGGCACGACGGAGGGAGCGCGCTCGTCGCCATAAACGATGAGGGGCTCGATCCCCAGCTCGCGAAGCATCCGGGAGACGAGCCGGAGCACGGCGATGTCCGACTCCACGCCGGCGTCGCCGATGATCTCCGCACCGATCTGGAACATCTCCCGGTTGGCGCCGAGGCGTGAGGGCTCGTAGCGGATGACGTCGCCGCGGTAGAAGACGCGGAGGGGAAGCTCGGCTTCGGCGAGGGAGGGAGCGAGTGCGCGCGCCACGAGTGGCGTGAAGTCGGAGCGGATGGCGACCAGCTCCCCGTCGCGGTCGATGAAGCGGTAGGCCTGCCGCGGGTCGGCGCCGCCGGCCGCGGCGTACGGCTCGGCGTAGTCGATCACCGGCAGCACGACCTCGGCGAAGCCGGAGGCCTCGAGCAGGGTGACGACGCGCGCCTCGACCCGCCGCCGCCGCGCCGTCTCGTCGATCAGAAGGGGCCTGACGCCCGTTGGATATCGCAGTCTCGCCATGAATCAGAAAACCTCGTCCCCGCGCAGGTGGAAGAGGTTTCAGTCAGGCGAAACAGCGATGTCTGGCGGCGCCCCTTCCTTTCGGCGGGGCGCACGCACGGAGCACCCCTACACCGGATGATGGTGGCGGTGATGCGTCCGGGAAGTGCGGCTGTTCGTCAAGGGGGAGCAGTGTAGGGGGGAGGCGTGGCCAGTGTCAATGACCGCTGATAAAATCACCCCGTGGCCCGGTCTCCTCTTTTTCTCCTGCTGCTTCTCCTCGCCATCCCCGCCCCTGCCGGCGTGAAGGTGGCCGGCGCGGAGTTCGTCCCGAAGGACCTGATCTTCGCCGCCGCGGACAGCAAGAGCCAGGCTTCGGCCGAGGGATCGCTGCCGAAGGAGTGTCAATGGACGTTCCTGGCGCAGACGCGGATCGGACGGCAGGAAGACTCGCAGCGCTGCGTCCGCTTCTACTACAAGACGACCGTGACGCTGGTGCAGTCGTGCCCGGCGAAGGACGCGCCGGCGGTGCGGCGTCTGGCCGAACGGATCACCGCGACGAGCAACCGCTGCCCCGACGCGTCGGGGCGTCTGGTCGGACCGGAGTCGGAGACGCGGGCCATCAGCAGCGGGACGACCGTGGACGGCAAGCAGCAGGACATCGTGCGGCAGCCCGACGGCACGCGCATCACCTTGTCGTACGACGCCACCGCCGTGGCCATCACCGCCGCGTTCCCCGACGGGACGACGGACGTGTTGAAGCTGCCCTGACCGTTAGCCGTTAGCCGTTAACCGTGAACCGTTAACCGTTAACCGTTAACCGTTAGCCGTGGAGAGGC
>DATLEX010000272.1:0-9173 GCA_035525045.1 Thermoanaerobaculia bacterium | reverse complement strand
ACCTCTCGATGTGCCGCCCGTCGGGGCTGCGGGCCGGCGCGAGGATCCGTCCCTCCCCGGCGGCGCTCACCGCCGTTTCCCGCGGCGCGAAGGCCGCTCCGGCCCGGGCCAGATCGGCGAACGAGGTGATGCTGAACGTCCCGGCGTTCCGGTCGACCTCGGTCAGCTCCTGCCGCCCGTAGTCGGCGATCACCACCAGCGAGCCGTTGACGGTGACGATGCGGTCTCCGGCGCAGTACTCGTGGATCCTGACGGTCGTCCCGGAGATCGGATCCTCGATCTCCCGCACCAGGTGCAGCGGCTCGGGGAAGAGCACGGCGGGCGCAGGAAGGGCCACGGCCGCGACCAGAAACGCCGCGACGAGTGCCACCTTCCCCCCCACCCCCCCGGCGACACAAGAGGGATCGCGCAATCAGCTCCTTTGGACCCTGCGGAGAGACCTCCGCCTGACAGAGGGAGTGATCGTGGAGGGCAAATCCCTACCCCTCCGGACCGAAGAAAGTTCAGCCATCCCGGTTTTCGCCCCTCCCACGGAGTTCCGAATTCGACCGGTTGCCCCGCAGATCCGATTTCCTCCCGGCGTACCGCCGTGCTGACGGTTTCCTCACACCTGCGGCTCCGATGACGTTTTTCTGACGCCTGGCGGGCCTTTCGTTTACGAGCGCCGTGCGAAAACGATATCGTGGCAAAAAAGATCCTGGCGCGGTGTCCGTGGTGCGGCAGGGTGTTCGGCCTCACGGCCGGCGGCTATTCGTCCATGCGCTCTCTGCTCGGCGGGCACATGATGAAGTGCGACAAGCGCCCGCCGGAGGTGAAGGACCCCGACGTGGTCGAGGAGCTCGACCGGATCATGGCCGCGATGGAGGGGGAGGAGAGCTAGCCTGGCTCAGCGGCCGGACGCGGCGATCGATCGGGGCTCCCTTCTCGATGCGCATCGTCGTGTGCGCGACGGTGGCGTGGCCGCAGCTCTCGCAGTCCTTCGGCAGGGGCCGCTCGATGATCTCGCCGCGCTCGCCGGCCTGATAGATCCAGCCGCTGACCGTCTGCTCGCAGGCGCACCCTGTCGCCGTGCATCGCACGTTGATCCGGGCCTCGTAGGGGCGCGAAAGCATGAGAGAAGAATTAAGGATAGATCAGAAGCCGCGATCCGAGGCCGGTTGGCGGGGCTCAGGGCTCAGAGGGACGGGCGGCGCTCCGGCCGCACGTCGCGAATCGCTTCGGCGGCCCGCTCGATGAAGATCACGAAGACCCCACGGCCGGATGAGCCGGTCGCGGTGGCCTTGTCGCCCGGCAGGCCGCTGGCGCCGCCGAGGAGCGTGGCCTGCTCGCCGGCGATGAAGGCGGCCGCCGCGGCCGGCGCGGAGGTGGCGGGAACGAGATGCGGCTTCGCGTCGACCCGGCAGTGCGAGTCGCCGTCCGCGTCGGTCAGATACGTGCGCTCGATCTTGTAATACATCAGCAGGCCGGGCCGCGGAACTCGATCACGTTGCCCGTGCCGGTGGACTCCTCTCCTTCCGAACCGGACGACCTCACGGCCGCGGCAAGCTCGGTCAGCACTGCCGTGACCATGTCGATGTCGAAGGGTTTGCGGATGATGGAGTGGACGATGTTCCCGTCGAGGCGCGGGAGGAACGTGTCGGTCATGGCCGTCACCACCAGGACGGCCGGCCGGACCTTCAGCTTCGCGATCCGGTCGACGAGCTCGTAGCCGTTCATCTTCGGCATCATCAGGTCGACCACGGCGATGATGTAATCGTTGGCCGCGATCTTCTCGATGGCCTCGTGGCCATTGGAGGCGAGGTCGACGGCAAACCCTGCCCGCTGGGCGACCAGGCGCAGGAGACTGCGCAACGCCGGATCGTCGTCTGCGATGAGGATTTTGTCCATCGGCTGCATTCCCTGTTTGCCCGGCCTCCAATGCAAGTCGTGATCCAGGGGGGCCCTCAGAACCCTTCGACGAGCGTGGCGACCAGGGTCTGGGCGAAGCGGACGGCGATCTCCCGGATGGCCCGGCTCTCCTGGTCGAAGGCGTCGGTGGTCTCCGGCGCCACCGTGTAGTTCTCGACGAAGCGGAACTGATCATTCTTCCAGATCACCCGCTCCTCGTCCCCCCGCCTGTCGACGATCTCGATGCTCGCCGTGATCGAGATCTGGTACTGCGTCGCCCTCCCCAGCTCCGACCCGACGGCCGTGAGGTTGAAGGTGGAGATCGCGCCGCGAAGGACGGCGTCGGCCATCTTCGGATCGGAGACGAGCCGCAGCCGCCCCCGCGTGACCAGCTCGCTGGCCACCTCCTGGGTCAACTGTTGCTCGACCTCAATCCGGGTGGTGCGGTTCACGAGCGTGGGAACGTTGATGGTGCGGATCGACGGATCGAGCACGTTCCCCCGGCCGACCAGCGTGTAGCCGCAGTTGGTGGCGAGAATGAACAGTGTGGCGACTGCGAGAGCTCGTTTCATGATCACGCTTCTCATGAAACGTGCCCTCTCCCGCTTGCGGGAGAGGGTGGCGCGAAGCGCCGCGGGGTTCACGGTCAACGGACCACCACATTCACCAGTTTCCCCGGAACGTAGATCGTCTTCAACACCTGCTTCCCCGCCACCCAGCTCTGCACGCGTTCGTTCTTCTGCACGGCGGCCATCACCGCTTCCTCGGCAGGGGGATTGGGGACCTCGATCTGGCCGCGCAGCTTTCCGTTCACCTGGACCACGATGGTCACGGTCTCCTCCTCCATCAATGAGGGATCGGCCACCGGCCATTTCGACGTCAGGATGAACCCCTCCTCGCCGAAGAGCTGCCAGCTCTGCTCCGTCATGTGGGGAGCGAAGGGGTGGAGCATCTGCAGCAGGATGAGGTACGGCCCGCGCAACGCGGCGGCGTGCCCCGGGACGTGCTCGCCGAGGACGTTGGAGAGCTCCATCAGCGCCGATACCGCGGTGTTGAACTCGAACCGCTCGAAGCGGCGCGTGACGGCGTCGATGGTCTGGTGCGTCTTGCGGAGGACCGCGCGCGGCGCTTCGCGCGCGGAGGGATGTTCCGCCGCGGCAAGAATCTGCTGGCCGAGGTGCCACACGCGGCCGAGGAAACGATAGGCGCCGATGACCCCCTCATCCGACCAGGCGGCCTCCTTCTCCGGCGGGGCGATGAACAAGGTGTAGACCCGCTGCGTGTCCGCTCCGTACCGCTCGATCAGATCGTCGGGGGCGACGGTGTTGAATCGCGACTTCGACATCTTCCCGACCTCCGGGATCAGCTCGGTCGCGCCGCGCCACGGCTTTCCGTCCCGCCACTCCACCTCGTCGAGCGGCACCCAGGCCATGTTGGCGGAGGGGTCGCGGTAGCCCTCCTTGGTGATCATGGCCTGGTTGAAGAGGCGGCGGAACGGCTCCTCATGGGCCAGCAGCCCGAGGTCGTGCATGGCCCGGGCGATGAAGCGGGCGTAGAGGAGATGAAGGATGGCGTGCTCGATCCCCCCGATGTACTGGTCCACCGGCAGCCAGCGGTCGACGAGCTTCTTCTCGAAGATCTTCGTGTCGTCGTGCGCGCTGATGAAGCGCGCGTAGTAACACGACGAGTCGACGAAGGTGTCCATCGTGTCGGTCTCGCGACGAGCCGCACCGCCGCAGGACGGACAATCAACGCTGACGAACGCTTCCTGCTTCGCCAGCGGGTTCCCCTCGCGTCCGGTGAACGGCACATCGATCGGCAGCTCGACCGGCAGATCGCCCTCCGGCACCGGCACCATCCCGCAGCGCTGGCAGTAGATCATCGGGATCGGCGTCCCCCAGTATCGCTGCCGGGAGATGAGCCAGTCGCGGAGGCGGTAACGGACCGTCTTCGTGCCGATGCCGCGGCGCTCGACCTCCTCGGAGATCCGCTCGATGGCCTCCGGCACCGGCAGCCCGCTGATCAGGCCGGAGTCGACGATCACCGCCGATTCGTCTTTCGAGGTGAACGCCTCGGCAAGGTCGTCCGGCGAGACCGGCTCCGCGCCGGCCGGCTGGATCACCACCCGGATCGGCAGGCCGTACTGCCGGGCGAATTCGAAATCGCGTTGGTCATGCGCCGGGACCGACATGATCGCCCCCGTCCCGTACTGCATCAGCACGAAGTTTCCCAGCCAGATGGGGATCTCGTTCCCGGTGAACGGGTTGATGGCGGACTGCCCGGTGAACCTCCCCTCCTTCCCCGATTCCTGCCGCTCCAGGGCGGACTGGTTCCGGACTCCGGCAATCCACTGCTCGATCGCCCCCCGGTCCGGATGGCCGGCGATCAGCGCCGGCACGTCGGGGTGCTCCGGCGCCACGACCATGAACGTCGCGCCGAAGATCGTGTCGGGGCGGGTGGTGAAGACCCGGAGGGGATGACCGAGGGCCGGCACCGGGAACTCGACATCGGCACCGACCGAGCGTCCGATCCAGTTCCGCTGCATCGCCCGCACCTTCTCGGGCCATTCGTGCAGCTCGTCGAGTCCCGCATCGAGCCGGTCCGCGTACTCGGTGATGCGGAAGAACCACTGCTCGAGCTCTTTCTGGATCACCTCCGCGCCGCACCGCTCGCAGCGGCCGTCGATGACCTGCTCGTTCGCCAGCACGGTCCGGTCCTGCGGGCACCAGTTCACCGGCGCCTTCCCGCGATAGGCCAGCCCCCGCTCGTAGAGCCTGAGAAAGAGCCACTGGTTCCAGCGGTAGTAGTCCGGATCGCAGGAGGCGAGCTCCTTCGACCAGTCGTAGAGGATGCCCCACCGCCGGAACTGCTCCTTCATCCGGTTGATGTTGCCCAGCGTCCACTCGCGCGGATGGATTCCCCTCTTGATGGCAGCGTTCTCGGCCGGCAGGCCGAAGGCATCCCACCCCATCGGGTTGAGCGAGACGCGCCCCTGCATCCGGAAGAAACGGTAGAGGACGTCGCCGAGGATGTAGTTGCGGCCGTGCCCGACGTGCAGGTCGCCGGAGGGATAGGGAAACATGTTCAGCATGTAGAACTTGCTCCCCGGAGCGGCGACGTCGACCTCGGCCACCTTCGCCTCGGCCCAGCGCTTCTGCCACCTTTCCTCGATCTCGTCGGGCCGGTACTGGGTCATGGAGCGCGAAGTATAGCGAGGCGGCACTCGTCACGGCTCATAGATGAAGGTGACCGGTCCGTCGTTCTCCAGCCGGACGATCATCTGCTCGCGGAAACGGCCGGTGGCGACGGGGATGCCGGTCGATCCGAGCTCCTGGACGAAGAGGTCGAACATCCGGCGGGCCCGCTCCGGCTCCTCGGCGCGGTCGAACCCGGGACGGCGCCCCTTCGCGATCGAGCCGGCGAGGGTGAACTGCGAGACGGCCAGGATCGAGCCGCCCGTTTCCGAGACGTCGCGGTTCATCCGGCCTGCCTCGTCGGCGAAGATGCGCAGCTCCCGGATCTTCCGCGCAGCCCCCCGCATCGTCTCTTCGGCGTCTCCCTTTTCGACCGCGGCGAGCACGACCAGGCCGGCGGCAATCTCCCCCACGACTTCCTCCCCGACCGTGACCGATGCGCTCCGGACCCGCTGAATCACACACTTCACGACAGATCCTTTACCAGACATCCTGTGTGCGCGGACATTGCAGGCGCAGCCGTTCCGTGCGGGTTCTGATCGAGCGGACCTTCCTGACCACGGGCTCGGGGAGACGCCTGATCCGAGACACAGCATTTCACGGTCGAAGCCGGCACCCGATTAAGGGGCAGGTGGAATCCCGTACCGTTCGCGCAGGACGCGCAGATGGTGTCGTTCGTGGCCGAGGATCGTGTAGGCGAGGCCGCGAACGGTGGTGGCGTTCCGGTTGGCGAGGCCGCGGCGATCCCACGCCTCCGGGGAGAGGTGGCGGAACATCAGGATGTTCGCGCGGCGGATGATGCCGAGCGAGTCGATCAGGTCGGCATAAGGCCAGGAGTCGAAGTTGGCGCCGCGGACGTAGGAGTCCTCGTCGTAGCCGGGAAGGGGGTTCGTCTCCCCGCGCGAGATGGAGAGGGCGCGGAAGGCCAGGATCCGTTCGGTGTCGCCCATGTGACCGACGACCTGCCTGACCGTCCACTTCCCCGGGGCGTAGCGGTATCCGGCGCGCTCCTCGTCGACGCCCCCCAGCAGCGACGAGGTAACCTCCACCTGGTCTCCGAGCGCGGCGAGGATGTCGTCCTCCGGAACCAGCTCGAGGTACGACTGGAAATACGGCGCGTACTCGGACGGCTCGGGGCGCCGGTGCATGAGAAGATCGTACTCTCAGGCGGCGACCCGCACCACGACGAAGGTGATGTCGTCGTTGGGCGGCTGTTCGCCGTGCCAGGCGCTGACCGCGCCGGCCAGCGAGGCGATGACGCCGGCGGCGTCTCGGGCGGAGGCGGCCTTGCCGAACTCGTGCATTGCCGCGGTGTACCCGAGCTGCTGGCCGTCGGAGTTGAGGAGCTCCGGGAAGCCGTCGGTCATCAGCAGGACGGTGTCGCCGGGAGAGAGCTCGACGCGGTGCTCGGCGTACTCGACGCCGAGGGTCCCGAGGGGGGTGGCGGGGAAGGTGACCTCCTCGAGGCGGTCGTGGCCGGCGCGGTGGACGAGCATCGGCGGCATGGCCGCGGTGGCGATGGTGACCTGGGCCGGCTCGAAGCGCGCCAGGGAGAGGGCCATGGCCATCCGGCCGAGGTCCATCCTCTTGATCTTCTCCGCCGCCCCGCTGAGGAACGCGGCCGGCGAGTCGGCGCCGTCGTACCCGGCGAAGAGCGTCTTGATCACCGTGACCATCGTGCCGGCGCGCGCGCCGTGCCCGGTGGCGTCGCCGATGGTCACCGACAGCCCCCCGTCCTGCGCGTCGTGGAAGTCGTAGTAGTCGCCCCCCACTTCCGTCGCCGTCCGGGTGAAGACGGCGATGTCGAAGGCCTCGTGGCGCGGGACCTCTTTCGGGAGCATGGAGAGCTGGAAGCGGCGCGCTTCCTCGAGATCGACCGACTTCCGCTCGTACTCGACGGCCAGCAGGCGTTGCTGAATCTCCTGCTCGCGCCGGGAACGCTCCTCCGCCACGAGGCGCCGCTGCTGGTCGCTCAGATCCTCGGCCATCTTGTTGAAGGCGAGCGCCAGTTGCCCGAACTCGTCGTTCCCCCGGACCGGCAGGCGCGTCTGCAGATCGCCCTGGGCGATGCGCCCGGCCCCCGCGGTCACGCGCGTGACGTCGCGCGTGAAATGGTTCGCCAGCGGGATGATCCCCACGAGCGCGAAGGCGATCAGGCCGATGCCGTAGCCGAAGTTGCGCGCCGCGGTCTGCCGGAGCTCGATCAGGTTCTCCCCCACCGGCCGCGCCACGCCGACGCGCAGCCCGCTCTCCTCGTCGCGCGTGGCGACCACGATCCAGTGCGGGATGTCGCTCAGGCTCTGTCCGGCCTTCACCCGGGCGGGAATGCCGAGCCGGTCGAGCATGGCGCGCTCGGCGTCGTTGCGCGCGTAGACGTTCCCCTCCCGGTCGATGGCGAAGGGGACCTCGTCGCGGTCTCCGGCCTGCCCGCCGAGGACGCGGCGCAGGACTTCGTCGGCCTTGAGCTGCGCACGGATCTGCCCGACCACTTCCCCTTCCTTCTCCACCGGGACGTCGAAATGGCGGCCCAGCACGAGCGTGGCCTTCCTGTTCTTCGTCTCCAGCGTCTTCCGTTCGGCCTCCGACAGATCGCTCTTCGGCCGGACGGCGGCTACCGGCGCGGCCGCCGCCAGGGCGGGGGTGGGGTGCGCGGGATTCGGGATGGCTCGCTCGCGATCGCGGCGGCGTTCGTCCTGGCGCCTTCGCCGGTCGGCGAGCTGCACCTGCGCAACCTTCATCTCCTCCTGGAACCTGTTTCTGCTCACCTCGAGCTCCCGATCGAGGACGGCGGAGCTTTCCTTCAGCTCGCTCCTCTTCGCCTCCCGCTCTTCCTTGCTCATCCGGGTCGCCCGAGCCGCGAGCTCGGCCGACAGACGGGAGACCTCGGCCATGCTGGCGTGCGCCAGGGGCGTCATCTCGAATCGCGGCAGCACCACGGGCGGCAGATCGATCACGATCGGCTCGGTGAGGGTGGCCTCCTCCACCTCGCCGAAGACCTCGATCGGCGCGGCGGACGGCGGTGAAAGCTCCGGCGCAGCGGGCGCGGGAGGTCGGGCCACCGCCGCTGCCGGCCTGACGCGGGGCGCCGGCGGGGCCGGGATGTACTCGAGGGCCTCGACCAGCGGCGCCGCCTCGCCGATGGCCATCAGGATGTTGTCGACGACCACGCTGCGGCCGGCTTCGCCGTTGGACCGCTGAGGAGCGATCTGCATGTCGGAGAGGCTGGCCAGGCGCTCATCGAGCTCGGCGCGGATGGTCGCCAGGCGGCGATCCATGTTCCGGGTCAGCCGCTGCGCTTCCTCGCGGTAGGCGGCCTCCACGGCGTCGCGCGAGGAGACGTAGGAATAGAGGACGATCCCGGTCAGCGGGAGGACCGACAGGACAAAGCACGCCAGAACGAGTTGAGTGCGGATCTTCATACCGGGTACGAAGGCGATCGTAGCTTAAGACGTAAAAACGGGAGAAAAGTTTGCCGCGGGTGAAAGGGGGGACCCCTCTCTACTCCCTGTAGCATCGACTAGAATCCGTCCAGCCCACACTGCATCCGAGTGCCAATGCGACCACCAACCACAAGGAGAGATCCATGATCAACAAGGTCATTCTGGTCGGCCGGCTGGGAAAAGATCCCGAAGTCCGTTCGACCCCGAACGGTACGAACCTGGCCAAGTTCACGATGGCGACCGACGAGAGATTCACCGACCGCAACGGCGAGAAGCAGACGCGGACCGAGTGGCACAACATCGTGGCGTGGGGAAGGCTCGGCGAGATCTGCGGGCAATACCTGCGGAAGGGAAAACTGGTCTACATCGAGGGAAGGATTCAGACCGACAGTTGGGACGACAAGGAGTCGGGCCAGAAGAGATACCGGACCGAGATCGTCGCCAACGAGATGACGATGCTCGACCGCAAGGGCGATGACGAGGGCGGCGCGTACGCGGGCGCGCGCAAGCCGGCCGCGACTGCCGCGGCCGGAACGACGACCCAGGTGGAGGACGACGAAGAAGTGCCGTTCTGACGGCCCCCATGTGTCATCCTGAGCCGCGAAGACGGCGAAGGATCCCCTGCGGCGCGACGAGGGGATCACCACACAGG
>DATLEX010000267.1:0-5580 GCA_035525045.1 Thermoanaerobaculia bacterium | reverse complement strand
TCGCTGCCGGGGAAGCGGTTCAGGAAGTCCCGATACTTGTACTGCGCCTCGACGAGGCTCACCGCGTCGCCCTGGTTGTAATACGTATCGGCCACGCGCAGGAGGCTGCGGCGGCCGAGAGGGTCATTCGGATAGTTCTCGTAGACGTGCGCGAAATGGGTGCGGGCGCGCTGCCACTTCCGGTTCTCGAAGTGCTCCTCGCCGCGCCGGAAGATCTCTTCCTGGCTCAGGTTCAGGAACTCCGGGTCCACCACGGGCCGGATCTGGCGCGGTCCGCGGCTGCAGGCCGCCGCGACGAGGACGACCAGCAGGATGGTCACGATTCGACTTCGGTTCAAAACTCCTCCGTGTATCCGGGGGCTCGGGGCTCGGGGCTCGGGGCTCAGGGCTCAGACCCCCCTGCCCAATCGAGTCCCTTTAGGCCCGAACCGCTCCAACAGCATTTCGGATGGCATCCATTGCAGCGGCCCGGTTTTCCTGGCCAAAGACGGCCGAGCCCGCGACCAGCCAGCTCGCGCCGGCGGCGGCGACGGTCGGCGCCGTGGCCGGGTCGATGCCCCCGTCCACCTCGATCGAGACCGGCACTCCCCTCTCCCGGACCAGACGCGAGATTTGACGGATCTTGGCCACGACAGGTTCGAGGAACCTCTGTCCGCCGAAGCCGGGATTCACGGTCATCACCAGCACGTAGTCGCAGAACTCGATGGCCGTGGAGAGGGCCTCGGCGGGCGTGGCGGGGTTGAGGGCGATGCCGGCCCGCGCGCCGCCGTCGCGGATCAACTGCAGAGCCCGCTGGAGGTGCGGCTCCGCCTCGACGTGAATCGAAATCAGGTCCGCCCCGGCGTCGAGGAACTGCTCGATGTAGCGCTGCGGCTGCTCGATCATCAGGTGACAGTCGAACGGCAGCCTCGACACCGCCCGGCAGGCCTTGACCACGGCCGGGCCGAAGGTCATGTTCGGGACGAAGTGCCCATCCATCACGTCGAGATGGAGCATGTCCGCCCCCCCCTCGACGGTGGCGATCTCGTCGGCCAGACGGGAGAAGTCCGCCGAGAGGAGGCTGGGGGCAATCCTGATTTCGTTCATGGCATTCATCGTCTGTCATTCCGAGCGTCAGCGCGGTCGCACCCCTCATCCGGCCTTCGGCCACCTGCGGTTCTCCGCTTCACCGGCGCCCGGCGCCGTTAACCAGCTCGGGATGACGTGGGTCTGCTACGGGATCCTCTCCTCCAGGCTCCGCTCCCTGAATCCGCTTTCTTCGGCGCGGCTGACCACCACGGTGATTGGGTCGCGGCTGCTCACCGGCGCGCCGCGCAAGGGGTACTGCCGGATGATTATGCCATCGGCGATTCCGGGGTAGGCTTCGAATTTCACCGTCGACACCTTCAGGCCGCGAGCCTCCAGCGCCGGCCGCACGCGTTCGAGCGGCTTGTCGATCAGCTCGGGCATGACGAAGGTCGGCGGCGGAGGAGGGACCGCAACCAGGAGGGAGACCGGCTTCTGCGCCTCAACCACGGTCTCCTTCGGCGGATCGGCGGCGAGCACGCCATGGCCGTTTGGGCGCTCGATGTAGGTGAGACTTCCCACGCCGAGATTCTGCTGGCCGAGGCGCAGCACGCTGGTTCCCTGGGTCTGTCCCTCCAGATCGGGGACGCGGAGGACGAGCGGCCCGGCGCTCAGCTCGACCCGCAGGGTGGTCCCGCGCTTGATGAAGCTGGTCGCCCCGGGCGTGCGGTTCTGCCAGACGATGTGGCCGACGGGCACCCCGTCGGAGTTGCGTCGATGCTCCTCGTCCACCTCCAGGTCGACGCCGAGATCGGAGGTGATCGCGCGCGCCTCCACCACCGATTTGCCGATGAGATTGGGGGTGGGGAGCGAGCGCCCCTTCACGAAGAAGGTGAACCAGAAATAGCTGCTGCCGGCGAAGACGACCACGACCAGTCCGGCGAAGATCAGGTTGCCGATCCAGCGACGGTTCATCGCGGCGGTTCTGCGCGGTCGCTCTTTCCCTTGTCGGCCCGATACTCCGCCTCGTCGTACTTCCGGTCGCGGTTGCTCCGCACCAGGTAGAGAGGGATCAGCGCTTCCTTCCACACGTCCTCCACACGCTCGGCAAAGACGAATTGCAGTCCTTCCTTCACCTCGGCCGGCACCTCGGTCAGATCTTTGCGGTTTCCTTCCGGCAGGACCACGGTCTTGATGTTGGCACGTTGCGCGGCCATCACCTTTTCCTTGACCCCGCCGACGGAGAGCACTTTACCGCGGAGAGTGATCTCTCCGGTCATGGCCACCTCGTGCCTGACCGGGCGCTCGCCCATGACCGAGGCAATGCAGGTGGCGATGGCCACACCTGCGGAGGGACCGTCCTTGGGGATCGCTCCGGCGGGGAAATGGATGTGGATGTCGTGCTCGCTGAATATCCGGTCCTGGATGTCGAGCTCCTGCGCCTTCGACCGGACGTAGGAGTAGGCGGCCTGCACCGACTCGCGCATCACCTCGCCCAGTTGGCCGGTGACGGTGGTGCGGCCGCTGCCGGCCATGCGGGTGGCCTCGATGAACATGATCTCGCCGCCAAACGAGGTCCAGGCCAGGCCTGTGGTGACGCCGATCTCCGGGTGACGCTCGGCGAACTCGTGCTCGAAGGAGGGAAGGCCGAGATAGGCCTCCAGATCGGCGGCGTCGATGGTGGTCTGCTCGTCCACCTCGCCGCTGGCCACTTTTCTTGCGATCTTCCGGAAGATCGTGGCCAGCTTGCGCTCGAGGTTGCGGACGCCCGACTCCGCGGTGTAGTCGCGGATGATGCCCAGCAGGGCCTCGTCGGAGAACGAGACCTGCTCGCGGTCGAGGCCGTGGTTGTCGAGCAGCTCGGGGATGAGGTGTTTCCTGCCGATGTTCAGCTTCTCGTTCTCCGTGTAACCGGAGAGACGGATCACTTCCATCCGATCGCGCAGGGGGCTGGGAACCATGTCCAGCACGTTGGCGGTGGTGATGAAGAGGGTGTGGGAGAGGTCGTAGGGGATCTCCAGGTAGCGGTCGACGAAGGCGTGGTTCTGCTTCGGATCGAGCACCTCCAGCAGGGCCGAGGCCGGATCGCCGCGGAAGTCCTTCCCGATCTTGTCGATCTCGTCGATCATGATCAGCGGGTTGTTCACCCCCACCTGGATGTAGCTCTGGATGAGCTTTCCGGGCATGGCCCCGATGTAGGTCTTGCGATGGCCGCGGATCTCCGACTCGTCGGTGACGCCGCCGACGGCCATGCGCACGAACTTGCGGCCGAGTGCATCGGCGATAGCGGCGCCGAGGGAGGTCTTGCCCACGCCCGGCGGGCCGGCGAAGCAGAGGATGGGCCCCTTCAGATCCCCCTTCAGCTTCAGGACGGCCAGGAACTCCAGGACGCGCTCCTTCACCTTCTCCAGGCCGTAATGCCGCTCGTCGAGGACGGCCTCGGCCTTCTTCAGGTCGAGCTGGTCCTCGGTCTTCTCCCCCCACGGCACCTGGAACACCGTATCGAGGTGCCCCTTGATCACGGCGTAGTCGGAGGAGGAGGGTGAGAGCTGCGAGAGGCGGCTGACTTCCCGCCGGAGCTGGGCCCTGTGATCGTCCTTGATCGGCAGGGCCTCCACGCGGTCGCGGTAGGTGTCGGCCTCGCGCTCGGCGGCGTTGGTCTCGCCCAGCTCGTCCTGGATCACGCGGAGTTGCTCGCGGAGGTAGTTCTCGCGCTCCCGCCGGTCGATGGAGGACTGGGTCTGGCGCTGCAGCTCCTTGTCGACGGTGGCCTTGCCGAGGTCGCGCTGGATGTAATCGATCAGGAGCTCGATGCGCTCGATGGGATTCACCGTTTCGAGCAGCAGTTGCTTCTCCTCCAGCGGGAGGGCGACGAATGAGGAGAGAAGGTCGGCCAGGACATCGGGGCCTTCCGGCACGTTCATCCGGAGGATGTTCAGCAGCTCGTTCGAGTACTTCGAGTCGCTCTCCACGAGCTTCTCGAAGAGCGAGAGGACCTTGTTGACCAGGTTGTCGGCCTTGACTCCCTTCGGGATCTGCCGCGGGACGACCTCGCGGAGTTTCGCCTCGTAGAAGGGCTCGGTCTGCAGCATCTGCACGAGCTCGACCCGCTGGCGGCCCTGCAGGAAGAGCTGATAGCGATCAGCGGAGAGCGGAAGCCGCTGGACAATCGCGGCCAGGACGCCGATCTGGGAGAGATCCTCCGGCCGCGGGTTTTCCTTGTCGCCGCTCTTCTGGCAGAAGGCGGCGACGAGGTTCTGATCGTCGGGAAGGCCCTTCAGCAGGCGGACGTTCCGGTCGATGCCCACCTGCAGGGAGAGGACGCCGCCCGGGAACAGGACCGAGGAGACCAGGGGGATGATGGGCAGACGGGTGGGAACGTCGACCTCGATCCAGTCGGATACGTGGTTCGGAGTCGGCGGCTTGCCTCGGTTGTGTTGGGCCATGAGCTGGTGAGCTTCCGTATACTGATCGTTCCACGTCGCCGCACGCGAATTGTAGAAAATGCATGGAGGTTGAAACAAACGTCCCGTGAAGCCTGACGATCGATCTGCCGGGGCGGTACTCGAAGATCCTGCGCTCAAGCGGGCCGATCTGCACTGCCACAGCCGTTTCTCGGTGTTCAAGTACTTCCGCAGGGCGAATACGCGCGACTGCTACAACGCACCGGAGGACGTCTACCGGATGGCGAAGCAGCGCGGCATGTCCTATGTCACGATCACCGATCACGACTCCATCGACGGCGCGCTCCACCTCCTGAACAAGCATCCCGACCTCGACGATTTCTTCATCGGGGAAGAGGTCGAAACCCACTTCCCCGAGACCGGCCAGCGCATCCACATCGGCGTCTGGGGACTGACCGAGGCGCAGCACCGCGAGATCCAGCGCCTGCGGCCCGACATCCGGGAGCTGGTCCCCTATCTCAAGTCCGAGCGCCTGATCTTCTGTGTCAACCACCTCTTCCAGAACTACCGGATGAAAAACGTCGCCGCCCGCTACATCGCCGAGCTCCTGGAGATGTTCGACATCTTCGAGGTGCTCAACGGCGCCATGGCCTCCTTTCACAACCGGATGGTGCACCAGCTCGTCACCACGGTGAAGGACCACGGCCGGCGGGTGTCGATGGTGGGCGGCTCCGACGCCCATACCCTCAAGCACGTGGCCAAGGTGCACACGGTGGCCAAAGGAGAGAACGTTCAGGAATTCCTGGAGAGCGTCCGCAACGGCGAGTGCTTCGCCTGGGGCTCGGAGATGCGCTTCCGGGAGCTCGTCGCCGACATCTACCTCCTCACCCTCGCCTACCAGAGCGAGGCGCGTGCCGATTTCTTCTCGGCCGAGTACACGACCATGGACAAGACCATCCAGTTGGCAGGACGCCTCGCCTCCATCCCCACGGCGATCTCCGGCCTCCCCGCCGCGATCACTTCCCTGAACTACCTCAAGCAGATCGTGGTGACGAAGGGCATCTCACTGCGATTTGCAAAGCTCGTGGAGGAGATTCGTCCCGGCCTGGGTGGTGAGAGAATTGAGAATTGAGAATTGCGCGCGGAGCGCGCCACCTCAATTCTCAATTCT
>DATLEX010000262.1:0-10978 GCA_035525045.1 Thermoanaerobaculia bacterium | reverse complement strand
GTGCCGGCCATCGTCTGGCCGTGGTTCCCCGGGACGCAGGGGGGCCACGCGCTCGCCGACGTGCTCTTCGGCGACGTCAATCCGAGCGCGAAGCTCCCGATCACCTTCCCGCGCTCGGTGGGGCAGATCCCGATCTACTACAACCATCTGCCGACGGGCCGCCCGGAGGATCCGGAGCTCAAATACACGAGCAAGTACATCGACAGTCCGAACGATCCGCTCTATCCGTTCGGCCACGGTCTCTCCTACACGACGTTCGAGTACTCGGATCTGCGCGTGACGGGGGGGGAGTCGGGTCCGATCACCGTCTCGGCGGCGATCCGGAACGGGGGGGGGCGGGCCGGCGACGAGATCGTGCAGCTCTACATCAACGACCCGGTGGCGAGCGTCTCCCGCCCGGTGCGGGAGCTGAAGGGCTTCCAGCGCGTTACGCTCGCGCCGGGGCAGAGCCGCCGCGTCGAGTTCACGCTGCGCAAAGACGACCTGGAGTTCTGGCACGAAGGGCGATGGGTCTTCGAGCCCGGCACCTTCCGCGTCTGGATCGCCCCCAGCTCGGTGTCGGGTCTGGAGGGGAAGTTCGAACTGAGATGACGATGCGCCGCCGCTCACCGATCTCGGGAAAAGAGGCACCAGCGGATCACCTTGCGTAAGCAGTACTACTTTCGACCTTCCAGTCGCGGTCTGCTGGCGTGGGACGTGGACCGGCTGGTCCAGCTCTCGAGCCGCCTGCCGCGGAAGCGCCTTCCGCTCAGTGAGATTCGAGAGCTGGACGAGGCCTGGTTCGGCGAAGACGAAAGGCCAACGTGGCGAGCGATGATCGAGCACATGAGACTGATCGAAGAGGCGGACCTGTCATTCCCGATCATCCTGTCGGCGAACGGAGCCGTGATGGACGGGATGCATCGCGTCGCCAGGGCCTCGCTGCAGGGCCGGCATGAAATCGAAGCGGTGCAGTTCAATGAGGATCCGGAGCCGGACCACATTGGCCTGGGACCAGACGAGTTGCCCTACTGATCCTGGCGTGCGAGAAGCATGCGGCGCCGCGGCCGCCTCATCGGCGGGTCAGTCCCTCGCCCACGCCGCGCAGCCGGTGCAGGGCGAAGCGGAAGTGGCCGCCCATCAACTCTCTCACGGCATACGACAGATCTTCGCCGATGAGCGCGGAGACCTTGCCGACGCCCGGATGTTTCCTGGCCACGAGGTAGCGGTTGCGGACCCGCATCCGTACTCCCGCCCGCCCCAGCCTCACCGCGCTCGACGAGCCGCGGTGCATGGCCAGCGCCTCCGGCACCAGCTTGAATTTCCAGCCGCGGGCCCGCAGCCGCGCGCAGAGCTCGACGTCCTCGTAGTAGGCGAAGAAGTCGGGCCGCAGGACGGCTCCGGCGATCGCCGCTTCCCGCAACGCGTGCGTGCGGAACAGCGCCGCCGTGGCGGAGATCCCCCACGGCTGCGAAACCTGCCGCAGCGCGGCGACCTTCTGGCCGTGGCCGATCTGCCGGAAGAGGCCCTCCTCGATGCTGATCCCGGCGCCGTCGATCGTGGTCTTGTCGCGAAGGATGATGCTCTGCCCGCCGGCCACCTTCCCCTCGCCGCTCACGGCCGGCAGCAGCTTCTCGATCCACTTCTCCGCAAGCATGGCGTCGTTGTTGATCCAGCCGACGAACGGCGCCCGCACCTCGGTCATGGCCCGGTTGATCCCGCCGGTGAATCCCAGGTTGGTCTCGTTGCGCAGGATCACGTAGGGAATCTTCAGCAGATCTTTCGGGAGGCGCTGGTAGACGGGGAGGCGCGAGCCGTTGTCGACGATGATGACGCGGGAGGGAGGATGGCTCTGGACGTCGATGGAGTGCAGACACTCCAGCAACGCCTCGCCGCCGTCCCAGTCGAGAACGATCAGCTCGACTTCCTCGCCGCTCGATGCACTCAATCACCAACCCCCTCGGTAGAACACGGAATGGTAACCGCGTCGTGCCCGATTGTCCGCGTGAGGCTGATCACGGCCGGCCGGCAGGAGGGTGCCAAGTCTCGTAGGCCGCCTCGATGATCTCGATGGTCTGCAGCGCCTGCTCGGCGGTCACCGCCAGCGGGGCGCCGTCGCGAATCGCGTCGCGGACGTTCTCGTAGAACGACTGGTAGCGGCCGGGGAGGGTCTCGATCGTCTCCTCGCGGCCATCGTCGGTGATGAGCGTCCCCCACTGCTCGCGCGGCTCGCGGCCCCACCCGGGGTCGCGGGGATTTCGGCCGGCGGCGAGGTCGGCCTCCTGCGGGTCGAGGCCGAACTTGACGAACGTCGCCGTCGTCCCGCGGACGACGTAGCGCGGAGTCCGTTCCCGCACCAGCATCCCGGCGTGCAGCGTCACCCGCATGCCCGGGTAGTGCATCCAGACCTCGAAGGCGTCGTCGGCCGCGGCGAACTCGCGCTCGGTGCGGACGTCGGCGGTGACCGAATCCGGGTTGCCGAAGAGAAAGAGCGCCTGATCGACCAGGTGCGATCCGAGGTCGTAGAGGACGCCGCTTCCCGGCTCGGCCGACTCGCGCCAGACGCCGGGGCGCGGCTCGTTGCGGAATCGGTCGAAGCGCGCCTCGTACGACACGAGCCGGCCGAGGGCGTTCTCGGCGATGAGCCGCCGCGCGGTGAGGAAGTCGCCCTCCCAGCGGCGGTTGTGAAAGACCGACAGGACGCGGTTGTGGACCTTCGAGAGCGAGACCAGGCGCCGCGCCTCGCCGGAGGTGACGGTGAACGGCTTGTCGACGACGACGTGTTTCCCCGCCAGCAGCGCCTCCTGCGCCAGGCCGTAATGTGAGCTGTTCGGCGTGGCGACGACGACGAGCTCGATGGCCGGATCGGCGATGAGATCGCGGGCGTCGTCGCGCCGGGCCGTCCTCCGCAGCTCGAGCCCGTCAACGGCCGCGATCAGCGGAGCGTGAAAGACGCGGCCCGCCTTCCCGTACCCGATCAGCCCGACGCCGATCGGCTCACCGCCTCCCAACGCTCACCTCGGCGAGGACGGGAAGATGGTCCGACGGGAAGCGGCCGCCGTCGAGCGTATCGGAGAGGATGGCGTGCTCGACCACGCCGGCCGCTCCACGCACGAAGACGAAGTCGATCCGCCGTCCAGGCTCGATGGCGCGGAAGGCGTTCCACGTTGAGGTGGGGCCGTGGTGGGGATTGCGCGAGGCGTGCATCGCGTCGCGGAATCCGCCGGCGGTGACGATGCGATACGGCTCCGATCCGGGGATGGCGTTGAAGTCGCCGGTGAGGATGACGGGGGCGCCGCCGGCGATCTCGTCGATCTTCGCCATGAGAAGCCGCGTCCCCTCGCGCCGGGCCTGCTCGCCGACGTGGTCGAGGTGCGTGTTGAAGAGGAAGAACTCCCGGGCTGTGCGCCGGTCGCGCAGCTTCCCCCACGTCACGATCCGCTCGTAGGCCGCGTCCCATCCTCTGCTGCCGGGCACGGCCGGCGTCTCGGAGAGCCAGAACGTGTCGTGCTGGAGAACATCGAACCGCTCCTTCCGGTAGAAGACGGCGCAGTGCTCGCCGCTGCGCTCGGCCGTGCGGCCGGCGCCGAAGCGGCCGAACTGGGGGAGGAGAGTGTCGAGATCGGCGAGCTGGTGGGGGAGCGCTTCCTGCAGGCCGGCGAGATCGGCTCGATGGAAGCGGATCATGCTGGCCACGGCCTCCTTGCGGTGCGGCCAGGCGTTCGGCCCGTCGCTGGCCAGGTCGAGCCGGATGTTGAAGGTCATGACGCGCAGCGAAGCATCGGTTGCCGGCCGCGTCGTGGCACAGGCGGCGAGGAGGAGGAGGAGCGCGAGTGAGAGGCGCCGCATGTCTCACATCTCAGGCGATCACGCCTGCAGGACGTTCGCGTCGGCACCACCGCGATGTCGCGGGTCGCCACCATGGGGAAGCGCATCGAAAGCGCCGAGTGAGGAGAGGAAGACGAGATGCCGGATGCCGCTGCTCTTTGCGGGCCGGGCCATGGCCCGGCCGATGCGCCGCCCGCGCTCCTCCATGTCGGTGCTGGCGATCATGGTTGCCGGATCATGATCGCGGCGATCGAGGCTTCGCCGGTGAACTCGATGCGGATGCCGGCGCCGTCTCTCGCCTCGACGAGGAGCGTGCGGGTCATCGCCGTGTGGGGGGTGAGGGCGACGGCGGTATTCAATCCGTTCGTGTGGACCGAGAAGGCGCGCGCGGCCGTGGCCGCGAAGCCGAGGGTCACTTCGTACGTCCCGTCGGGCACGTCGCACTGGTAGTGCTCCATCCCTTCGCGGGAGGCCTGGAAGAGGGGGTCTTCCTTCGTGGCGAAGATGCGGTGGTGCGTGCGCGCGGCCTTCCCGCCAACGTGCCCCCAGCTCCCGGGGACGTACTCGCGGTCGGGCTCCCAGTAGACGTGGGCCTCGTCGAGATGGGCGTAGTGCGCGCCGGCATTGACCGCGTGGAACGATCCGCCGGTCCGGTCGGAGTAGACGATGGTGATGCGGTCCTCGAACGAGCCGGCCCGGGCGCGGATCGAGTTCGCCCCATCGGCGAGGACGACCTCCCATCGCGCGGTGCGGTTCTCGACCTTCCTCACGCCGGCGGAGCGGCCGCCCACGAACAACTCCACCTCGGGCTGGTTCGTGTAGACCCAAACAGGCTGCCGGCGGTCCTCCGGCCGGCTCCCGGCGCGCTCGCTCCATTCGCGGGCGATGTAGAGCACCGGCTGATCGAGCAGCGCGGCCTGGTAGTAGAAGACGGTGTCCTTCGGCGTGCGGTCGTAGAAGAAGAGGCCCTTCTGGTTGAGGCCGAACTTCGTGTCCTGGCGTCCGGCCGATCCGAAGTCGAAGTGGTTCCAGACCCCGGTGCCGAGGACGAACGGCCGCGCTTCGAGCTGCGGGAAGGAGGCGGCGTGGAAGTTCTGACCGTGCTCGGAGCTGAAGTCGAAGGCGACGGGCCGCGTCGTGTGCACGCGCTCGTCGGTGCCGGCGCCGTACTCGCTGACGATGATCGGGCGGCGCCGCTCGGCATGGACGCGGTCGAGGAACGAACCGAGCGCGCCGAAGTCGTCGCGGTGGTAGTACCAGCCGAAGTAGAGGTTGAGGCCGAGGATGTGCGGGACGTCGCCGATGCCGTAGTCGTTGCCGACCTCGTCGAAGGACAGCGCCATCACGGTCAGCCTCGACGGATCCTCGGCGCGCGTGCGGGCCTCGAGGCGGCGAGTCAGCTCCGGGACGATCTCGTAGTAGCGGTCGGGCACGGGGTCGGGCTTCCGGAGCAGCACCTCGTTCATGTAGCCCCAGAAGACGATCGAGGGATGGTTGTAGTGCTGGCGGATCATCTCCACGAGCATCCGCTCGCTGTTCTCGGCGAAGGCGGCGGAGGTGCTGATGATGTTGACGATGGGGATCTCTTCCCAGACGACGAGGCCGAGGCGGTCGGCCTCGTGGAGAACAGCAGGGTCCTGCGGGTAGTGGGCGAGGCGGAGGAAGTTGAAGCCGGTCTCCTTCACGAGGCGGACGTCATGGCGGTGGAGGTCGTCGCCGAGCGCGTTCCCGAAGCCGGGGTAGTCCTGATGGCGGTTCGTTCCGTAGAGCTTCAGCGTCCTGCCGTTGAGGGTGAAGCCGCGATCGGGGTCGACGCTGAACCAGCGGAAGCCGAGCGGGTTCTCCAGGGCGTCGACCAGCTCGTTCCCGTCGTACACCTCCGTGCGGACGCGGTAGAGGTACGGGTCGTCGGGTGACCAGAGGCTCGGCCGCTCGATGACCGGCGAGCGCTGGTCGAACGCGGCCGACGCGCCTGCCCTGACGGTCAGGTTGGAGCGGAGGGCGGCGACCTCCACTCCCGCGGCATCGAGGATCCGGTTCACGACGCGCAGCCGCGCCGCGCGGCCGCCGTGGTTGCTCACCGATCCCCTGATCCGGACCACCGCGCGCGCCGCCGACACCTCCGGCGTGCTGATGAAGACGCCGGGAGAGGCGTGGTCGGTGACGGTGACGTGCGTGGGGGAGGCGGCGATGAGCCAGACGTCGCGGTAGATTCCGCCGTAGAAGGTGAAGTCGGCATTCAGCGGCGGGATGTCGTCGCTGTGCGAGTTGTCGACGCGGACGGCGATCACGTTCGGGGCGTCGAGGACCACGAGCTCCGTCACGTCGAAGACGAACGCGGTGTAGCCGCCGATATGCTGCCCGGCGTGTCGGCCGTTGACGTGGACGCCGGCGACCTGGTTCGCTCCTTCGAAGTAGAGGAAGAGCCGTTTTCCCTTCAGCGCAGGGTCGAGGGTGAGGGACTTCCGGTACCAGCCGGGCCCCCGCCGGTAGCGGACCGTCTTGTCGAAGGCGTCGGCGGCGTTCCAGGTGTGGGGGAGGTTGACCCGCTGCCAGCTGCTGTCGTCGAAGGCGGGCTCGTGCGCCGCCTCGATCTCACCCGGCGCGAATCGCCACTGCTCGTTGATCGTGTGGCGGATGCGGGGGGAGGCGGCCAGCGGCAGAGCCAGGAGGGCGAGGAGGAGCGCAGCCAGGCGGTGCATCGGGGAGGAGAGTAGCCGATTTCTCATATGATCGCCTCCCATGAAGAGGATCATGATTCTGCTCTTGCTGCTCGCCTCCGCCGGCATCGAGGCCCAGGCGGCGCCGCGCAACGTCATCTTCATCCTCGGCGACGACCACCGCTACGACTCGATGGCGTTTCATCCGAATGCGCCGAAGTTCCTGGAGACGCCGGCGCTCGACCGGATGGCAGCCCAGGGGGCGTACGTCGAGAACGCCTTCGTGACCACCTCGCTCTGCTCGCCGAGCCGCGCCTCGATCCTGACCGGGCTCTACACCTATCACCACGAGGTCGTCGACAACAGCCGGCCGATCAAGAAGGGGGCGGTCTTCTTCCCGCAGTTGCTGCAGAAGGCGGGCTACCGGACGGCGTTCATCGGCAAATGGCACATGGGACACCACACCGACGCGCCGCAGCCGGGCTTCGACCGCTGGGTGAGCTTCCCCGGGCAGGGGTCGTACTTCGATCAGCCGCTCAACGTCGACGGAAAGAAGATCGAGTCGAAGGGGTATACCACCGACGTCCTGACGGACTACGCCATCGACTGGCTCGAGAAGCAGGATGGGAAGGCGCCGTTCCTGCTCTACCTGTCGCACAAGGCGGTGCACGCGGAGTTCGTTCCGGCGCCGCGGCACGCGGGCCGCTACAAGGATGTCAGGCCGGAGTATCCGGCCACGATGGCGGACACGGAGCGGAACTACCGCGACAAGCCGAAATGGGTGCGCGAGCAGCGCTACGGCTGGCACGGCGTCGAGTACATGTACCACGGGGCGATGGACTTCGACACGTTCTACCGCAGCTACCACGAGACGCTCCTCGCGCTCGACGAGAGCGTCGGGCGGGTGCTCGATCACCTCGGAAAGAGCGGCCTGGCGAAGAACACGATCGTGATGTACATGGGCGACAACGGCTTCTCCTTCGGTGAGCACGGATTGATCGACAAGCGGCACGCCTACGAGGAGTCGATCCGCGTGCCGATGCTGGCCTGGGCGCCGGGGCTGATCGCGCCGGGGACGAAGGTGCGGGAGATGGTCCTCAACGTCGACGTGGCGCCGACGCTGCTCGACGTGGCGGGAGTGAAGCCCTCGGTCCCGATGGACGGCCGCTCGTTCCTTCCGCTGCTGAGGGGAAGCGCGATCAAGGACTGGCGCGAAGCGTTCGTCTACACCTACTACTGGGAGTCGTATTACCCGCATACGCCGACCGTCTTCGCCCTGCGCGAGGAGCGCTACAAGTTCATGTACTACCACGGCATCTGGGATCGGAACGAGCTGTACGACCTCCAGGCCGACCCGAAGGAGCGGACCAACCTGATCGAGCATCCCGCGCATCGCGGCCGCGCCGAGGCCATGCGGGAAAAGATGTTCGGCATCCTGGAGAAGGCGGGGGCGATCGACGTGAAGTTCAACAAGCCGGTGCCGGGGCAGGCGGATGAGAGGCTGATCCACCCGCACCATTGATGGGGCTCACTTGCAACCCGGCGTGCCGTAATCGCGGCCGCCGGTGTTGACGGTGACGATCTCCCACCCGCTGGAGTCGTCGAAGGGGAGGGCCACGGAACCGGTCCAGATCAGCGGAAGGGGATCCTTCGACTGCTGGCAGAGGTAGGAGTCGGCCTCGCGCAGCACCCGGTCCGTCTCCCGGACCAGCGCCGCGCGGTCGCGGCTCAGCAGCGGTTCCACCTCCCGGGCTGGATCCTTCTCGCGCAGCGCCTTCTCGATCAGGCCGCTGTGTCCGAGAACGCCGTTGCGGTCGCGCATCCCTTCGTGGGCGCGAATCGCTTCGAGCCAGGCGTCGATGTCCGTCCCGCGCCGCACGGTTTCCTCGTAGAACGATCCGATCCGCATCGGCGTCCCGTTGGGGACGAGGAACCTGTTGATCAGCGTCTGGCGCCGGACCTGGAGCCGGTACTGCTGGACGTACCAGACGCCGTCGAACGGGCCACCATCGCTGACCTGCTCGAGCGTGTAGCCGAGGTTGTCCCATGTCCCCTTCTGCCTGAAGGGCTCGAGCGTCTCGTTTGCATCGCGGCTCGGATCGGTCGGCGAGACGTTCTCGCCGCCGACGAAGTTCACCACGTAGGAGAGATCGCGATCGCCGGCCGCCGAGGTCCGGCGGACGAAGGGGGCGGAACCATGGAGCAGCCCGTCCTCCGGCAGATGTGTGAAGGACGTCTCCCATTGCTCCCCCTCCCGGGGGACGACGTTCACGGTGAGGGACTTGCTGTCGGTCTTGTGGCCGTCGGTGACGGTGAGCGTCGCCTGCGTAGTGCAGAGGAGCGTCGCCTGCGCACGCACGCCCGAGAGGCGAGCCTGCCGGTTGAGCTCCAGCCCCGGCGGGCAGCTGGCCGGTGCAAACGTCCATTCGTATCGGAGTCCTGCGCCCCGCGACCGCGATCCGTCGAGCTCCACGCGCTCCCCCCGCGTCACCCGATACGGGCCGCCCGGATCGGCCTCCACCTCGGCGATGTTCTTCGCCGCCCAGGTGATGGTGACCTGCACCGCGATCTGCCGCCCCTCCTCCTCGATCATTCCCTGGAGCGTCACCGATCCCCGCGGATCGTCCTTGCCGCGGATGACCACCTCTTCCGGATGAACCGGGGCGACCAGGCCGACCACGGCACGCTCGGTTCGCGTGGTGACGTCGCGCGTGGTGATCTCGGCTTCAGCCATCACAGCGGCGAGATAGGCGAAGCCGACCGTCCAGCCGCTCCCATCGGTGGCGGTGGCCAGGGGCGGCGCGGCGCAGACGGGCCCAGGGTGGGAGGGGCGCTGCCGGGCGGCGCGCACGGTCGTGGTGCGCTGGGTGCGAACCGGTCCGCGTCCGGGCACGTCCAGCATCACCGTCTCGATCTTCTGGTCGTCGATCGACTCGCTCCAGCGGCGCACGCATCCGTTGTCGCCGGCCGAGCTGGGCGACCAGATCAGATAGCGGAGCGGGTTACCCATGGCCTGAACCTTCTGCTGCTGCAGCTCCATCACCCGCATGGCCAGCCGCTGGAGGCACGCCGCATCGGAGCCGCAGGCCTGCGCCTGTCGGGCCAGCTCCATCTCCGCCGCGCCCGGGGTGGCGGCGGCGACGGCCGCGGAGGGTGACTGCGTCTGCGCGACGAGGTCGGCGTGCGAATAGGCACCGCGCAGGGCCAGCTCACCGGAAAGCCTGCGATCGATCCGCACGCTCACCGGGTCGCCGTTCGAGCGCCGCCACTCGGCCGTCCCCCGGCTCTCGATGCTGAACTCGAGGAATGCCTCGGGGTTGTCCTCGTCCCAGCCGGCGTCATTCTGAGGATGTGCCGCGGAAGGAGTGGAGAGGGCAAGGAAGATCGCGGCGAAGAGGAGAAGCGGGAGAACGGGCATTGGACGTATGACCGCCCGTCAGTATAGGGGAGCTTGGAAGGAAGACCGCTTCTCCCCCACCTGGCGGTGGGGGAGAAGGGGGTGAGAGTGCTAGAAGGAGATCCGGGCGCCGTACTGGAAGCGGCGGCCCGAGCCGAAGACGACGTTGCTCGGCTGGCCGAAATGCGGGTTGGTGCTGTTGAAGGGGATCAGTCCGCTGTAACCGGTGTAGAGCTTGTCGTCGAAGACGTTGAACACCTCGCCGATGAGCCCGAGACCGATGGGGCCGAGGCGGAAGGTTTTCTCCAGCCGGAGGTCGAAGATGGTGTCGGAATCCTCGGTGAGGGGCAGGGGGCGAACGAGCGTGTGGTGCTTCGCAATTCCGCTGTCAAGTCAAATGTCACCGGCCGGCGTGACTCGCCGCTGCCGCTCCCTCACGGCAGCGCTAGCCGCTGCTCTGCAGTGAGCGCGTCGAAGCTTCCGATGGTCGTGCCGCGCACGCGCACCTCCACCGGCCGGGGAGTCTTCGAGCTGATACGCACCGCCCCCGCCTCCAGGCGCACCCGCAACCCGTCCCACGTCGTCCGCTCGCCGGCCGCGCCCGGCCAGATCTGGATGATCCGGCGCTCGTCCATCGAAACGACCCCGCGATCCATCCGTGCGTGGCGCGGCACCAGCGTCATCACGTCGGGCGGAAGCATGGGGATGATCGCGCCGGCGCGCACGAAGAGCGGGATGCGATCGAGCGGGGCCTCCACCTCCACGTGCCGCGGTCCCGTGTGGCGCTCGCCGCTCCAGTAGTCGAACCACGTTCCTTTCGGCAGGTACACCGACCTCCTCGTTCCCCGCTGGTACACCGGCGCCACGATGAGGTCGGGACCGAAGGCGAACTGGTAGATCTCCTTGCGCGCCTCCCGATCTTCCGGGAAGGCCAGGACCATCGGGCGGATCACGGGCATGCCGCTGCGGGCGGTCTCGTGAACGGCGTCGTAGAGATAGGGGAAGAGCTGCATGCGGAGGACGGCGAAGCGGCGGAAGATCTCCTGCGCCTCCTCGCCGAAATCCCACGGCCCGAGGTTCGAGGTCATGTGGACCTGCATGAAAGGACAGAACG
>DATLEX010000249.1:0-2188 GCA_035525045.1 Thermoanaerobaculia bacterium | reverse complement strand
GCGTCAGTTCTTCGATCCGGTTCTCGCGGACGAGCGTCTTGAAGTCGCTGTAGGGCACCGTCTCGCCGGTCCGGGCCGAGAAGAACACGGCCTGCGCGACGGCCAGGAGGAGGAGGAAGCCCAGGACGTACCACATGGCGGACCGCGGCGGCCCGACGGCCCCCGGCGTGCGGCGCTCCCCGGGCTTGCGGCCCCGCGGATTGGGCGTTCTGACTGGCGGCTGATCCGGCATCTGCTCTCGATCTTACACGCTTCGCGTGTGAGAGAACGGAGGGGGCGGAGGCAACGGAGAAAACCGTTTGAACCACAGAGGAACGGAGTTAACGGAGAATTCTTTTTAGGGAGAAAACCTAAAGATCTTCGTTATCTCTGTTCCTCTGTGGTTAGACGCTTTTCTCCGTTGCCTCCGTTACCTCCGTTACCTCCGTCCTCTCGAACGCGAGATCACCAGCCGGCGCGTCGATGCGGACGAGGTCCCCCTCGTGGAAGCCCCCCTGCAGGACGCGCATCGCCAGCGGGTCCAGCACCCGGCGCTGGAGCGTCCGCTTCAGCGGGCGCGCGCCGTAAGTCGGGTCGTAGGCCTCGGCGATGAGCAGGTCCTTGGCGCGGTCGCTCAGTTCGACCTGGATCTTGCGATCCTCCAGCCGCTTCACGAGGCCGCGGAGCTGGACGTCGATGATCGCGCGCAACTGTTCGCGGCTGAGCGCGTGGAAGATGATGATCTCGTCCACCCGGTTGAGGAACTCGGGGCGGAACTCCGCGCGAAGGGTGTCCATGACCTGGCGCTTGACGCCTTCATCCAGGCCGGTGGAGGCCGCCTCGGCGATGAAGTGGCTCCCGGCGTTGGACGTCATGATCACCACGCTGTTCTTGAAGTCCACCGTGCGCCCCTTGCCGTCGGTCAGCCGCCCGTCATCGAGGAGCTGGAGCATCACGTTGAGGACCTCGGGGTGCGCCTTCTCGATCTCGTCGAAGAGCACGACGCAGTAGGGGCGCCGCCGCACGGCCTCGGTGAGCTGGCCGGCTTCCTCGTAGCCGACGTAGCCGGGGGGCGCGCCGATGAGACGCGACACGGTGTGCTTCTCCTGGTATTCCGACATGTCGATCCGGATCGTGGCGTGCTCGTCGTCGAAGAGGAACTCGGCGAGCGCGCGCGCGAGCTCGGTCTTGCCGACGCCGGTCGGGCCCAGGAAGATGAAGCTGCCGAGCGGCCGGTTCGGGTCCTGGAGCCCGGCGCGGGCGCGGCGCATCGCGTTGGCGACGGCGGTGATGGCTTCGTCCTGGCCGATGACGCGCCGGTGCAGCCGCTCCTCCATCTTCAGCAGCTTCTGGATTTCCCCCTCCATCAGCCGGCTGACGGGGATCTGCGTCCAGCGGCTGACGACCTCGGCGATGTCTTCCTCGTCGACCTCCTCCTTCAGCATGCGCTGGGTCTGCTGCAGGGCGGCCAGCCTCCCCTCGGCGTCTCGGATCTGCTGTTCCATCTGCGGAATGCGCCCGTACTGGAGCTCCGACGCTTTCGCGTAGTCGCCGGCCTGCTGCGCGCGCTGCATCTCGAGACGGACCTGTTCGAGCTCCTCCTTCAGCTTGCGCCCGCCCTGGATGGTGTCCTTTTCCTGCTGCCAGTGCGCCGAGAGCCGGTCCATCTCTTCCTTCAGGTCCGCCAGCTCCCGTTCGAGCTTCTGGAGCCGCTCCTGCGACGCCTTGTCGGTTTCCTTGCGCAGCGCCTCGCGCTCGATTTCGAGCTGCATGATCCGCCGGCCCACTTCGTCGAGCTCGGCGGGCATCGAGTCGATCTCCATGCGCAGCCGCGACCCCGCCTCGTCGACCAGGTCGATCGCCTTGTCGGGGAGAAAGCGATCCGGGATGTAGCGGTGCGAGAGGACGGCGGCCGCCACCAGCGCGGAGTCCTTGAACTTCACGCCGTGGTGGATCTCGTAGCGCTCGCGCAGCCCGCGCAGGATGCTGATGGTGTCTTCGACGGTCGGTTCCCCGACCATGACGGGCTGGAAGCGGCGTTCGAGCGCGGCATCCTTCTCGATGTGCTTGCGGTATTCGTCGAGAGTGGTGGCGCCGACCGTGTGCAGCTCCCCGCGCGCGAGCATCGGCTTGAGCATGTTCGAGGCGTCCATCGCCCCTTCCGCGGCGCCGGCGCCGACCACCGTGTGGAGTTCGTCGATGAAGAGGA
>DATLEX010000246.1:0-14417 GCA_035525045.1 Thermoanaerobaculia bacterium | reverse complement strand
CCTCATCCGGCCCTTCGCTGCGCTCAGGGCCACCTTCTCCCCCGCCGGAGGCGGGGGAGAAGGCTTCACCGGCGCCCCAGCTCGGCGACGACCGCGGTGAGCACGATTTTGGACATCAGCTCACTTCGGCGGCCGCCGCGCGAATGTCCTCCAGGCAGGCCTCCATCCGGTCGCGGTGCGTGCGAAACGAGACCACGCAGATCCGGATCACGAACCGCCCGCCGACCCGCGTCGCCGTGAGCATGACCTTCTTCCTGGCGTTGATGGCCTCCAGGAGGCGGCGGTTCCGTTCGTCGGAGCCTCGCAGCCGGAAGGCGACGACGGTGAGCTGCGGCTCCGCCACGATCTCGATGCCGTCGATCTTCCGCAGCTCGGCGGCGGCCCAGGCGGCGAGGTCGAGCTTCTCGTCGAGCTGCGCGCGAAAGGCGCCCGCGCCGAACATCTTCAGCGGCAGCCAGACCCGCAGCCCGCGGAAGTCGCGCGAGAGCTCCGGCGAGATCTCGCAGAAGTCGACCAGCTCGTCCTCCTGCTGCATCTGCGGAAGGTACTCGGCATGAAGCGAGTGCGCGCGGCGCAGCGCGCCGGCGTCGCGGACCACCAGCCCGCCGGTGCCGTACGGCAGGAAAAGCGTCTTGTGGGGATCGAGAACGATCGAGTCCGCCTGCTCGATGCCGCGCATGACCTCTCTGCCCCGCCCGGTGAGCATGAAGAACGCGCCGTACGCTCCGTCGACGTGGAGCCAGAGCGAGTGCTCGCGGGCGACGGCGGCCAGCCCCTCCAGCTCGTCGACCGCGCCGGTATTCGTCGTGCCGGCGCTGCCGACCACGAAGAAAGGAGTCATCCCCTCCTGCCGGTCGCGCCGGATCGCTTCCTGCAGCGCGTCGAGCCGGATGCGGAGCTTCCCGTCCGTCGGGACCTCGCGGACGTTGCCGTACGGGAACCCGGCCAGGTTCGCGGCCTTCTGAAAGGAGTGATGCACCTGGTCGGAGCAGTAGAGCGTGCCGCCGAAGAAGTGCTCCGTGAGGAGCTCCTTCCGCGCGGTGACGACGGCGATGAGGTTGGCCAGCGACCCGCCCGTGGTGAGCACCCCTCCTGATCGGGGGCCGTACCCGACGATCTGGCAGAACCAGCGCACCACGTTCGTCTCGAGCTGGACGAGGGCCGGCGCGGCGGCGTGCACGCCGACGTAGCGGTTGACGGAGTCGGCGATCAGGTCGGCCACGGCGGCGTGGAAGATGCCGCCGCCGGGAATGTAGGCGAGGTACCCGGGGCCGGCGGCGTTGAACGAGCGCGGGATGCAGTCCTCGAAGAGATGATCGAGCAGCTCCTCGTAGGATGCGCCGCTCTCGGGGAGCGGTTCGATGAGCGTGCGGGCGTACTCGGTCGCTCCCTCCACGTTCGCGGCCGGCTGCTCGGGGAGCGACTCGATGTGCCGGACGATGCGGCGCATGGCCTCGTCCACGAGGCGCCGCATCTCGGGGCCGTCCGGCTCAAGAACGTTCGCCACGGCCGGGCATCGTACCGCGGCTACACTGGCCGCATGAAAGCTCGTTCTCTCGCCGTCCTCCTTCTGATCGCCACCGCCGCCGGGGCCCAGCCGGTCGACAGGGCGGCGATCGACCGCCTGGCACGCGCCACCGTCGATGCCTGGCGTCTTCCCGGAATGGCCGTGGCCGTGATCAAGGATGATCGCGTCGTCTACCTCGAGGGCCTCGGCGTGCGCGAGGCCGGCGGCACGGCGCCCGTCACCCCCGACACGCTCTTCCAGATCGCCTCCACCTCGAAGGCCTTCACCACCACGGCCCTGGCCATGCTCGCCGGCGAGAAGAAGTTGAGCTGGGACGACCCGGTGCGAAAGCATCTCCCCTACTTCCAGCTCTCCGACCCCTGCGCCGACTCGCTGGTGACGCTGCGCGACATCGTCTCCCACCGCACCGGCGTGACCCGGCACGATGCGCTGTGGGACTACACGAGCTGGTCGCGCGAGGAAGTGATCCGCCGCCTCTCCTCGGTCGAGCTGAACAGGCCTTTCCGCGCCTCGTACCAATACCAGAACATCATGTTCATGGCTGCCGGCGAGGCTCTGGCAGCGGCCGCCGGAATGCCGTGGGACGAGGTCGTGGCCCGGCGCATCTTCGAGCCCCTCGGCATGAAGAGCACCGTCGTCTCCGAGGCCGACTGGCTGCGGGCCGAGCGCGCCTCCTCCCACCGCTACGACTCCTCCGCGCAGCGCGTTCGCCCGTGGCACACCAACGACTACGAGAGCCTCGGACCGGCCGGCGCCATCAAGTCCTCGGCCCGCGACCTGGCGCGGTGGGTCCGCTTCCAGCTCAACGGCGGCACAATCGACGGAACGCGCCTCCTCTCCGAGACCGCCCTGCGGGAGACGTGGAAGCCGCACACGATCCTCCCCGCCGGCGACAGCTCGAGCGAGGAGAGCGCCCTCACGAACTTCACCACCTACGGGCTGGGATGGCGCGTGCAGGACTACCGCGGCGAGCTCCTGGTGTGGCACAGCGGCTCGCTCAATTCCCACCGCGCGCAGGTGATCCTCCTCCCAAGACACGGCTCCGGGGTGGTCCTGCTGACGAACATCGGACGCGGCTACGGCCTCATCGCCCTCCGCCACGCGCTGCTCGACCTTCTGCTCGGCAGGGAAACACGCGACTGGAACGCGCACTTTCTCGCCCGCGAGAAGAAGCTGGAAGAGGACGCGGCCAGGGCCAGGCTCGAGCGCGAGGCCAAACGTCACCGCGATACCGCCCCCTCGCGGGACCTCCCCGCCTACGCCGGAACGTACGCGAGCGCGGCCTACGGCGAGGCGGAGGTCGCCGTCCACGATGATCACCTGGTCGTGACGTGGCAGCGGCTGCGCATGCCCCTCACGCACTACCACTTCGATACGTTCTCCACCGTGATCGAGGAGGAGGATGTCGACGAGCGGATCACCTTCCACCTCGGCGCCGATGGAGAAGTGCGGGCGATGACGATGTTCGGTGAGGAGTTCCTGCGCAAGAGACCGTGAGCGGGGGAGAAGGCATGGGAACGCGGTCAGAAGTCGGCGGCGGCTTCGACGATCGAGTCGATCAGGCGATTGGCGGCGGCCGACGATCCGATGTGGTGGTTGACCATCACCACGAAATAGCGGAAGCCGCCCTCCCTCCCTTCGATGATTCCGGCCAGCGCATTCACGCCGGCCACGGTTCCGGTCTTGGCCCGGAGACGGTCCCCGACGCTCAGCAGGCGGCTCCTCAACGTTCCCTCGGCGGCGCCCGGCTGCGGCAGAAGGCCCCACCAGACGCCGCGCCGCGCGGGGTGGTTCATCCAGCGGAGGAGCTTCACCACCGCGTCGGGGGTGACGAGATCGTCCGGCGCGAGGCCGGAGCCGTCGACGAAGCGGAACGATGTCTCGTCGATCTCCACCTCCGTGGTGAGGAAGCGCCGTTCCAGCTCGCGCGAGGCGTCGTACGAGGCCGGCTCCGCGCCCGCGGAAGCGCGCTTGTAGAGCATCTCCGCGAAGAGGTTGTGGCTCGGCTTCAGGACCGTCGCCAGCAGGTCGTAGGTCATCGGCGCGGGCGCGGCTGCGATGCGCCGGCTCCACTCGCGGGGCTCCGTCTCGACCCGCACCCGCCCCTCCACGGCGATCCCTGCGTTCTCCAGCGCATCGTGGAACGCCATTCCCGCGAGGTGCCCCGCGCTGGCGACCGCATACGATCCGATCACGTTCTCCGACCATGCCACGGCGTCGGCAGGTGCCGCGTAGCGGCTGAGGATGTTTCCGATCTTCCATTGATACGGGATCGTCACGCGGTCGAACAGCGATACGTCGGCAACGACGTCGCGGATGCGCCGGACACCGCGCGCGTGGAGCGCGCGCAGGAACGGCTCGAACGCCGTCACCTCGGGGAAGTAGCCGGAGCGTTCCGCGCCGAACGACGGGTCGCCTCCACCCTTCAGGATGAGGTCCTCATCCTCCTGCCACAGCTCGGTCTCGAGCCGGCCGTCAAGGGGAAGACATTCGGCGATGGTGACGGCGGAGAAGAGCTTGCGAACCGAGGCCGGAATGGCCAGCGCCCGCGCATTCTCGGCATGGACGACCGTCCCATCCTCCTCCTCGACCAGCACGAACCAGAGCGCGCGGTCGAACGGCGGCGTGTCGGCCGCCCAGGCCACTGCGTCTGGGACGCTGGCAGCGCGGGCAGTCGCGGCGCAGAAGAGGAGCGCGAGGACGAGCCTCATGCGAAGCTCCACTCTTCGAGCGACGGGCCGTGCTCGAGGTTGTGGTGCACGGCCGCCAGGAACGTGTCGAGCGGCGCACCGGGGAGGGTCCTCCGCAGCCTCTTCGCGACGGCGTGCGCCTCCAGCGCGGCTCCGAGGTCGCGGCCGAGGCGGTAGACCGGCGGCTCCTTCGGAGGAGAGGGAAGCGTGACTTCCGTTGGGGACGCGGGCGCTGCAAGGGCGTCGAGATGTCCGGAGACGGCGTCGAGGGAATCGCGTTCGAGAGCGGCGTCGAAGAGGAACACCGCGTGCGCCGACTCGAGCGATCCCGCTTCCGCGGCGCAGCGAGAGATCAGCCGGTCGAGGAGAGCGGCGGGATCGAGTGTCGCGCGCGCCGGCGGGGGCTGGCCGTGATACGCGGTCAGTTCCCAGACCGCCATGCGCAACGTGGCGAACCGTCCCCTGGCGCCGAGGATCGGCTCGAGCTTCAGCGCGGCATTGGTCATGATCAGCTTGTGTCCGAGGTCGGAGAGGTCCTCGGCGGAAACGGTGACGAGGTCGCGGCGCAGGGCGGGATCGTCGAGCCGCCGCGCCAGCCAGCGCTCGCCGCGGAGGCGGTCGCCGGCCTCGATCGCCGCCCGGAGCTCGTCGGGGTCTGCCGGCCCCCCCTCCTCCACCGCCGGCGGCTCGAGCATCGGCGGCTCGCTCCACGGCTGGCGGCTGGCCGCGGCGTAGTGCGCGCACTCGGCGAGCAGCTCATCCCATCGCCCGCCGTAGTCGTCCCGCAGCTCGAACGCCGCAAGGACGGCGAGCACGGCGTGCTTCGCGTGCTGCGCCGGCGCATAGGAGAGGAGGGCGAACCGCGCCACGGCGAGGTAGAGATCCTCCGAATCGGCCGTCTCGCGAAATCTGCGGATGGCCGGCCCGATGCCCTCGAGGTCACGGGCGATCAGCGGCTCGTACAGCGCCGAAACTGCGGAAGACATCTCTACGGCTGCCGCGGTGGAGGGGGTGGGTTCGTCTGCGTGGCCGTGTCGGGCGGGATCGGCGAGCCGACTCGGACCTTCGGATCCGGATTCGTGACCACGCCCCCCTCGGCCTCGGAACGGCCATCCTCCAGCTCCACGGTCTGACTCAGCGCGTCGGTTCCGAGTTCCCCCGGCTGTGGCTCGGGGCGGCCGATGGTCGCCGTCTCCTCGCCGCCAGCCGTGGCGCCCTCGTCTCGCGCACAGGCCGCAAGCGCCACCACGGCCACCAGGATCAGGGAAACAATCGATCTCTTCACGGCCGGAGAGTAATGCAAAAGAGCTGACAGGTGTCATCCCGAGCTGGTTAACGGCGCCGGGCGCCGGTGAAGCGGAGATGAACCGCAGAGCGCCATTGCCGGCCACACGCCGCCGGTGCTCTACAATCGCCCCCGTATGGGTGAGCGCAAGCGGATCGGCATCTTCGGCTGGGGCGTGATCGCGCCGAAATCGCCGGATATCGACGCCTTCGAGCGGAACCTGGAGCGGACGGACACCTGGCTGGAGCCGTTTCGCGGCTTCGGGCCCTCGAACTTCCTCGTCGGCTACCCCGACTTCGACTTCGAGCGTTACCACGACTGGTTCGACGCCCGCTTTCCACCCGCCAAGTTCGCGCAACTGAAGGAGAAGATGGGGCCGATGGTGCAGTACGCCATCGGTGCCTTCATCCAGGCGCTGGGCCAGAACCCCGGAATCGAAGCCTTCCTGCAGTCGCTGGGAACGAAGTGTCACGTCTACGTCGGGACGGGCCTGGGCGAGATCACCGTGCAGCACGAGCAGTCGATCGCATTCGATCGCTCGTTCCGGCGATGGAACGAGTTCTGGGCCGCGCCCGAGCGGTGTGCCGCGCTGCGCGAATTCCTGCAGCGGGGCCGCGGTGACGACAGCGGCGCTCCGTCTGATCCGGGGAAGCTGCAGGTTGGGTCGGAAGAATGGATCGACGCAAAACACGAGTGGGAGGCGTTCTGGGCCGCCCGCAGCGACGCCCTCGTGCAGTACCTGGCCGAGGCGCGCGAAGTCCACGGGGAGCCGGTCCCCCCCTCCTCCGGCTCGGCCAAGCTCTCCTCGATCCGGCAGAAGCTGAACAGGATCCGCGCCCTGAACAGGAAGTGGGGGTGCCCGGAGGAGCCGTGGGCCAGCGTCTCGCCGAACCTCCTCTGGAACATCGCCAACATCCCGGCGGCGCAGATCTCCATGCTCGGGAAGATCAACGGCCCCTCCTTCGCCCCGGTCGCCGCCTGCGCTTCGTTCGGCGTGGCGGCGAAGATGGCCGCCGACGCCATCCGGCTCGGCCAGGCCACGGCGGTGGTGATCGGCATGACCGATCCTCCCCCGCATCCCACCATCATCTCCGCCTTCTACAACGCCAACGTCCTCTCGGCCGACGCCGGCGTCTCGCGCCCGCTGACCGGACTGAAGGGGACGCACGTAGCGGGGGGAGCGTGCGTCTGGATCGTCGGCGACGCGGAGGCGCTCATGCGGGGGGGCTTCCGGCCGCTGGGGATGGAGATCGTCGGGATCGGCACCTCCTCCGACGCCCATCACATCATCACCCCCTCCAAAGGAGGACCGCAACTGGCGATGAAGGCCGCGCTCGACAACGTGCAGGCGGAGGAGGTGACCACCTGGGACATGCACGCCACCGCCACGCCCGGCGACGCCACCGAGATCGAGCATTCGCTGGAGATGCTCCACCCCGACGTCATCTTCACGGCCCGGAAAGGGACGTTCGGCCACGGCATGTCCGTCGGGGGGGGATGGGAGCTGACCGCGCAGCACCTGGGGATGGCCAAGGGGAGGCTCTTCCCGATGGCCCTGACCGAGGGGGATCTGCACGCCGACGTCCGGGTCCACTCGGCGCGCTTCGTCCAGGCCGAGGGATACGAGGTTTCGCGCGGCTACAGCGGAAAGCTGAGCATGGGCGTCGGCGGCATCAACTCCTGCGTGATCAGCCGCCCGTGGGATCGGGAGTACGTCGAGGAACGCCTGCACGGGGTCGAGCCGGTGGGAAGGATGAGCGATGAGGGATGAGGGATGAGGACAATCCAAAATCCAAAATCCAAAATCCTCCCCGGCTGTCTACCGGCTGTAGACAGCGATAGAATTCCCTTCCGCTCAACGTCACCCAACCAACAGAAGGAGGCGCCATGCGCTCGAAGGTCTTTTTCACGGCCGCGGTCTGTCTCATTTTCGCCATCTCCCTCTTCGCCCAGCACGATCACCCCCAGATGAGTCCCGAGCAGATGAAGCTGATGGAGGCTTACCAGAAGGCCTCCACGCCGGGGGATGCCCACAGGCTGCTCGACCAGATGGCCGGCACATGGAATGTCACCCTCAAGTGGTGGCCCGCTCCCGGCGCCCCGGCCCAGGAGTCAGCCGGTGTGTCGGAGAACCGCTGGATCCTCGGCGGCCGCTACGTCGAGCAGCGCTTCAACGGGACGGCGATGGGGCAGCCCTTCGAGGGGATCGGCTACACCGGCTACGACAACATCCGCAAAGAGTACTTCGGCACATGGATCGACAGCATGAGCACCGCGCTCATGACCACCACCGGCACCGCCGAGGAGGGGGGGAAGAAGTGGACGTTCAAGGGGACCATGGGCGATCCGGTGACCGGAAAGGCCATGGCAGTCGAGGAGAAGATCACGGTGGTGAGCCCCGACAGGCACGTCTTCGAGATGTGGACCCCCGGTCCGGATGGGGCGATGTTCCGGTCGATGGAGATCACCTACACCCGAAAGAAGTGACACGGGCGCGCCGTGTCATCCCTGCAACCTGATCGCCGCGAACGCCGATCCCTGCGGATCGGCGATGAGGGCGAAACGGCCGACGTCAGGGATGTCCTCCGGACCGGCCTGGACGGTGCCGCCGAGCTCCTCTGCTCGACGGGCCGTCCTATCGCAGTCCTCCACGGCGAAGTAGACCAGCCAGCCCGGCGGCGCTCCGTCACTCTCTTTCATCATGCCGCCGATGGGGCGCCCGTCATTGACCCACTCCACGTATTCGGCCGATTCTTTCGCCTTCCAACCGAAGAGCGCCGTGTAGAACGCTTGGGCCCCCTCCGGGTCAGGAGTGTGGAGCTCGCTCCAGCAGAACGACCCCGGCTCGTCGATGGGCGCGGCGTGGTGCGTCTTCGACTGCCAGAGGGCGATGGCCGCCCCCTGAGGGTCGTGGAGGAGGGCGAACTGGCCGGCGTCGAGGACGTCGAACGGCTCGACCGGCACGGTGGCGCCGAGATCGAGAGCGCGTGCGGCGCTGTCGTCCGCGCTGGTCACCGCCACGTGGACCAGCCAGGCGGGGGGAACGCCCGGCCGCCTCTGCTCAACGCTTTGCTCATAGAGGGCGGCCACGTCGCGCCCTCTCTTCCGCAGGACGACGTAGGGCGGCGCGTTCTCCCCGGTCGGGATCTCGTTGGCCTCCCAACCGAACAGCGCGCAGTAGAAGCGTTTCGCGCTCTGCCAGTCGGTGGTGGCGAGGTCCACCCAGCAGAACGATCCTGGAGAAACGGACGATGGCTCGGGCATGGCTGGCCTCCTCCCGGCCCGAATTCTAGAATCACCGAACGGAACGGTCGATGACCGTGTTGTGAGGACTATGAAGAACTCCTGGACCGGTGGCGAGGCCGCCCTCGCCGCCGAGGCCCCTGTGGAGAACCTCGCCGTGGCCGTACACAGACGGGAGAACGGCGCCTTCGAGCGGCTGATCGACCGCTTCGAGGCCCCCCTCTTCGGCTACGCCCACGGCATCCTGCAGAACGCCTTCGACGCGCAGGAGGTGGTCCAGGACGCGATGATGCGCGCCCACCGCGCCCTGACCCGACAATACGACGAGGCCCGATGTGCGAGCCTGGCCCTCCGTCCGTGGCTATTCAAGACCGTGCGCAATCTCTCGCTGAACCGGCGGCGGTCGAAGACGCGAGCGCTCGAAGAGCCGCTCGGGTCATTCGACGACGGCCGGCTCGGCCCCTTCACCAGCGGGCAGCCGTCGGATCTGGAACGGCGCGAAGAGACGGAGATGCTTCGCCGGGCCATGGCCCTGCTGCCGGTCGAGGCCCGCGAGCTGATCGTTCTTCGCTTCATGGAGGAAATGTCGTACGCCGAGATCGCCAGGACGGTCGGCGGCAGCGAGGCCTCCCTGCGAGGCAAGGTCTTCCGCTCGCTGAAGCTTCTGCGCGATGCCCTGGAGAAACGTGGAGTGGCCCATGCAATGTAGATCTGTGCTGACGCGAGTCGATGCCCTGCGAACCGGCGAGCTCCAGCCGGACGAGGCCGGCGAGGTCCGCGACCACCTCCGGACCTGCCCCTCGTGCGACGAGTCCCTCGGCGATCTCGACCAGCTCGCCCATGCCGTGAAGGGCCTGGCCCAGCCGCCGCCGCGATCGTGCCGCGACGCCATCTGCGACCGCTTCGATTCCGTCGAAGCCGCCGGGCAGCGCGTCTGGGTGGCCTTCTCCTCCCGCGGCCTGACGATGATCCACGCCGGAGGGTCCGCCGAGGAGTTCCGGGCCCGCTACGCCGGACACGCGGGACGCGAGCTCGATCACGAGCACCTCCCCGAGCGGCTCCGCCGGCAGGTCGCCGCCGCGCTGTCGGGAGAAGGCGTCGACGATCCCCAGCTCGACTTCGTCGAGGTCACCGACTTCGAGAGGAAGGTGCTGGAGATCCTCACTCGGATTCCCCGCGGCGAGGTGCGGACCTACTCCTGGGTGGCCCGCCAGGCCGGCCGTCCGGCGGCCACTCGCGCGGTGGGGAACATCTGCGCGCGGAACGTCCTCCCTTTCGTCGTCCCATGTCACCGCGTCGTCCCGACGACCGGGGGCGTCGGTAACTACGCCTTCGGCGCGCCGGTGAAACGCGACCTGCTCGAGCGCGAGGGCGTGCCGGTGGAGGAGCTCGATGAGCTGGCCCGCCATGGCGTGCGCTTCATCGCCTCGACGACGACGAAGATCTTCTGCGTTCCCACCTGCCGCGACGCCCGCCGGATCCGCGACGAGAACCGCGTCCCGTTCCGCGATGCCGAGGAGGCGCTGAAGAAAGGATTCCGCGCATGTCGTCGATGCCTGCCGGCCGCGGCGTGATCGAGCCGGTGGAGGGCGCCGCCCTCCACGCCCTCTCCCTCCCCGCCCGCCGATTCACCGGCGACTTCTACTTCACCCATCGCGCCGACGACGCGCTCTGGCTGGCCCTCGGCGACGTGGCCGGCAAGGGGCTGCACGCCGCGGTGATCATGGCCGTCATTCAGGAGGAGCTGGAGCACCGCATCGCCTCCTGCGCCCGGACGGCATGCGATCCCGCCGTGACCATGCAGCGCCTCCACGAAGTCCTCCGGCCGATCCTGCCGCCGAATCGCTTCGCCACCGCCGTCATCGCCCGGCTTCACGACGACGGCACGCTTCTCCTCGCCAACGCCGGGCACTGCCCGCCGCTGATCGCTCGCGCCGGCGGCCGGATCGAGCAGATCGGCTCGACGGGACCGGCGGCGGGCATCCTCGAGCCGTCGCGTTGGACCACCGCCCGCCGCCGCCTCGCCCCCGGCGAAACGCTCCTCCTCTATAGCGACGGACTCATCGAGGCCAACGACTTCGGGGTCCCGGCGCTCTCCGGCGCGCTGCGGGCGGCCGCGTCGCAGAATCCGAGTCCTCGATCGATCGCCGCGGCGCTGGCCCGGGCCGTGCGCGATCACGGCGGCATCGATGACGACCTGACACTCCTCGTCGCCACGCGGTGATGCTGTGCCCTCTCCCGCTTGCGGGAGAGGGTGGCGCAAAGCGCCGGGTGAGGGCCCTTGGTCGCGCAACACGCCCCCTCATCCGGTCCTTCGCTCCGCTCAGGACCACCTTCTCCCCCGCTGCCGCGGGGGAGAAGGCTCCGACACGTAGTCCGCGAGCGCTTCCTGCCATCGCCGCATCGGCGGATCGGCACGCATCGGCGTGTACCGCGGCCGCGGGGCGAGCCTCCCCATCTCGCTCTCCGTGACCCTCTCGATCAGCGCAGGATCGGCGCCGGCGAGGCGGGCCGCTTCGCGGGCGAAGTCGTCGTACGTCAGCACGCCGTCGTTGACCACGTCGTGGAGGCCGGTGCTCCCGAGCAGATCGAGCACGCGCGTCACCAGGTCTTCCACGTAGGTGGTGCTGGCCCAGGTGTCGGTGATGGCCCTGATCCGCTCCCCGCGAGCGAGCCGCGCCGCGGCCGTGCCGAGAAAGCTCTCCTTGCCGCGGCCGAAGACCCACGAGGTCCGGACGATCAGAGCACGCTCGTTCGCCTCGGCCACCGCCTCCTCCCCCTCCAGCTTGGTCCGCCCATACACGTTGACCGGGTCGAGGACGTAGTTGCTGCTGAAGTGGAGGATGGCGGGGACGGCCCGGGCCAGAATCCGCGGCCCCTCGACGTTGATGGCGCGGGCCAGGTCGGGATCGGCCTCACATTCATCGACGCCCGTCACGGCGCAGTTGATGAGGAGGTCCGGCCGCAGGCGGGCGACGGCCTCGCGCACGGCCCGCTCGTCGGTGATGTCGAGATCGCGGCGGGTCAGCCCGGTGGCGCCGGTGCGCCGGACGAGCGCGGAGCCGACCAGCCCGGCGGCGCCCGTCACCACGATCCGCACTTACTTGACCTTGGCCAGGCCGCGCGGCGCCGCCTTCACCAGGGCGTTCTCGCGCTCGATTCCATGGCGCCGGTCGAGCATGGTCTGGCGGATGAAGTCGAGCAGGCGGTCGAACTCCACGTCGGCGTCGTTCATCATGCGGGCCAGTTGCAGGACTACTTCCACCCCCGCCAGGTTGACGCCGAGATCGCGCGTCAGAGTCAGGATCATCTCCAGCTTCCTGATCTCGTGCAGACCGTACAGCCGGGTGTTCCCCGCGGTGCGGGCCGGCTTGATCAGCCCTTCCCGCTCGTACAGCCGCAGAGTCTGCGGATGGATGTTGTAGCGCTCGGCGATGATCGAGATCATCACGTAGCCGTCTGGTCGTCTGCGGGGCATGACTGAATCCTCACACTGTGCCCTCTCCCGCTTGCGGGAGAGGGTGGCGCGAAGCGCCGGGTGAGGGCACTCGGAATCTCGCGAAACGCCCCCTCATCCGCGTCACTTCTTCTCCTCGTCGACCACTTCCGCCTCGATCACGTCGTCCTTCGACGTGTCGCCGGCAGCCTGACCGCCGGCCGGCCCGCCGCCCTGCGGTCCCCCCTGCTGCTGCTGGCTGTACATCGCTTCGGCCATCTTGTGCGAAGCCTTCTGCAGGTTGTCGGTGGCCGCGCGCAGGGTGTCGGTTCCGCCCTGCTCCATCGCCTTGCGAGCCTCGCTGATGGCGCTCTCGAGGTTCTGCACATCGGACCCCGAGATCTTGTCGCGGTTCTCGCCGAGCATCTTCTCCACCTGGTACACCAGCGAGTCGAGGTGGTTCTTGGCCTCGATCTCCTCGCGGCGCTGCCGGTCCTCCTCGGCGTGCGAATCGGCGTCCCGGACCAGTCGCTCGACGTCGTCCTTCGACAGCCCGGAGGAGCTCGTGATGGTGATCTTCTGCTCCTTCCCGGTGCCGAGGTCCTTGGCCGTCACGTGCATGATGCCGTTGGCGTCGATGTCGAAGGTCACTTCGATCTGCGGGACGCCCCGCGGCGCCGGCGGAATGCCGATCAGGTGGAACGCGCCGAGCAGTTTATTGGCCCCGGCCATCTCCCGTTCGCCCTGGTAGACCTTGATCTCCACCGAGGTTTGATTGTCGGCGGCCGTGGAAAAGACTTCCGACTTGCGGGTGGGGATGGTGGTGTTGCGCTCGATGAGCTTGGTCATCACGCCGCCCAGCGTCTCGATGCCGAGCGAGAGGGGGGTGACGTCGAGCAGGAGCACGTCCTTGACGTCTCCGCCCAGCACGCCGCCCTGAACCGCCGCACCGATGGCCACGACCTCGTCGGGGTTCACCCCCTTGTGAGGCTCCTTCCCGAAGTAGTCCTGCACGAGCTTCTGCACCATGGGGATGCGCGTCGAGCCGCCGACCAGCACCACCTCATCGATGTCCTTCGGCGAGATCCCGGCGTCGGCCAGGGCCTGCTTCACCGGCCCCATCGTCTTCTGGATGATGTCGCCGACGAGCTGCTCGAACTTGGCCCGGGTGAGGGACATGTTCAGGTGCTTCGGCCCGGAGGCGTCGGCCGTGATGAACGGTAGATTGATGTCGGTGGACATGGTCGAGCTAAGCTCGATCTTCGCCTTCTCCGCCGCCTCCTTCAGCCGCTGCAGGGCCATCTTGTCCTTCGACAGGTCGATGCCCTGGTCCTTCCTGAACTCGTCGATGATCCAGTCGATGACCCGCTGGTCGATGTTGTCGCCGCCCAGGTGCGTGTCGCCGTTGGTCGACTTCACCTCCACCACGCCCTCCCCCACTTCCAGGATGGAGATGTCGAACGTCCCACCGCCGAAGTCGTAGACGGCGATGGTCTCGTCCTTCTTCTTGTCCAGGCCGTAGGCCAGCGCCGCGGCCGTCGGCTCGTTCACCAGCCGCTCGACTTTCAGCCCGGCGATCTCGCCGGCGTCCTTGGTGGCCTGTCGCTGCGAGTCGTTGAAGTAGGCCGGAACGGTGATGACCGCCCGCTCCACCTTCTCGCCGAGGTAGTCCTCCGCGGCCTGCTTGAGCTTCTGCAGGATCATCGCCGAGATCTCCGGGGGCGAGTACATCTTCCCCTGGACCTCGATCCGCACGTCGCCGTTCGGCGCCTGCAGAACCTTGTAGGGCACCATCTTCATCTCTTCGGTCACTTCATTGAACTTCCGCCCCATGAAGCGCTTGATGGAGAAGACGGTGTTCTCGGGGTTGGTGACGGCCTGCCGCTTGGCGACCTGCCCCACCAGCCGCTCGCCGTTCTTGGCGAAGCCGACCACCGACGGCGTGATGCGGCTCCCCTCGGCGTTGACGATGACCTTCGGCTCGTTGCCTTCCATGACCGAGACGACGGAGTTCGTCGTCCCGAGGTCAATGCCGATGATCTTTGCCATATCTTGTTCTCCTTCTGTGACTTACAACCAGTTGAGTGGCCTATTGTCAACTTTTTCCACCACTGCAAACCTGAGTCTACCCTTGTAAATTCCTCGATTGCAAGCCGCGAGCCGCTCGGAGCTGGGTCAGCGCCGCGACGGACCAGAGCCGGGAGCAGATCCGGAGCTTCTTCCGCTCGGTCTATG
>DATLEX010000244.1:0-40326 GCA_035525045.1 Thermoanaerobaculia bacterium | reverse complement strand
TCCTCTTGGTCTTCATCGTTTCGTCTTGCGTCCCTTCGGCGGCCGGTCCTCACCGGCGCCGTCCGGACGGGCATCGTAACGGATCTCCCCCCCCACGATCGTCGCCACCACCGCCCCCTGGAGCGTCCGGCCGGTGAAGGGAGAGTTCGACGCCTTCGAGCGGAAGGGGGGTGCCACCTCGCGGCGGGCCTCCAGGTCGAGCAGAGTGAGGTCGGCGATCGAGCCGGGCCGGAGCGTGCCACCGGGAAGGTTGAAGACGCGCGCGGGGCCGCAGGAGAGGAGGTCGATGAGGCGCGGCAGCCTGATCCGCTTCGTGACCACGAGCTGTTCATAGGCGACGCTGAATGCCGTCTCCAGCCCGATCACGCCGAAAGGGGCCAGGTCGAACTCGACGTTCTTCTCGTCGACGTGATGCGGCGCATGATCGGTGGCGATGGCGTCGATCGTCCCGTCGGCGATCGCCTCCAGGAGCGCCTCCCGATGCTGGTCGGAGCGGAGGGGGGGATTCATCTTCAGGTTCGTGGAGAACGACTGCACCGCCTCGTCGGTCAGGGCCATGTGGTGCGGCGTCACCTCGCAGGTGACGCGCACCCCCTCGCCCCGGGCGCGGCGGACGGCCTCGACGGCCCCGGCCGTGGAGAGGTGGGCGATGTGGACGTGCCCCCCCGTCAGGCGGGCAAGGAGGACGTCGCGCGCCACCATCGTCTCCTCCGACGCCGCGGGGATCCCGCCCAGACCCAGCAGCGTCGAGTAGAAGCCCTCGTGCATCACCCCCCCCTCGCACAGGCTGGGGTCTTCCTCGTGGGCGATGATGGGGATCCCGAGCATGGAGCTGTACTCGAGGGCCCGCCGCATCAACTGCGCATTGTGGACCGGCCTGCCGTCGTCGCTCACCGCCACGCACCCCGCGGCATGCAGATCGGCCAGCTCGGCCAGCGCCTCTCCCTTCAGCCCTTTGCTGACCGCTCCGACCGGGTAGACCCGGCAGGCGCCATTCCGCGCCGCCTCGGCCGCGACCATCTCCGTCACGGCACGCTCGTCGTTCGGGGGCAGGGTGTTGGCCATGGCGCAGACCGCCGTGAACCCCCCCGCCACCGCCGCCAGCGTTCCGGTGGCGATGGTCTCCTTGTGCTCCTGTCCCGGCTCCCGCAGGTGCGTATGAAGATCGATGAAGCCCGGAACGACGACCAGCCCCGTGGCATCGAGCCGCGGCACGGCGGCCTCGAGTCGTTTCCCCACCTCGGCGATCGACCCTCCCTCGACCAGGATGTCCATCTTCGAGTCGAGATCCTGACTCGGGTCGACCACGCGACCGTTGGTGATGAGGAGGTTCACTCCGCCAGGTGCCCTCCCGCCAGCAGATACAACACCGCCATGCGCACCGCCACGCCGTTGGTCACCTGGTCGAGGATGACTGAGTAGGGCCCGTCGGCCACGTCGGAGGCGATCTCCACTCCCCGATTCATCGGCCCGGGGTGCATTACCAGCACCCCGTCCCGCGCCCGCCGCAGGCGCTCCGCGGTCAGGCCGAAGGTGTTGTAGTACTCCCGCAGCGAGGGAAAGCTCAGCTTCCCCTGCCGTTCGAGCTGGATGCGGAGCATCATCACCACGTCCGCCCCCTCCAGGGCCTCGTCGAGCGAGTGCACCACGCGCACCCCCATCCGCTCGATCTCCACCGGCACGAGCGTGGGGGGGCCGGCCACGGTCACGTTCGCCCGCATCTTGGTGAGGAGGTGGATGTTGGAGCGGACCACGCGGGAGTGGGCGATGTCGCCGATGATGGAGACGTTCACTCCCTGAAGGCGCCCCAGGCGCTCCCGGATGGTGAAGGCGTCGAGGAGGGCCTGCGTCGGGTGCTCGTGGGCGCCGTCCCCGGCATTGATCACCGCCGCCGGGAGTCGATCGGCCAGCATCTTGGGTGAGCCGGGGTGCCTGTGCCGGATCACGATCATGTCGGGGTGCATGGCCATGAGGTTGTCGACGGTATCGAGGAGGGTCTCCCCCTTCTCGACCGCCGACCCGGAGGCGGCGAAGTTCAGCGTGTCGGCCGAGAGCCGCTTCTCGGCGATCTCGAAGGAGACGCGGGTGCGCGTGGACGCCTCCATGAAGAGGTTGATGACCAGTTGACCGCGCAGCGCCGGCACCTTTTTCACCGGCCGCTCCGAGACCTCCTTGAAGCCCTCGGCCGTGTCGAGGATGAGCGCGATTTCTTCCGGCGTGAGCGGCTCGATGCCGAGCAGGTCCTTGGAACGAAGGGCGGAGGTGGAACTTCGCATGAGCGACAAGCCGCGGTGAACGGTGAACCGTTCACCGTTCACCGTTCACCGTTCACCGTTCACCGTTAACCGAGGGACTCTTTCTCCAGCAACAACACCTCATCCTCCCCATCCGTCTCCGAGAGCTTCACCTTGATCACCTCGTGCGCATCGGTGGGAACGGTCTTGCCGATCACATCGGCATGGATGGGGAGCTCGCGGTGGCCACGATCGATGAGCACGGCCAACTGGACGGCCCGGGGGCGGCCGAAGTCGATGAGGGCGTCGAGCGCGGCCCGCACGGTCCGCCCGGTGTAGAGAACGTCATCGACGAGCACGACCACCTTTTCGTCGATCGGCTCGGGCAGCTTGGTCGGCTTGACCACCGGCTGCGGGGCGATCGTGGTGAGGTCGTCGCGGTAAAGGGTGATGTCGATGATGCCGAACGCGACCGGCCCTCCCTCGAGCTGCTCGATCTCCCGGGCGATCCGTTCACCGATGGGAACGCCGCGGCTGCGGATCCCCACGATCATCAGGTCCTCCACCCCACGGTTGCGCTCGACGATCTCGATGGCCATGCGGCGGATGGCCCGGTTCATCCGGGCACCGTCCAGCAGTCGTTTCTTGACGTTCATCGAAGGCGAAAGGCGGCGGGATCGTAGCACGAACCGCCCGGGCAGCAACCCGGCACCTTCCCTGCACGAAACGCGGGGTGATGACGAAGCCGAAGATCCTGATCGTCGAGGACGATTCCGATGCCCGGCGCCTCTATGCCATCGCCCTCAACCAGCGCGGCTTCGAGGTCAAGCTGGCCGCGAACGGCGCCGAGGCCGTCGAGCGCATCGCCGGAGGGGAGAAGCCGGACGTCATCCTGTTGGACTGGCTGATGCCCCTCATGGACGGCGGCGAGGTGATCGAGCGCCTCGGCGGTGACCGCGAAACGGCCCAGATCCCCATCATCGTCGTCAGCGGCCAGGTCGCTCCCGAGCGGATCGATCCCCGCATCCAGCGCTGGATGACCAAACCGGTCTCCGTGGAGAGCCTGGTGACCGAGATCCGGCGGCCACGGGCCGGCGGCAAGTAGGGACGGGGGCTTCCCTGCCCCTTCCCGGGTCTCATGACCGGCCTGCGGAGCGCTGTGAGCTAGAATTGCTCGGATGGCCAAGATCTTCTTCGTCGGCCTCGACGGGACGGAGAAAAGCTACCGCCTCCAGACTCACCGGCCGTTCACGGTCGGGCGCGACCCCGGAAACGACATCATCCTCCGCGACCCGAAGGTCTCCCGCCACCACGTCGAGATCGTCTTCGAGCGCGGCTTCTTCGTCCTTCACGACCTGGCCAGCGCGAACGGGACGTACGTCAACGGCAAGCGGGTCCGGGTGGCGCCGCTCACGCACGGCGCGAAGCTCCGGATGGGCAACAGCTACGGACGATTCTCCGAAGAGCTCCCGACGGAAACCGACCAGCCCAACGCCGAGGAGGCCGAAGGAGGCACCGCACCCACCCCGGTGACCTCGGTCATCCCTGCCAAACGAGAACAGGTCCCCGCCCAGACCCTGCCGCACGAGAAGGTCGGCGATGATCTAAAAAAAAAGTAGGTCCTGACCTGCCGACCGAGCCCATTCCCGACGACAGCGCCGAGCCGGCCGCCGGTCCGACCGAGAACCCGCCGCAGGCTCTCCCGGCGATTTTCGCTTCCAGCCGCTACTCCTTCACGCCGGGCGTGCGCCACGGAGAGACGGCCTCCATTCGCGACCGGGAGGGCCGGGTCGTCTTCACCTACCGCGGGTTCGCCAGCATCGTCGGCATCGTGGCCGCGCTGGTGCTAACCGTCGTGCTCTTGACCGGACTGGCGTCTGCACTCTTCCTCAACGCCGAGGATCGGCCGGGGGCGGCCATGGCCGCCGCCGTGCTGGCTTTCCTCTTCGGCTTCGTCATCGCCGCGCTGATTCCCCGGACGCGCGTGACCCTCTACCACGAAAGCGAGCCGGCGCTGCGCATCGTCCAGACGTCGCGGTTCTCCCTGCCGGCCGCCACCTGGTTCGTCCGTACCGCCGACGGGACCACGCTCGCTCATCTCCGCAAGAGCGCCGTCTCCCGGCTCGGCATGAACCGCTGGTCGATCTCCGTCCCTCCAGGACAGAGCGGCGTCGCGTGGGCGGCCGAAGAGTCGTTCGGCCGCGCCCTCGTCCGGAAGGTGCTGGGGAAGTTCCGGCCGCGCTTCGAGGCGAACATGCGCGTCATCCACCACGGGGTCCCGGCGGCGGTGATCGTCCGCCGCCCCGATTCCGCCGGCGAGGCCGATTACCTCGAGGTGACGCCCGGCTCGGATCTCGACCCGCGCGTGACCCTCGCCCTCGCCACGCTGGTATTCGGCCTCGAGCCGTAGCTCAAAGTTTGAGAATCAAAAGCCGGGCTCGGGCTCGGGCTCGGGCCCGGGAAAGACTCGCGGTAGATGCTCCTCCCCCCCCGTGCCCCCCCCCGTGCCCGCGCACGTGCCCGCGCCCGCGCCCGAGCCCGGCTTTTGTCGTCAAAATTCAACGGACCCCGGTCCTCCCTCATCCCTCATCCTCACGATCTCCACGCCGGTGTAGAAGTGCTCGAGAATCCGGTCGAACGTCCACCCGCGGAACGCCGCGCCGTACGCGCCGACCTGACACATCCCCGTCCCGTGCCCCCACCCCTTTCCGAAGAACGTGTAGCGGTCCACGCCGTCGGGGTCGACGGTCTTCTCGTAGACGAAGAGGTTGTCGGGGACGTTGAGCGACCAGCGGACGGGCAGGCCCTGCAGCACGAAGGTGCGGCCCTCTTCGGCGGTGACCTCGAGCTGCGCGATGCGGTTCGAGGCGTCGACGACGAGCGGCCGGATGTCGTGGAGCTGCTTGATGGGCTGCCGGCGGTTGATGGTCGCCACCAGCTCGTCGGCGCGGTAGCTGCGCGTCCAGTTGGCGAAGCTGGAGGTGCGGTCGAAGGAGGCGCCGTCGTAGTTCGCCTGAACGACCATGCCGAGCGGCCGCCGCTGCGCGTCGATGAAGACCGTGGCCCGGTCGCCGATCATGATGGGGAGGGTTGCGTACTCCAGCAGGCGATCGGTGAGGCGGCGGAACAGCGGCACGTTCTCCGGCAGGGTCAGGCGATTCAGCTTCCCCTCCGCCTTCAGCGTGACGATCCGTCCATCGACTGCGAAGATCTTGCCGTTCGCTTCCTGAATGGCGGCGTGCTCCCGCAGCCACGAGCCGAGCAGGGCGTAGAGCTCCTCGCGGGGCATGGCCGCCGCGAGGTCGATCGCGTCGATGAACTGCGCAGGCCAGATGCCGTACTTGATGAGAAACGAGGCGGCCAGGTAGGCCTCGTCGTCCAGACCGGCCGAGCGCGCAAACCAGTACTGCCGGTCCTCCGGCAGCGTCAGACGGCGCGCCTTTCCGGCCAGGCCCATCGCCGCGCCGAGGTAGCGGAGCACGTCGCGGCGCCGGGAGCTTGCTGCCGCGGTCTGCGCCGGCGGAGTGAAGCCGAGGATCCGGAATGCTGCCGCCACGGCGCGCTCCACGTCGCGCGCGCCCCAGCTCGTGGCCTGCTCGGGAAGCCCCGCCAACGCGGCGAAGAGGCGGGCGTTGGCCTGCTGCTCGGTCAAAAAACCGCTGGCGGAGCGGCCGGCCATGCTCACCATCTCCATCTCCACGCAGCGGACGCGGCGGAGATACGGATCGGTCCGTCCGGGGAACATCGTGGAGACGTCGCTCGTCTCGCCGCCGCAGGTGGAGGTGTAGAGCGCGTCGATCGGCTTCCCTTCATGGGTCAGGATCAGGCCGGCAGTCTCCCGCACCGCCTGCGTGCTGAGCGCCTCCTCCCCGGAGAAGCCGATGTAGGCCTGGCAGGCCGGGCCGGGACAGATGTCGTATCCCTCGGCGCGGAACTGTCCCAGGTTGCGCACCGCGTAGGTCCGCGCGGCCACCGCCTGCGCCTTCAGCGCCTCGAGCTCGTCGTACACGCGCGGACCGAGCTCGGCCGGCACCACGCCGTAGAGGTACTCCTCCAGGTTGAGCTCGTTGATGACGTTCAGGAGCCCGCGCCCGTTGACGAAGAGGCGGGCGGCGGTGCGGTACGGCTTCTGGTCGATGACGAGGCTCTCGGCCGAGACCGGCAGGACCAGCAGCGACTCGCCGCGGATCGCGTGGCGGTCGTCCTCGTCGTCGGTGATCTGGATCAGACGCTCGAAGGGCTGGTCCGACGGCCGGCGGACCACCATGATGTCGCGCCCGTAGCCGCGCTCGACCAGCCCGGCGCGGAACGGCGTGGCCTCCTCGCTGCTGGCGAAGTCGCCGGCGAGCACGCGGCGCTGGCCCGAGGCCGGGTCGAAGGCCACGTCGACGCCCTGTCCCGTCTCCCCCCGCAGGCGCTCGGCGAGGGCATTGGCGCTCGACTCGTCCGAGATCGCCGCCATCTGCACGGCGAAGCGGACGGTGGCGTCCGCCAGCGGCGCGCGGGCGGTGAAGCCGCGCCGCAGGATCGACGGGCCGGCCTCCCCGATCAGGTAGTAGCCGCCGGCGATGCGAGGGAAGGTGACGCTCTGCTGGTCGCTCAGCAGCCCCACCCGGATCGAGGGCTGGAGAATGGTCCGCGGCACGGAACCGAGCGGCGTGAGGGCCGTGGAGGGGCGGGCGGACTCTTCCGGCAGAGGGGCGGTGCGCGGCGGCGGAGCCTGGGCACAGGCGGCCGTCAGGAGGGTGGCGAGAACGAGGGAAACAGCGGCTTTGCTCATGAAACACTCCGGGTCAGCAAAAAAAAGGCCCCCGCGAGACTCGCGGGGGCCGGGGATGCGAAGCTCCGATGCAATTTACGGCAATGTGAGACGGATGACGACTCGGCGATTCCGCAGCCGGCCTTCGGCCGTGGCGTTGTCGCCGACTGGTTCGGTGATGCCGCGGCCCTCGACCGTGATGCGGCTGCGATCGATGCCGTGGCGGCTCACCAGATAGTCGCGGACGGCCTCGGCACGACGGCGATCGAGATCGGCGTTCGGGCCGGTGTTCTCACGGTTGTCGGTGTAGCCGATGACCAGCGCCGTGGAGGTCGGTTCCGCCCTCATGCGCAGGGCCACGTCGTCGAGGATGGCCTTGGCGATGTTGGTCAGGCGCGCCGAGCCCGGCTCAAAGTGGATCTCGTCGGTCCGGATCACCTGCGGCATGCGCGGCGGGGTGATGGGCGGGGGCGGCGGCGGCGTGACGGGCGGCGGGGGCGGCAGCACCGGGGGAGGCGGCGGGGGAGGCGGCGGCACCGGCGCGAAGCGCATCGGCGCGAAGGTCAGGCCGAGAAGACCGCCCAAGGGGCAACTGGTGTCTTCGTTCACGTTCCAACGGACGCCGGCGCTCAGCGCCCACCCGCTGGTCCCGAACCAGTGGCGGAGACCGGTGATGAGGAAGAGAGGGTTTTCCGGACGGCGGTCGCCGCCGGTGTGGTGGATCGCGTTCACCTCGCTGATCCAGTTGGTGGTCGGCCAGAACCGGAGGGGGACGTTCAGGCCGCCGTCGATCCGGAACTCGTTCGGGACGCCGACGTTGAGCGTGCCGCCGGGGACAGGCACGTTGTCGCGGTCGCTCTTCAGCGTGTAGGTGGCGGCCAGCGAGGCGATCCCGCCGGTCCAGTGCCCGCCGATGCCGAAGGCACCGCCGCCGTGGGTGATGCCGCCGCTGTCGCCGCCGGTCGGGAGATCGCCGAACAACGAGAGGGCGAAGCGGGAGGAAGCGGCGGGGTCGGTCAGGGCGAACTTGGTGGCCAGGCGGAGATTGCCGAGCCCGCTGTCGGTGAACTCACCCTGGTTGTACAGCCAGCCGTTGATGAACCCGGCTCGATCGCCCGCATTCTGAACGATCCGGTCCCACGGCAGCATGGCGCTGACCTCCCACCGGTCCGTCAAGCCGTAGCCGATCGAGGCGCTGACGCGGTGGAGGTCGTAGTTCATGTCGCGGTAGGGCCGGGCGGACAGCGGGGCGAAATCCGGCGCCGGACCGGCGCCAAGATCGTAGTTGTTGTAATAGATGCCGAACGACCACTCGCCCTGCCGCAGCGTGTCGGCGGTGACCGTCTCGAACAGACCGGTCTGCCCGCTGGCGCTGGGCGCCACCTGCATGAGCTGTTCTTCACGGGTGAGGGTGGTCGCGGTCAGGCCCTGGCCAAAGGCAGTCCCGGCGATGAGGAAGCAGAAGATTGGGAAAAGCAGCCGATGATTGAGACGCAACAAGTCGACACCTCCTAAAAGCTTCGCACGGTCTTAAGTCCCGCAGCTATAATGCGGCGCGCTACAAAACGTGTGCCAGAGCGGCCCGATCGCGTTTTCGTAAGGGCTTTAACCGGTTGACGTTACCAAGGTTGGGGCATTTTTCCCCACCAGGACGGGCGCGCGAAGAAGGAAAGCCATTCGACATGCGGATTCTCGTCATCGCCCTCGCAGCCACGGTTGCCCTCGCCCTCGCAGGCCCCGGCCGGGCGCAGACGCCGGAGGAGGACCCCCCTCCGCCGCCGCAGCCCCCTCTCTCGATTCTCGAGGAGGAGCCCCCTCCGCCGCCCTCGCCGCCGCCGTCGCCGCCGCCGTCGCTCCTTTCGGAGGCGGCCAGCAGCAGTTACGAGCGGCGGGAGGCGTTCCCTGACGTCAACGTCTACCTTCCGGAGGGTCAGGCCTCGCTCCGCATCCGGAAGCTGATCCGGAACGCTCTGTTCGAGAGCCAGATCGACTACGAGTTCGTGGACGGCGACATCAGCACGTACCTCCGCTACAAGTATTACGCTCGCAACTACACCTATCGGATGAGCGTGTTCGACACGATCGAGTTCCCGAGCGTCGGCAGCACCAGCACGCAGGAATTCGAGCGCGTCCGCGGCGCGCTCCTCCTGGTGGGCATTCCCCGCGACTACGACGAGCGCTACTACTGGCTCCTGCAGGGAGACAGCCTCTCGTTCGGCGACCTGCGCAACGTCGACAACAAGCGGAGGAACGTGTACACGAAGCTCGCCTACCAGCGCGGAACGCAGTTCGACGAGCGCCTCAACGCCATCGTCGGCGAGGCCCGCGGCCGCATCACGCCGGTCCTGACCGCCTTCCGCGACATCGGCCCGCAGAGCTCGAGTTTTGCCGTGGCCGTGACCCAGACGCTCAACGTCACCGGCGGAGACCTCGACGTCCAGCGCGACAACTTCGAGTATTCCATCGGCGACTACCGCTACACCAAATTCGAAGCGGAGACCCTCCGCCGCTTCGACGTGCGCGGAAGCTCGTTCATCTTCTCCCGCGCCCACCTCGGCGCGTTCGCGCTCTACGATCATTACCCCCATCGCGCCGACCGCCCGCCGCCGGAGCGCTACAGCGTCCCCCGCTACGAGATGTTTCGCCTCGGCGGCCGCGAGGCGCTCCGCGCCATCGGCGAGAACGACGACTCCATCGGCACACACGAGCTCCATCTCGTCAACGAGTTCTTTCACCCCATCTTCCGCAATCGCGACTACCGCACAGGCCGCCTCCACTGGAACACTCTCTACGGAATCCTCTACCTGGGGATGGGCACCGTCGGCTTCGGCTTCAGCCAGATCACCAGGTCCGACGAGTTCGTCGTCGACACCGGGCTCGGCTTCGAGGCCAGCATCGCAGTGCGCGACTTCGATGTGCTCCTGAGCGTGATCTGGGCCACCACCCTCGCCGCTCCCGGCTGCGCCGTGGACGAGTCGACGCTGAACTGCCGCGACCTGCAGGGAAGCAAGTTCCGCTTCTCGGTGAGAACGGTTCGTTGAGAATTGAGAATTGAGAATTGAGAATTTTGAGAATTGATCAATTCTCAATTCTCAATTCTCAATCCACGCTGAGCCTGCTTGCCATTCCGCGCCTTGCACTGCAATGCTTTGCGCCGTTGCCGCCGCAAAAATTGCCGGTCACGCCGCGCGGACGCTGAGAGATACCAGCGTCGGCTCGTCGGGCGGCATGCGGGAGCGCTGGTGGTGGAGGTAAACCCGCCACATCAGCGCCAGCGCCAGGCCGATCACCACCACGATCCCGAGCATCGCGCTCACTCTCCGGGCCACGGAGCCGGGCCCAGCAACCGGTGTGCCGGGGTGGACGTCGGCGGGCATCGCGACAACCTAACACACCCGGCACGTACAATCCCCTCCGTGAAAGCTGTCCTCATCCGGGAGCACGGCGGTCTGGAAAAGCTCGAGATCACCGAGGTGCCCGCGCCGCCCGCCGCTCCGGGCCAGGCCCTCGTCCGCGTCCGCGCGGTGGCCCTCAACCATCTCGATCTCTGGGTCCGCCGCGGGATCGCCGGGCACACCTTCCCTCTCCCGATCATCCCCGGTTCGGAGGTCTCCGGCGTGGTCGAGCATCTGGAAGGACCCGCGTCTCCCTGGCGGGAAGGCGACGAGGTCGTGGTCGCGCCGGGATTCTCGTGCGGCGTCTGCGCAGCCTGCCTCAGTGGCAACGATCCGCTCTGTCCGCGCTACGGGATCTATGGGGAGACCGCCGACGGCGGATGCGCGGAGAAGATCGCCGTCCCCATCCGCAATCTGCTCCGGAAGCCCGGCCGCCTCTCGTTCGCCGAGGCGGCCGCGCTGCCGCTCGACATGCTGACCGCGTGGCACATGCTCGTGGGGCGGGCCAGGCTGCGGCCGGGCGAGACGGTGCTGGTGCAGGCGGGGGGATCGGGCATCGGCACCGCCGCCATCCAGATCGCCAGGCTGTGGGGGGCGACCGTCTACACCACTGCCGGGTCGGCGGAAAAGGCGGCGCGTGCCCTCGCGCTCGGCGCCGAGGCGGCCATCGATTATCGAAGCGGCGATTTCGTGGCCGAGGTGCGCGCCCTCACCGGGAAGCGCGGCGTGGACGTGGTGGTCGAGCACGTCGGCGCCGGCACGTTCGAGCGATCGCTGCGCGTGCTGGCCCGCGGCGGCCGGCTCGTCACGTGCGGAGCGACCGCCGGGGCGGAGGTGTCGATCAACCTTCGCCTCGTCTTCTTCAAGCTGCTGTCGATTCTCGGCTCTACGATGGGTAGTCTGGCCGAGCTCCACGAGATCATGCGACACGTCGAGAGCGGCCGCCTGCAGCCGGTGGTGGACCGGATCCTGCCGCTGGAGCAGGTGGCGGAGGGGCACCGGGTGCTGGAGGCGAGGGAGGCGTTCGGGAAAGTGGTTTTGGAAATTGAGAATTGAGAATTGAGAATGGTCTGTTTTCTCAATTCTCAATTCTCAATTCTCAATTCATAATCAATCAATGTCCCGCATCCAAATCCTCCCCTCCGACCTGGTGAACCAGATCGCCGCCGGCGAGGTCGTGGAGCGGCCGGCCTCGGTGGTCAAGGAGCTGGTCGAGAACGCCATCGACGCCGGCGCCACCACCATCGACGTCGCCCTCGAGCAGGGCGGCCGCAAGCGCATCGAGGTGAGCGACAACGGCTCGGGGATGACCGCCGGCGACGCGCTCGTGGCGCTGGAGCGCCACGCCACCTCCAAGATCCGCGACTTCGACGATCTCTCCCGCGTCCGCACCCTCGGGTTCCGCGGCGAGGCCCTCCCCTCCATCGCCAGCGTCTCGCGCTTCACCCTCCTCACCTCCGACGGCGCGTCGGGCGAGGCCACCGAGATCGCCTGCGACCCGCTCACCGGCACGCGGACCTCGCGCCCCGCCGCCCGCGACCGCGGCACGACCGTCACGGTGGCCGAGCTCTTCGAGAACGTCCCCGCCCGGCGCAAGTTCCTGCGCAGCGCCGAGGCGGAGTTCCGCTCCATCGTCACGGTCGTCTCCTCGTACGCCCTCCCCCTCCCCGCCCGCGCCTTCCGCCTCTCGCACAACGGACGAGTCGTGCTCGATCTCCCCCCCGCCGCCGATGCCCGCCAGCGCGGCGTGCAGATCCTCGGCAGCGAGGCCGACCCCCACCTCGAGCCGCTGGAAGGATCGCTCGATGCGGTGCAGGCCTCCGGCTACGTCACGCGCGGGCTCCGCTACGGCAGCCGGCGCAACCAGTTCTTCTTCGTGAACGGGCGCCTGGTGCGCGACCGCGTCCTGACGCACGCCGCCAGCCGCGCCTGCGCCGCCTTCGACTTCGAGGGACATCCCGGCATCGTCCTCTTCCTCGATCTTTCCCCAGAGCTGGTCGACGTCAACGTCCACCCCGCCAAGACCGAGGTCCGCTTCCGCGACTCCGGCGCCATTCACGTGGTGGTGGAGCGGTCGATCCGGCATGCCCTCGGCGGCGCCGGGGAGGGAGCCGCGCTCCTCGGCCAGCCGCTGAAAGACGCCCCCTTCGAGCCCTCCCGCCTCGAGGCCCACGACTCCCGCCTCTTTCCGCCGGCGCGGTACGACGGGGCGGCCGTCGCGCCGCAGGTGACGCCGCTGTTCCAGCGCAGCGGCGCCATGGTGCAGCCTCCGCCGGCGGAGCGCCCGGCGGCGGTCGCGGAGCCGGCCGGCCGCACCGCCGCGGTCGAGGTCCCCCCCGATCTCGGCGATCTCCGCGGCCGGGTCATCGGGCAGTACCGGATGAGCTACATCCTGCTCGACACGCCGGGCGGGCTGCGGCTGGTCGACCAGCACGTGGCGCACGAGCGCGTCCTCTACGACCGCTACTGGACGCGGATGGCCAGCGGCCATCCGGTGACGCAGCAGCTCCTGACGCCGATCCTCCACGAGAGCGGCGCGGCCGAGTGCGCGGTGCTGGAATCGCACCTCGGCGAGCTGCGCGCGGTGGGGTTCGACATCGAGCGCTTCTCCGGCAACACCTTCGCCATCGCCGCCACGCCGCCGGAGCTGGTGCGCAACGACCTCGATGCCTTCCTGCGGAAGCTCATCGACGCCTCGCTGGAGGAGAAGGGATCTCACGTCACCCGGGTGCGCGAGCACATCTGCGCGTCGCTCTCCTGCCAGGCGGCCATCAAGGTGCACCGGATGCTCAGCGGGGAGGAGATGGCCCGCCTGGTGGCCGAGCTCCTCGACTCATCGAATCCGTACGCCTGCCCGCACGGGCGGCCGATCATCGTCGACATCCGCCACCCCGACATCGAGCGCCACTTCCACAGGCGGTAGACGCCCGCCGCCATAGCGGCGGGCGTCCCGTGGACGCCGAGCCATCGCGAGGCGGCGAGGGACCCCTCCGAGGTACGCTCACGGCATGTTCAGGCGCCGTCGAATCGCGATCGCCGCCCTCGGGCGTCTCGGCGAGATCCGGGCGACGTGGTTCTACCTGCTGCGCGGCTATCGCATCGTCGGCCGGAACGTCCGGCTGCGCAGCGGCGAGATCGACCTCGTCGCACGGCGCGGCCGGACGCTGGTGGTCGCCGAGGTGAAGACGCGCCAGAGCCTCGCCGCGGGAGAGGGGCACGAGGCCGTCGGACCGGAGAAGCGCCGCCGCCTCATCCGCCTCGCCGGCGAGTACCTCGCCCGCCACGGACGCGCCCGCGTCGAGCTGCGCTACGACGTCCTCTCCCTCTTCTGGAACGGCTGGCGGTTCGTCGTGAGCCACTATCCCGACGCCTTCCGCCCCGTGGCCGAAGCGTCGCGGCCGTGGAAGTGGACGGCGTGACTCAGTCGGGCAGGCGCACTTCGGCGTCGAGGCGATGCCGCCCGTCGGGCCAGGCCTTGATGAAGGCGCGCCAGATCGCCGGCGTGTCCATCGACACGGCCATCTCGAACTCCGCCGCCTCCTCCCTCCACCGCCGCACCTCGGCCAGCCGTGGCGACTGCGGATGCCAGGCGAGGTAGTCGTCCCACGCGGCGGTCGTGCCCCGCTCCCACGCCCGGTCGAAGTCGGCCGGCTCGCGCCTCCGCGCCTCCTCGTCGAGCTGGGCGATGAGGGAGCGCGCCTCTCCGGCGAAACGACCCTCCGGGCGCGCCTGGAGATAGGCCTGCACGGCCGCCGGCGTGCGGGCGCGGCCGGCCTCCTCCCAACTGCGCCGGTCGCGCGCCTCCTCCTCGCTCCGCTCCGCTTCCCGCCGGCGCTGCTTCAGCTCACCCAGACGGATCTCCGCCTCGAGCTGATGCCGGCCCGCCGGCCAGGCGTGGAGAAACTCGCGGACGGCCGTCTCCGACTCGCTCCGCCAGGCCGACGCAAACGAGTCCGCTTCGGCGAGGCACTCGCGGGCGCGCGCCGCCGGCTCCGAATCGGGGAAGGCGGCGAGAAAGCGCTGCCACGCCGCCACCGTTCCCTCCTCCCATGCCGCGCGGAACGACTCCTCGGCGCTGAGGGCCCCGGTGGTCGCACCGGAGGTGACGTCGACGTCCGGCAGGGTCTTCGCCGGAATCGATTCCGTCTGGCGCACCAGCTCGTTCACCGCGGATCGGGTGAAGGCGGCCGCCGAACGATCGAGGAACGGCCCGAGAGCCTCGGCGAACTCTCGCGCGGTCGGGTACCGCCGGCGCCGGTCCTTCTCCAGCGCCTTGAACACCACATCCTCCAGTCCGGCGGGCCAGGAGAGGGAGGGATCGGCCTCGCGGAAGGGGGGCGGCGGCTGCATGAGGTGCTTGATGATGTAGCCGTTCGGCGTGCGGGCCACGAAGGGCGGCACGCCGAGGAGCATCTCGTAGAGCACGACGCCGAAGCAGTAGATGTCGGCACGGCCGTCGATCTGCTCCCCTTCCGGCAGTTCCCCCAGTTGCTCGGGAGACATGTACTTCGGGTTGCCGATGATCACGCCGGTCTGGGTGGTGTCGGCGGTGGCGGTGAAGTCCTTCGCCACGCCGAGGTCGATGATCTTGGCGACGAGGTGGTCGTCGGCGTCATAGGCGAGCATGACGTTGTCGCCGGAGATGTCGCGGTGGAGCATGCCGCGGCGGTGGATGTGATCGAGTCCGGAGAGGACCTGCACGGCGACGGCGGCGGCGAGCGGCACCGGAAAACGGCCGTTGGCGTTCGCCCACTGGCGGATGGTGGTGCCGTCGATGAACTCCGCCACCATGTAGGCGAGGCCGCTGTCGAGGAGGGAGAAGTCGTGCACCACGGCGAGATTGACGTGGTGGATCTGGGTGGCCAGGCGGGCTTCGCGGAGGAAGCGGCCGCGATAGGTATCGTCGGCCAGGACGCCCGGCTTCATGACCTTGATGCAGCGGAAGGCGCCGAGATGGACGTGCCGCGCCTTCCACACCTCTCCCATGCCGCCCGAACCGAGGAGCCCGACGATCTCGTACTTCCCGTCGAGGACGACTCCCGGATGGAGGCCGGTCGTGCCGGACGCAGAGGGTCCCGAGCCGCTGGCCATCTCTCTGTGCCTACACGTTAACTCCAGGGGCAGGAAGCCGGCAACGGCGGGCGCCGGAAAGACGAAGGCCGCGATCTCTCGCGGCCTTCAGGCAAAGCGTCTAGATTGGAGCGGGAAACGGGACTCGAACCCGCGACATCAACCTTGGCAAGGTTGCACTCTACCAACTGAGTTATTCCCGCAGCCGACCCAGCGTAGTCAAGCATCGCCGGGGGTGTCAAGGTAACGAGTGAAGGTAACGAGTGACGGGTGAGAGGTATTCCGAAAAGGCGAGAGCCGCCTTTCACCCCCGCTCCACCCGGATCCCGTACGCATGCAGCTTCCGATACAGGTTCGACCGCTCCACCCCCAGCGCATCGGCGGTGCGGCTGACGTTGCCGGCGAGCTCGCGGAGGCGGGCCAGGATGTACTGCTTCTCGAACTCGTCGCGCGCCTCCTTCAGGGTGAGGTCGCCGCGGATGGCCGCTCGCGCCTCGCGCGGCGGGCCGAGCTGGACCTCCTGCGCCTCGATCACCTCGTGGGGCAGCAGGATGGCCAGCCGTTCGATGACGTTGCGCAGCTCCCGCACGTTGCCGGGCCAGTGGTAGGCCCGCAGCTTCGCCGCCGCTCCGGCCGAGAGCCGTTTCTTCGGCGTCCCGCTCTCGGCGGCAAAGCGCCGGAGGAAGTGCTCGGCGAGCAGGATCACGTCGTCGCCCCGCTCGCGGAGCGGCGGCACCTCGATGGGGATGACGTTCAGCCGGTAGTAGAGGTCACTCCGGAACGAGCCGGCGGCGATCTCCTGCTGGAGGTCCTTGTTCGTGGCGGCGATCACCCGGACGTCGACGCGGACCGACTGCTGGGCGCCGACGCGCTGGAAGGTCTGCTCCTGCAGGACGCGCAGCACCTTGGCCTGCGTCTTCAGGCTCATGTCGCCGATCTCGTCGAGAAACAGCGTCCCGCCGTCGGCCAGCTCGAACTTCCCCTTCCGGTCCTCGATGGCGCCGGTGAAGGCCCCCTTGCGGTGCCCGAACAGCTCCGACTCGATGAGCTCCTCGGGGATGGCCGCGCAGTTCACGTCGACGAAGGCATGGTCGGCGCGCGGGGAAAGCCGGTGGAGCGTCCGGGCCACGATCTCCTTGCCGCTGCCGTTCTCACCGCTGATGAGCACGCGCGTGCCCGAGGGGGCGGCGCTCCCGATCTGCTGCTCGAGCCTGCGCATGGCCTCGCTCTCGCCGATGAGGACTTCCTCCAGCGCCAGGTGCCGCCGGAGGTCGCGGACCTCGTCGCGAAGGCGCCGGTCGGCGATGGCGTGGCCAGCGGTCAGCAGCACGCGCTCGAGCGAAAGGGGCTTCTCCAGGAAGTCGTAGGCGCCGAGGCGCGTGGCGCGCACGGCGGTGTCGACGTTCCCGTGCCCGGAGATCACGATGACCTGCGGAGCGCCGGCGCTGCGCAGCCGCTCCAGCACGCTCATCCCGTCGATCCCCGGCAGCCACAGATCGAGGATGATCAGGTCGAAGTCCCCGCGGGCGAAGGCGGCCAGCCCCTCCTCCCCCGACTCGCAGGCCACGGCCTGGTGCCCGTCATCCCGCAGGATGTTCGAGAGCGTGGTCCGGATGGACGGCTCGTCGTCGATGATCAGGATGTTGGCCATTGGTGATTCATGCCGGCAGCTCGATCTCGAACCGAGTCCCCCGCGGATGGTTGTCGTGCACCGAGATCCTGCCGTCGTGGTCGTTCACGATGCGATGGACGATGGCCAGGCCAAGGCCGGTGCCGCGTCCCTTGGTGGAAAAGTAGGGAAGAAAGAGCTTCTCCTTGTCGGCGTCGGGCACGCCGCGACCGGGGTCGGCGACCTCGATGACCACCCGGTGCGGGGCCCGCCGCACCGACACCCGGATCTCGCCCCCGTCGGTGGCTTCGACGGCGTTCTTCAGGAGGTTGCCGACGGCGCGGCTGATCTGCTCGGCGTCCATCAGCAGCTCGATGTCGGGCGCGACGGAGACCGAGACGGTGACGCCCGGCTTGACGTCGCGATAGAGCGAGGCGGCCTGTTGCAGGATCTCGGCGAGCTGGGCGTGACGCATGTGCACGGCCGGCATCCTGGCGAACCGCGAGAACTCGTCGACCATCCGCTTCAGTTGCGCGACCTCCGAGACGATCGTCCGGGTCCCTTCCTCGACCACCTCCGAGGCGTCGGACTCGCCGTTGCGGAACTTGCGGGCGATCCGCTCGGCGGAGAGCTGGATCGGGGTGAGCGGGTTCTTGATCTCGTGGGCGATGCGCCGGGCGGCCTCGTTCCAGGCGGCGAGCTTCTGAGCCTGGACGAGCTGGGTGGAATCCTCCATGGCCAGGACCCAGCCGCGCTCACCACCGCCCAGCCGGGCCACCGACAGTTCGAGGTAGCGCAGTTCGCCGCCGCGGATGAGGGTCACCTCGCGGGTCCGCCCTCCCCGCGCCGTCAGCTCGATGACGGCCTCGGCCAGCGGCGAGAGATCGCCGCGGAGCGTCTCGGTCAGCTCCGCGCCCGCCGGCGGCTCCTCGAGCTGGAGCATCTGCAGCGCGGCGCGGTTGATGCTGATCAGCTCCAACCGGTCGGTGAAGGTCAGGATACCCGTGGCCACGCTGTCGAGCACCGTCTGCATGAAGTCCCGCTCGCGATCGAGGCGCTGGTTGGTCTCGGTCAGCTCCTGCCGCTGCGAGGCCAGTTGCGTCGACATCTCGTTGAACGAGGTGATGAGCCGTCCCACCTCGTCGGTCCCGGCCACCTCCACCCGATGCCCGTACCCCCCCTCGGCAAGTTTCTCCGTCGCCTCGGCCAGCGCCTTGATCGGAACGGTGATCCGCCGGGAGGCGTAAATCGAGATCCACAGCGTCCCGAAGAGGATGGCCAGCGTCACGGCCAGGAAGAGCGAGGTCTGGGAGGCCTTCAGCGTCTGCCTCTGGGAGTAGAGCTGCTGGAACTTGCTGTACTCGAGCGTGGATTGGTTGAGGCGCCGGCTCATCTCGTTCGGGATGTAGACTCCGGCCACGGCCACCGACGGCTCGCCCTCCATCCGCACGGCGTGGCGGATCCATGTCCCTCCGCTCGCGGCCACATCGATCTTGGTGGCCGTGCCACGCTCGGTCGCGTCCTCGAAGAACCGCGGCGGCGGCTCGGAGATCTCCTGCAGCGGCGCGCGCGGGTCGGCCTGCAGCTTCACCAGCACGCCGTCGCGGTACATGCCGGCCATCTGCACTCCGTGAAAGCGCAGAACGCGGACGAACACCGAGTCCATCTCATCCGGGTCGGTGCTCCCCGGCGTGGCGGCGATCTCGCGGGCCGCCCCGGAGGCGATCGACACGGCCTGGTCCTGCGCCATCTGGGCGATGGCATGGCCGTTCTCCAGAATCGTCCGCACGGGGCTGGTGAACCAGCGGTCGATCGACACGCGGAGCAGGTCGGTGGCCACGACGAACAGGATGATGACCGGCACGAGCGACGTGGCCACGTACGTCGCCACCAGCTTCGTCCGGAAACGGGAGCCGATCATCCCGCGCTGCCGCTCGAAGACGAGCTTGATCACTCCGCGCAGCAGCACGAAGAGAATGCCGAGGATCAGCAGCAGATTGATGTTCCAGAGGACGAAGAGGAGGACCTGGCTGGAGAGGGCCTCCGGGGTCAGCTCCTTCGTCTCCTGCACCAGGTAATAGATGAGGCTCGTCGCAACCAGGATCAGCAGCGGGACGGTGATGATGAACCGCGGATCCTTCCGGTACCGGTTGAGGAGATCGCCCAGGCTCATGACGCCTCGGCCGCCCCGCGGACCCGCGTTTCACGCCATCTCGTGGAGAGCTCCCACGGCACGACGTAGAAGAGCCAGCCCCGCATCAGATCGGCCTTCACCCGCACTTTCAGCTTGTAGTAGAGGCGGTCGCCGATCTCGAACAGATCCCGCTCCTCGATGCTGGTCATCCGCGACTCCAGCGTCGCCAGGTCGGTGAACGTCTCCGATCGCACCAGCTTGCGGTCACGCCGGTAGTTGAGAAGGTACTCCCGCGTCACCGAGTTGAACGTGCAGATCACCTCGATGCGACTCCGGCCCAGCCCGGAGTTGAACCAGTAAGGCCGGTCGCGAAAGATCTCGATGAAGTAGGTGATGCTGGTGGGCAACCCGCTCTCCAGCGCCTGGACCATCTCGCCGTTGGCCAGCCCATGGGCCAGGGTGAACCGCACCGTCACTTTCCCCCCCGCAGCCGTGGCCGTGAGCCTCTCGATGGCCGGCTCCTCGGCGGCCGTCGCAGCGGGAGAGAATGCCAGGAGGAGAAGAAGGGAGAGGGGACGCCCCACGGTGTGGCTTTTTTACCACACTTCGGGCGAATCTCGTCAGGCGAAGCTCTCGACCGTCCCCGTCGCGCGCGGCTCCCGGACGGGAGCGGCCGCCGTCGCCTCCAGCAGCCGGGCCACGAATCGGGAGTGCATGGCATGCCCGCCGCGCGTGGCGGTGATCTCGCCGATCACCGGCCGCCCGATCAGGGCCAGGTCGCCGAGGAGATCGAGGACCTTGTGGCGCACGAATTCATCGCGGAAACGGAGCGGGCCACTGACGATTCCGTTCTCGTCGAGGACGATGCAGTTCTCGACCGAGCCTCCGCGGGCCAGGCCGGCGGCGCGCAGCGTCTCGACGTCGCGCAGGAAGCCGAACGTCCGCGCCGGGGCGATCCTGCGGAGGAAGTTGTCGTGCTCGAAGTCGAAATGGAACGACTGCTTGCCGATCACCGGGTGGGGAAAGTCGATCCGGTACTTCAGCACCAGGCGGCTGGAAGGGACGATGCGGATGCTCCTCTCGCCGTCCACCACTTCGATCGGCTCGGTGATCCGGAGGGGATCGATCGGGACGCCGAGGTCGCGGACGCCGGCGGCGTCGATCAGGTGCATGAACGGAAGGGCGCTGCCGTCGATGATCGGCACCTCGGGGCCGTCGATGTGGATGTCGACGTCGGTGATCCCGCAGGCCATCACCGCCGCGAGAAGATGCTCCACGGTGCCGACCGCCACGTCGTCCTTGCCGACCGTGGTGGCGTAGTCGAGAGCGGTGGTGGAGGCCTGCAGGGCCGGAATCCGGAGCCCCTGCAGGTCGGCGCGGACAAAGGTCATTCCGCTGCCGCCGGGCGCCGGGTGAAGCTCGACTCGGGTGTAGATCCCCGAATGCAGCCCGATCCCGGTGATGCTGACACTGGTCTTGATGGTCTTCCGTTGGACGATCATTGGAGAGGCGCAAGAGCAGGGGCGGTGCCACGAACGGCTGAGGGCAGCATCCGCGGATAAGAGCCTGCCTTTTCAATCAGTTTCGAGGTGAGGCGGGCGGCGGGCGCCGGCGGGATTGTGTCGCCGCATCAGGTCAGGAGTGTGGTACGGCAGCCACAGTCCTCCTACCGCCTCCGCTCTTTCATCGCCACGGCCGCTTCGCGGTCGGCCTCCCGCCGCTTCTCGGTCTCCCGCTTGTCGTAGAGCTTCTTTCCGCGGGCCACGCCGATCTCGGCCTTGACGCGGTTCCCCTTGAAGTAGAGCCGCAGGGGGATGACGGTGAGTCCCTTCTCCGCCACCTGGGCCCGGAGCTTCTCGATCTCCCGGCGGTGGAGGAGGAGCTTGCGGGTGCGGTCGGGATCGTGGTTCTGGATGTTGCCGTGGGTATAGGGGGCGATGTGCGCTCCGAACAGGTAGGCCTGGCCATCCTTGAAGATCACGTAGCTGTCCTTCAGCTCTGCGCGGCCGTCGCGCAACGACTTCACTTCCGTGCCGGTGAGCTGAAGGCCGGCCTCCATCTTCTGGAGCACGAAGTATTCGTGGAAGGCTTTCTTGTTCGAGGCGATCAGCTTCTCGGACTTCTTCTCGGACTTCGGGTCGGGCATGCGCGGCGATCATACCCGGCACCGCGACCGGGCACTCTGTTCTAGAATCCGCCTCCGGCTCATGACGATGAAGAAGAAGATCAGAGGATGAGTCGCGAGTCGTTGCAGACGATCATCGTCTGGACGGTATCGCTGCTCCTCTTTGCCGCGACGGTGGTCCGCGTGAGCGGGCGCGGCGGTCCGCTGCTGCGCAAACCGGGCACCTTCGTCGACCACGCCTCGCCGGGCGCGGCGGAGGTCCGCAAGGTCATCCTCCTCCTTCCGCGGGTGGAGCCGCTGATCCCGCGCGGGGAGGTCGTCACCGTCTTCCGGCCGATGGACGGCCGCTCGCACAACGATCACGACAACTACCTGGCCGCGGTCGGGCTCCTTCCCCACCACCAGGTGATCCCGCCGTTCAGCGCCTTTCACGAAACGCCGCCGGAGCACCTCGCCGAGTGGGTCGTGGCGATCGGCGAGCCGTTCGTGCATCCGCACTACCGGGTCGTGGCCGGCTTCCCGGAGGGATGGCTATACAGGGTGGCGCGGTGAACGACCTCGTCTGGCTGGCCTCGCTGGCCCTCTTCGCGCTGGCCGGCCTGGTGACGTGGCGGCTGGCGGAGATCCGGCGCCTCGATCGCGGCGCCCGCGCCAGCGTGGCGCTGACGTGCGGCCTCGTCTTCGGCGCCGTGTTGATGTACGCCGAGTCGGTCGCCGGCATCCCCTGGTCCCGCCTCACCCTCGGACTCCCGCTGCTCATCATCGGCGCGGCGGCGTTCCGGCGCACGCCGGCCGCCGCTCCCTTCGAGCCAGCTCGCTGGCCGCCGCTCCCGGCCGCCGCCTTCGCCGCGGTGGCGTTGGTGGCCTTCCATGCCGCGGCCACGGCCCGGATGACGATCGGCGATCTGCTCCTGTTCTGGGGACCGAAGGCCCGGCACTTCTTCCACGAGCGGGCCATCGACGTCGCGTTCCTGAAGTTCCCGCACTACTACCTGATGCACCCCGACTACCCGCCGCTCGTCCCCCTCACCTGGGCGGGGAGCTCGATCGTGGTGGGGAGCTTCTCCTACTGGGGTGCCGTGTACACGACGCCGGTGGTGCTGCTCGCCGCCGCGCTGGCGTTTCGCGGGTTCGCCGCCGGCACGCTCGGCGCGCGGAAGTCGGCGGCGTTCGCCACGCTCCTGCTGACGCTGCTCGTGTTCACGGCGGTGGCGGCGAACACCGCCGGCGGAGGTGACCCGTACCTCGTCCTGTTCGAGACGGTGGCTCTGTCGGCACTGACGTTTTCGGATACGCGCGCCGCGCGGATCGTGGCGGCGACGGCGCTGGCCGGCGCGGCGCTCACCAAGATCGAGGGGGCGGCCTTCGTGGCAGCGATGGCCCTGTCGCTGATCGCGGTGCGCCGGTGGAGGACGGCCGCGGCGGTCTCGATTCCGGCGGCGGCGCTGGTCGGATCGTGGGTCGGCTTCGCGAACCATCACGGCCTGCTCGACGGCTACGCCAGGGCCGAGCGCCAGCTCCATCTCGGCAATGTCGGCCTCGTCCTCGGCACCGCCGCGCGCCGGCTCGGCTACGGCGCCTTCTATCTCCCGTGGATCGCGGCACTCGCAACGCTGGTTGCGAGCCGCACCCTTCGCCGCGCCGCACTCCCGCTGCTCGTCGGTGTGCTCTCCATCGCCTACTCCCTCTACTTCTACCTCAACGAACCCGACCCGGCGTGGTGGATCCGCGCCTCGGTCGAGCGCGTGATGATCACCCCCCTCATGTGTTTCGTCGTCGCCTCCGCCGCTTGTCATCCCGAGCTGGTGAACGGCGCCGGGCGCCGGTGAAGCGGAGATGAACCGCAGAGCCTTCTCCCCCGCCTGGCGGCGGGGGAGAAGGTGGTCCTGAGCGGAGCGAAGGACCGGACGAGGGGGGTTCTCGCGGGAGCGAACACCCTCACCCGGCGCTTCGCGCCACCTCTCCCGCAAGCGGGAGAGGGCACGTTTCATTCGAAGCGTAGCGAGGGATGACAGGGCCGCCCGACTTGTGCGGAGATTCGCGGGTGAGTAGAGTCGCGGCCCATGGCCTGGTTCCGGAAGGAGAAAAAGCCGAAGGAGGCGGTCGAGAAGCAGACCGCCATCCCGGAAGGCCTGTGGATCAAGTGCGACGAGTGCAAGGAGATCGTCTACCGGAAGGAAGTGGACGCCAACCTGAACGTCTGCCCGAAGTGCGGCTATCACTTCCGCCTCAACGCCCGTGAGCGTTTCGAGATCCTCTTCGACGACAACAAGTACAAGGAGTTCGCCACCGACGTCCGCTCCGGCGACCCGCTGGAGTTCCGCGATACCAAGCGCTACCGCGACCGGCTCCGCGTCTATCAGCAGCGCGTCGGACCCGGCGACGCCGTCCTCTGTGCCGAGGGGAAGCTCGAGGGGATGAGCGTGGTGATCTGCTCGATGGAGTACAACTTCATGGGCGGATCGATGGGATCGGTGGTGGGCGAGAAGATCACCCAGGCCATCGAGCGCACCATCGACCGGAAAGAGCCGCTGATCATCGTCTCCTCCTCCGGCGGCGCGCGGATGCAGGAAGGCATCCTCTCCCTGATGCAGATGGCCAAGATCTCCGCGGCCCTGGCCCGGCTCGCCGACGCCGGCCTCCCCTACATCTCCGTCCTCACCGATCCGACCACCGGCGGCGTCACGGCCTCGTACGCCATGCTCGGAGACCTCAACATCGCCGAGCCGAAGGCGCTCATCGGCTTCGCCGGCCCGCGGGTCATCGAGCAGACCATCCGCCAGACCCTTCCGGAGGGATTCCAGCGCGCCGAGTTCCTCGTGGAGCACGGCATGGTCGACCTGATCACCCCGCGCACCGAGATGAAGCCCGCCATCGGGCGTTTTCTCCGCTTCTTCCTGCAAAAGTGACAGCACGCCACTGGCTCGAGTCGCTCCTGGACAGCGGCATCCGACCCGGTCTGGAACGGATGCGCGCAGTCCTTCGCCCGCTCGGCGATCCCCACCGCGCGTACGCCTCGATCCTCGTGGCCGGCACCAACGGCAAGGGCTCGACCGCGGCCACGCTCGCCTCGATCCTCGACGCCTCCGGCTACCGCACCGGGCTCTACACCTCGCCCCACCTGGTGGACATCCGCGAGCGGTGGATGATCGGACGCGAGCCCGCGGGCGAAGCGCTCTTCGAGGAATCGATCGAGACCCTGCGCCGCGCCTCCGAGTCGATCGGCATCCGGCCGACGTACTTCGAAGCCCTCACCCTGATCGCCTTCATCGTCTTCGAGCGGACGCGGCGGGAGATCGCGGTGCTGGAGGTCGGCATGGGAGGTCGTCTCGACGCCACGAACGTGGTCCGGCCGATCGCCGCGCTCATCACTCCCGTCGGCCTCGACCACATGGAATACCTCGGCAACACCCTCACGAGGATCGCAACCGAGAAGGCGGGAGTGATTCACCGCGGCGCGGTGGTGCTGACCTCGAACCGCGATCCGAAGATCGTCTCCGTGCTCCGGCGCCGCGCCGCGAGTTTCGACTGCCCGTTCGAGGTCGTCCCGCCCGGCGGCAAGGCAACGCCGCTCCGGGGTGAGTTCCAGCGCGACAACGCCGCCCTCGCCGCGCGCGCCGCGGAGATGCTGAGGAAACGGCTCCCGAAGATCACCTCCGAGAGCATCGAGCGCGGTCTGCAGGCAACGACGTGGCGAGGACGCCTGGAGCGGCTCGACGTGGCCGGGAAGGAATGCTGGGTGGACGGATGCCACAACACCCACGCGGCGCGCGCCGTCGCGCCATTCATCTCCGCGAACGTCGCCACGCCGCGGCTCCTCGTCTTCGGAATCATGCGAGACAAGGACGTGCGGGAGGTCGCGGCCATCCTCTTTCCTCTCTTCGATCGAGTCATCACCACCGAGCCTTATCCCCCGCGCTCGGTCGAGGCGGCCGCGCTGGCGGACGTCGCGGCGGAGATGGGCGTTCCCGCCCGCGCCGCCGCCGATCCGCGCGAGGCGCTCGCGGCCGCGCTCGCCTCAGAGGTCCGCGCCCTCTTCGTCGGCGGCTCGCTTTATCTTGCCGGCGCGGCCATCGAGTTTCTCGACCAGGCCCGGAAAGGCTGACGCGAGCAGCAGAAGCATCGAGCCGATCCAGGCAACCACGACCGCGGCGCGGCGCCGCCCGAAGGTCAGCGCGAGGCGGTGCTCGCCCGCAGGGACCAGTACGCCGAGACGGTCGATGTTCAGCGGGAAGGTCTCCAGCTCCTGCCGGCCGCTGCGTGCCACCCACGCCTCGAAGAAGGTCTGGTTGACCATCAGTAGCAGCGGGCCCTCCGCGACGACGTCGACGCGGATCGTCTGCCCATCCTCCTCGTAGCGGGTCACCCTCCCGGCCGCCGAGGTGAAGCCCGCCAGCGACGGCGGCGCGACGGCGATCCTCTGCTCGTCGAACCGCGGCGACTCCACCTGGCGCACCGCCTCGCCGAGGCTGCGCACCGCGATCGTCTCCGCCACGATCATCGTCATCGGCAGAGCGCCGGGAACGTCGCAGCCGTTGACGCGGAGGTAGCGCTCCTTCAGCCGCGGCGGGATGGCCTGGAACCGCTGCGCGACGGCCCGGCTCAGCAGCGAGTGCATCAGGTCGGGCGAACGGCCGACCCCGTACCGGAGGTTGGCGACCGCGCCGAACATCCAGTCGAGGGCCGCGGCGCGCTGCCTGTACTCGGTTCGGGCATCGACCACTCCCGGCGGGATGGCCGCCCGCCAGTGCACGCGAACGGCGGCCCGCGGCGCCACGCGATAGGGAGCAAACCAGTCCACCGGCAGGGCGCGGAACGCCGCCCAGGTGAGCGGCAGCAGCGTCACGGCCATCCAGAGGCGCCGGTAGCGGGTGCGGGTGAGATACGCGGCGATGAGGACGACAAGCGCCGCCGTCAGCGGGAGAGCCAGCTTCTCCGGAAAGCGAAACGCGCGCAGCGATAGCGGCAGCACTTCGACCGCCGCGGCGACGAGCGGGTTGTTGGCGCCGAGGGCGAGGAAGAGACACGCCGCGGCCACGGCCACGTAGCGCGAGCGGGTGATCAGCGCGGGAACAACGATGATGCCGAGGAAGAGCGTGGAGAAGAGCCTCTGTCGCAGGCCGCCCGGATCGTTGAGAAACCCATGAACGGGCCAGAGGACCAGTTCCACGACGCGCATACCGGTCAGGGAGGTGGCGAGCATCGCCCGCGGGGAGATGGGGACGGAGCGCTCCACCTCGCCCGCGATCTCGGAGTAGGCCACGATCTGCGGCGCCCCGATGCACGCCGCCAGGAGCGCCGCGGCGGCGAGCGATCTCCACCGCATGCGGCCGGAGGCGGTGATGCCCACCGCCAGCGCCGTGCCGAGGATGGTCACCGGCTCGCTGCCGAGGAGCAGGAGTCCGAACGCGCATCCGAGCAGCCGGGCCGATCGCTTCTCCACGGCCAGCAGCGCCAGCGGGATCAGCGCCGCGGCGGTGACGAGGTTGTAGAAGGCCGTCGAGGAGATCACCGCGCCGCTCAGCGTCCAGATCGCCGCGGCGGTCCAGGCCCCCTCGGCGCCCGCGCCGCGCGCCCGGCAGAGGGCGCGCATGGCCAGCAGGCCTCCGGCGAGATGGATCAGGAAGTGAAGGTTGAAGGCGACGTGCGCCGGCAGGAAGAGGTAGAGGACGTTGTCGGGATAGAACGTCAGCGCGTTCGGGTTTCCCGCGAGCGGCTGCCCTCCCATGTCGTGGAAGTTCCACCACGGGATCTCCCCTCCCCGGAAGAGCGAGGCGGAGATCACCTTCATCGGGTAGTGGGTGCTGAAGTTGTCGCGGAAGAAGAAGAAGGAGAGGTGAGAGACCAGCAGCGCCGCCGCGACGGCGATCACCGTGATGACCGCGTTCCGCCTGTTCATGAGCGAGAAGGCCCCGCGCCCGAGGCGTGATTATCGAGTAACATCCGCCCCTGGAGAACCCGCCGATGTCGACGATCCGAGAAGAGCAGCGCGCGGCGATGGGTCATCATTTCCTGGAGCGCACGCTGGCCGAGGTCGATCCGGAAATCGAAGGCGCCATCCGGATGGAAACGGCGCGTCAGAACGACACCCTGGAGCTGATCGCATCCGAGAACCACGTCTCGAAGGCCGTGCTGACGGCGATGGGCTCGGTCTTTACCAACAAGTACGCCGAAGGATATCCCGGCAAGCGCTACTACGGCGGATGCGGGCCGACGGACATCGCGGAGAACATCGCCATCGAGCGCGCCAGGCAGCTCTTCGGAGCCGAGCACGCCAACGTGCAGCCGCACTCCGGATCGCAGGCCAACATGGCCGTCTACTTCGCCATGCTCAAGCCGGGCGACACCATCATGGGGATGGACCTCTCGCACGGAGGCCACCTCACGCACGGGCACCCTCTTTCGTACAGCGGCCGCGACTTCCAGGTCGTGGCCTACCACGTCCGCAAAGAGGACGAGCTGATCGACTACGAGGAGATGGAGCGGCTGGCCCTCGAGCACAAGCCGCGCCTGATCATCTGCGGCGCCTCGGCCTACTCCCGCGTCATCGACTTCGCGCGCATCCGCGCCATCGCCGACCGCGCCGGCTCGCTGATGATGGCCGACATCGCGCACATCGCCGGCCTCGTCGTCACCGGGAACCACCCCTCGCCGGTCCCGCACGCCGACTTCGTGACCACCACCACGCACAAGACCCTGCGCGGTCCGCGCGCCGGCCTGATCCTCTGCAAGGAGAAGTACGCGAAGGACCTCGACCGCGCCCTCTTCCCCGGCGTGCAGGGCGGGCCGCTGGTGCACATGGTGGCCGCCAAGGCCGTGGCCTTCAAGGAGGCCCTCTCGCCCGAGTTCAAGGAGTACCAGACGCAGATCGTGCGCAACGCCAGGGCCCTGGCCCAGGCGGTGGCCGCCACCGGCTTCCGGATCGTCTCCGGCGGCACCGACAACCACCTCTTCATGACCGACGTCTTCTCGAAGGGGATCACCGGCAAGGACGGACAGAACTTCCTGGAGGCCGCCAGCATCACCGTGAACAAGAACACCATTCCGTTCGACACACAGAAGCCGATGGTGGCCTCCGGAATCCGCATCGGCACGCCGGCCGTGACCACGCGCGGCCTCCGCGAGCCGGAGATGAAGACCATCGCCCGGCTCATCGCCCGCGTCCTCGACTCGAAGGGCGACGCCGCCGTCACCGCGGCGGTGAAGAAGGAAGTAAGGGAGTTGTGCGACCAGTTCCCGATCTACGGTTAACAAGTGTCATTCCGAGCGCCGTAGAGCGCGAGGAATCCCCTGATCAGTCCCCTGTCATCGTGAAGAAAAAATACCCCTACTATCCGATCTACCTCGACATCGAGGATCGCGACGTGCTCATCATCGGCGGCGGGACCGTCTGCGCACGCAAGGCCGAGACCATGATGAAGTACGGCGCCCGGGTGACGGTCGTCTCCCCGGAGTTCGCCGGGGAGATCGAGGAGTGGTCGCGGGAAGGAGTGCTCCGGCTCCGGCGCAAGACCTATGACGCCGCCGACTTGAAAGGGGCCTCGATCGTGATCGCCTCGACCGACGATCCGTGCGTCAACGCCCGGATCGCCCGCGACTGCCGGCGACGCCGGATTCCCGTCAACGTCGTCGACGTGACGCATCTCTGCGAGTTCATCGTCCCCGCCATCGTCGAGCGCGGCAGCGTCCAGATCGCCGTCTCCACCGGGGGGAAGTCTCCGGCGCTGGCCCGCACCCTGAAGGAAGACCTCCAGCGCTTCGTCGGACCGGAGTACGACGAGGTGAACCGGCTCCTGGGCACCCTTCGCGCCGGCGCCAAGAAGATCCTGCCCACCGACGCCGACCGGAAGCGTTTCTTCGACGGGATCCTCGCCGGTGGGATCCTGGAGATGCTGAGGGAAGGACGCCGCCATGAGGCCTATGAGACCATCGCCCGTGCATGCGAGAAGGCGGGAGTTCCCCTGAGCGAGCAGCTCCGGCAGGCCCTGACCACGGCCTAGGTTCTCCGCCCGCACCGGCTTTCAGGCGCAGCTCGATCGTCATCGCGGCGTATGCGCTGCTGGCGATGGTGGTCATCCCTCTCTATCCCCACTTCATCTCGCCGAACGAGCTCACGCGCTGGGCGCTGGCGGTGGCGCTGGTCGAGCTCCGGACGATCGAGGTGACGGCCGTCGTGCAGCCGCTCGGGCCGCGGATGGAAGACCTGGCCGAGGTCGACGGACGCCTCTACTCGAACAAGGCTCCGGGTGCGGCGGCGGCCGGCCTGCCGGGGTATCTGCTGGTCCGGCCGTTCGCCGGCCGGCCCACGGCGGCCAATCTGCGGCCGGTGGTGACCTCGATGCGCCTCGCGGCGGCGACCCTCCCGACGCTGCTGATCGCGGCGCTCTTGGTCTCGATCGGCCGGTCGCTGGGCGTGGACGACGGGCGGACGGCCCGCGTGGTCTGGATCGCCCTCTTCGCCACGCCGCTCTGCACCTACGGCCTGCTCCTGTTCTCCCATGCCCTGGTGGCGGCGTCGTTGTTCGGCGCCTGGTTTCTGCTGTTCATGCCTCGACGAACCCCCGGGCGAGACGCCGTCGCCGGCGCGCTCCTCGGCATGGGGGTGCTCTCCGAGTACACCGCCGCGTTCCCGGCCGCGGTGTTCCTCGTCGCACTGCTCGTGGAGCGAAGGTGGTGGTCGCTCGCCCGCGTCATCGCGGCGGGAGCTCCATTCGCGATTCTGATGGCTGGATACCACCAGCTCGCGTTCGGGAGCGTGACGCGGACACCGTATTACTTCGAGAAGCTCGACGAATACCGCGCGGTGGCCCGCGCCGGCTTCTTCGGGCTGCAGGTGCCCTCGCCCGGAACGCTGGGGCAGTTGCTCGTCGATCCGGCGCGCGGCCTGCTGGTCTTCGCCCCGGTCCTCGTCCTCGCGGCCCCGGCTCTGCTGGAGGCGAGAAAACGCCTTCCTCGCGTCGCCTTCTGGACGCTGACGGCCGCGCCGGCCGTCGTGCTCCTCGCATGCAGCGCCTACCCGAACTGGCATGGGGGATGGAGTGTCGGCCCGCGCTACGTCGTCCCGGCCATCCCCTTCCTGCTGCTCCCCCTTCTCTTCCGGCGCGGCGGCCCTGTGGAGGCATTTCTGGCGGGGTTCTCCGCTCTGGCCGTCTTCCTGACCACGATCGTCTTTCCGTTTCCGCCGAACGCCTTCGCCTTTCCCTGGATGTCGCTCGCCGCGCCTCTCATCGGGGAGGGCCTGATTGCGCCGAACCTCCTTCATCTGATCGGGCGCCCGGCGGCGATTGCGGCGCCGCTTCTCATCGCGGGCATCGCGGCGGTGACGGCGCTCCGCGCGAGAGGCGCGGCGCTCGCCCTGGCCGGAGCGCTGGCGGCGGTCATCGTCGGGGGGCAGGCGGCGAGGTTCTCCGATCCGGCGGTGACCGACCTGCAGCGCGCCTACATCGCCGAGGTCTACTTCGAGCGCAGCGGCTCGCTGGCAGCGCCTCCGCCGGGCCTGATCGGGAGACGTGCGATGGAGATGACGCTCCCTCCGGTCTCGTGGCCTTTCTGAGAAAGCGGCGGCGCGGTGCGCCGGGCCGGCCAATCTGACCGTGTTATCCTCGCCCGCCACCATGCCGCTCCGCGAGAAGAAGGTGGTCGCCGTCCTCCCGGCGTACAACGCCGAGAAAACCCTCCGGGCGACCTGGGAAGACATCCCGAAGGAGTGGGTCGATGAAGTCCTCCTGGTCGACGACTGCTCGCGCGATCGGACCGTAGAGCTCTCCCGGGAGCTGGGCATCCGCACCATCGTCCATGCCCGGAACCGCGGCTACGGCGGGAACCAGAAGACGTGTTACCGCACCGCGCTCGACGAGATGGACGCCGACATCGTGGTCATGGTCCATCCCGACCACCAGTACGACCCGAAGATCATCCCCCAGCTCGTTCAGCCGCTCCTGCGCGGCGATTGCGACGCCGTGTTCGGCTCGCGCATGCTCGGCGGGCGGCCGATCGAGGGGGGGATGCCGAAGTGGAAGTACTTCGCCAACCTCTTCCTGACCATGGTCGAGAACGCCACCTTCTACGTCTTCCTCTCCGAGTATCACTCCGGCTTCCGCGCCTACTCGCGGCGGTACCTCGACAGCGTCCACTTCGAGGCGAACTCCGACGACTTCGTCTTCGACACGGAGATCATCGCCCAGGGCGTGGCCAGCGGGATGGTGGTGCGCGAGGTGCCGATCCGGACGCGCTACTTCGACGAGGCCTCGCAGATCGGCTTCTGGCGCTCGGTGCGCTACGGTCTGGCCATCCTGAAGACGATGATCCTCTACAAGCTGCACAAGAAGAGCGTCTGGTCACACCCGATCTTCCGGCCGCGCGCCAAGACGGTTCCGCAGACATCCATCGCACCCACCAGTCGATGACGGGCCCCGACCGCCGCAACGACCGTCTCGCCATCGCGCTTCTTCTCCTGCTGCCCACTCTCTTCTTCGGCGATGTCCTCCTCGGACTCGGCAACTTCTACATGCGCGACCTGACGCGCTATTACTACCCCACCAAGCAGATCTACCGCGAAGTGGCCCTGGGGGGAGAGCTCCCGCTCTGGAACCGCTACTTCCATGCCGGCCAGCCCATCGCCGCCAATCCCGAGCACGAGATCTTCTATCCCTTCACCTGGCTGATCCTCCTCCCCAGCTACGACCTCGGGTACCGGCTGCACGTCCTCGTGCACCTCTACATCGGCCTCCTCGGCATGTACGCGCTGCTGCGCTCGATGCGGGTGGGGCCGCCCGCGGCGTTCTTCGGCGCCGTCAGCTTCGCCCTCGGCGGGATCTACCTCTCCTACGTCAACCTCCTGCCGATCCTCTTCTGCGCGGCCTGGCTTCCGCTGACCTGCCTCTTCGTCCGCCGCTTCCTTCTGGCGCCGAACCTCCGCGATCTCGCCCTGGCGTCGCTCTCGCTGGGGATGCAGTTTCTCGTCGCCGAGCCGACGACCGTGATCCAGACCGGGTTCCTGATCGGGATGTACGGCCTGTACCGCGGCTGGGTCGGAAGTCCGTCGGCGCTGCGGCGGCTGGGGGCGATGGCGGGGAACACCGCCTGGATCGCCGTGATCTCCGCCTTCGGCTTCGCCGTCGGCGCGGTGCAGATGCTGGCGGCCATCGACCATGTGGGCGACTCGGCGCGATCGCGCCCGTTCGAGCTCACGCTGGTGAAAGCCTGGAGCATGCCGTGGGCGAAATTCGCCGAGCTGGTCTACCCCAATATCCTCGGCCACATCTCCATCGACCGCGTGATGTGGTACTGGGCGGGCGGCGTCTATCCGGGCATGGGCTCCCCTTTCCTCTTCAGCATCTACCCCGGCCTGGCCGTCATCGCGCTGGCCGTCGCCGGGGTGTTCTCGCGCCGCAGGGGGAGCGGCCTTCTGCTGATGCTGGTCCTCTTCTCCGCGCTCATCGCCGTGGGGGGGAACACCCCTCTGCTCGAGCTGCTCTACGAGGCAGGCCTGGCCACGTCGATCCGATACCCGGAGAAGTTCATCCTCATCGCCCTCTTCGGGGTGATCGTCTTCGCGGCGAAGGCGCTCCACGACGTCCTCGAGGGGGATCGGGAGACGCGGGATACCGCGGCGGGTTTCGCCCTGGCCACCGCCGTGGTGGCGGTGGTCATGGCGGGGCTCGCCTTCACCCCGCTCTACGCCGACGCGTTCCGGAAGATCTGGGGGCTGACGGCAGGACCCAACGCTGATCGAATGATCGGCCTCTCACGCACCGACTGGATGGTGGCCGCGGCCCGCGGCGCGGTTCTGGTGGCGTTGCTGCTGGCCCTGGGGACGCGCTTTCGCCGGACCTGGCTCGCAGCCGCGTTCGTCTTCCTCTGCGCCGACCTCGGCCCGGTCATGCACGAGCTGAATCCGCGGATGCCCGGCCGCTTCTTCACCGCCGCGCCGGAGGTGGTGAAGACGCTCCATCCCGACCGCCGGGCCTATCGGGTCTTCCACGAGGTCGACTGGTACGGCGGCGAGGAAACGGCCCGCAAGTACTTCTCCACCGGCCGCGCCGTCTACTGGGTGGTCCGCAACGGCCTCTTCCCCATGACCCCGGCCGGACACGGCGTTCGCACGGTCATGGAGCGCGACTACGACAAGACCGCCCTCCTGCCGACGATCGACTTCACCGAGTCGGTGTGGGACGTGAAGCGCTCCGGAAAATCCGACTGGTGGCGGCCCTTCATGGCGATGTCCAACGCCTGGTATCGCGGTGTCCACCGCGATTTCGAGGAAGAGAAGGAGAGGACGAAGGGCGACTTCAGGCGCTCCATGCCGGTGGAATTCATCGAGGGCGAACGTCACCCCCGCTATTACTTCGCCGACCAGATCGTCGAGATCCGCGACCGGAAGGACTTCGTCGAGAAGCTCAGCAGGAACGCCTACAGCGACCGGGTGGCCTTCGTCCGGCAGCCGTCGTTCGTGCCGGGGAGCGGCCGGATCGCCGGCCTGCGCGAGACCGCGAACAGCGCCGTGATCGACGTGGTGGCGGCCGGGCGCAGCTTCCTGGTCATGAGCGTCACGCCCCACAAGTACTGGCGTGTCACAATGGAGGGCAGGCCCGTCCAGTCGGTGGTGACCAACATCGGCTACCAGGGGATCATCGTCCCGGAGGGACGGCATCGCATCGAGATGCGCTACCGCAATCGCATGATCGACATCGGCGCGCCGATCAGCGCCGCGGCGGCCGGCATGCTGGTCCTGGTGGCGCTGTTCGCCGGGAGACGCCCCGCCGCGCCCCCTCGAGGATGAGCGCCGCCCGCCGCCCCGACCGCCTGGCCGTCGCCCTCCTCGTCCTCCTCCCCACGCTTTTCTTCGCCGACGTGCTGCTCGGGTTCGGCAACTTCGCCATGCGCGACCTGTCGCACTTCTATTACCCGACCAAGCAGATCTACCGGCAGATCGTCGCCGGCGGCGAGTTCCCGCTGTGGAACCGCTATTCCCACGCCGGCCAGCCCCTGGCTGCGAACCCCGAGCACGAGATCTTCTACCCCTTCACCTGGCTGACGCTTCTGCCCAGCTACGACCTCGGCTACCGGCTGCACATCCTGGTGCACCTCTACATCGGCCTCCTGGCGATGTACGCGCTGCTGCGGTCGCTGCGCATCCGGCCGGAGGCGGCGTTCTTCGGCGCGGTATCGTGGGGCCTCGGCGGCCTTTACCTCTCCTACGTCAACCTCCTGCCGATCTTCTTCTGCGCGGCGTGGCTTCCCCTCACCTGTCTCTACGCGCGGCGGTTCCTGCTGCACCGTCGTCCGGCCGACTTCGCCCTGGCCGCACTCTTCTTCGGCGTGCAGTGCCTCGTCGCCGAGCCGACCACGATCGTTCAGACGGGGCTGATCATCGGGATGTACGGCCTGGTTCGCGGATGGCGCGCAGGGGCCGGGCGGATGCTCGCCAACACCGGCTGGATCGGCCTCATCACCGCCGCGGGATTCGCGGCCGGCGCGGTGCAGATGCTCGCGGCGATCGATCTCGCCGGAGACTCCGCGCGAGCACGACCCTTCCCTTTCCCCCTCGTCCAGACATGGAGCATGCCGTGGGCGAAGCTGTCCGAGCTGGTCTACCCCAACATCCTGGGGCACATCGGCATCGACGTCCCGTACTGGGGAGGGGCGATCTATGAGCCGCCCAGCAGGCCGTTCCTCTTCAGCATCTATCCCGGCCTGGCCGTGACGGCGCTCGTCGTCGCTGCGTTGGCGGTGCGAGCACGCGGCAGCCGGTTCGTCCTGCTCCTCTTCGCCTTCTCCACGCTCCTCGCCGCCGGCAGCCATACCCCCCTGCTGCGATGGCTCTACGACGCCGGGATCGCCGCCTCGGTGCGTTATCCCGAGAAGTTCATCCTGATCGGGGTCTTCGCCATCACCGTGTTCGCGGCCCGGCTGCTCGACGAAGTCCTTCGCGGTGACGAGCGGATCCGCCGCATGGCGGCCGCATTCGCGCTGGCGACGGCCGCGGTCGCGGCCGTGGTCACCATGCTCCGCTTCCTCCCCCGATCCGTCGATGTCTGGCTCGGCGTCTTCGGACTGCCGGCCGAGCCGCTGGCGCTGGAGCTGGCGGCGACAGCCTGGAGGGACTGGAGCGTAGCCGCCGGGCGGGGACTGGTTCTCTTCCTCCTCCTGATCGGGCTGCGCAGAGTGCGGCGGCCGCTCTGGCTGACGCTGGGATTCCTCTTCCTCTGCGCCGATCTCGGGCCGGTCGTCCACGAGCTGAATCCCCGGCTGGAGAGCCGTTTCTTCACCACCGCTTCTCCCGCCGTCCGGTCGCTGCCGCCGAACCGGAGCGAGTACCGGATTTTCCACGAGGCCTCCTGGTACACGGAGCGGGAGGAGGCGCGGCCCTACTTCTCCAGCGACACGATGGGGCTGTGGTTCCTCAGGAACGGCCTGTTCCCTCCCATCCAGGCGGCGCACGCGATTCAGGGCGTCTTGGAGCGCGACTACGACCGGACGGCGCTGCTCCCGACAGTCGACCTGACCGCGGCGATGTGGCGGGTCCAGTCCTCCGGCAGGCCGGAGTGGTGGCGGCCGTTCATGGCCATGTCCAACGCCTGGTATCGCGCCGTCTTTCTCGACTTCGACGAAGCGATGCGACGGAGCGGCGGCGACCTCACCGAGGTGCAACCGGTGGAGCTCGTCCCCGCCGCGCCCTCCCCTCGGTACTACTTCGCCGATCAGATCGTCCCCGTCAGCGGCCCGCACGATCTGGCGGAAAAGCTCACACGGGGGACATCCGGCGACCGCGTCGCCTTCGTGGAACAGCCGCCGGCGGCCCCCGCGGAAGGAACGGTGGTCTCGGTCCGGGAGCGAGCGAACAGCGCCATCATCGACGTCGTCGCCGCGGGGCCGGCTTTCCTGGTCATGAGCGTGACCAGGCACAAGTACTGGCGAATCACCATCGACGGGAAGCCGGTCCGGCCCTTCGTCACGAACATCGCCTACCAGGGCGTGGTCGTACCGCCGGGCGCGCACCGGGTGGCGATGCAGTATCGGAACGGGCTGATCGAGATCGGCGCGGTGGTGAGCGCGCTGGCGTTTACCATCCTGCTGCTCATGGCCGCGTTTGGAAGGAGAGAACGCATTGCAGGCGGATGAGCGGAGGCACGACCCCCTCGCGCTGGCGATGCTCGTGCTGCTGCCGACTCTCTTCTTCGCCGACGTCCTTCTCGGCCTGGCGAACTTCTGCGCGCGCGACCTGACGCGCTACTACTACCCGACCAAACAGATCCATCGACAGATCGTCTATGGCGGCGAGCTCCCGCTCTGGAACCCCTACTTCGGCGGGGGGCAGCCGCTGGCCGCCAACCCCGAGCACGCGATCTTCTATCCCCTCACCTGGCTGACGCTTCTCCCCAGCTACGACCTCGGGTACCGCCTGCACATCCTGCTGCATCTCTACATCGCCCTTCTGGGGATGTACGCGCTGCTCCGCTCGATGCGAACTCATCCCGCGGCCGCATTCCTCGGCGCGCTGGCGTGGGGCATGGGCGGCCTCTATCTCTCCTACGTCAATCTCCTGCCGATCTTCTTCTGCGCGGCGTGGCTGCCGCTGACCTCCCTTCATGTCCGCCGTTTTCTGCTGGAGCGGCGCCGCCGCGACTTCGCACTCGCCTCTCTCTTTCTCGGGCTGCAGTTTCTCGCCGGCGAGCCGACCACGATCATGCAGACCGGGCTGCTCATCGGACTGTACGCGCTCTACCGCGGGTGGGTGGCGGGCATGGCATCGTCGTTCACCGCCCGAGCCGGCCGCATGGTGAACAACCTCGGCTGGATCGCCGCGATCTCCGTGTCGGGGTTCGCCGTCGGGGCGGTGCAGATGCTCGCGGCCATCGACCACGTGGGCGACTCCGCACGCGCGCGTCCCTTCCCTTTCGAGCTGGTGGCCGCCTGGAGCATGCCGTGGGCGAAGCTCGCCGAGCTCGTCTATCCGAACTTCCTCGGCCACGTGCAGGTGGAGGGGCAGATCCGCTACTGGGGCGCGGCCCTCTACGAGAGCATGGGGGCGCCGTTCCTCTTCAGCATCTATCCCGGGCTGGCCGTGACGGCACTTGCCGCCGCCGGCCTCCTCTGCCGGGCGCGCGGCGCAATGTTCGTGCTGGCGGTGTCGCTCCTTTCCGTCGCCCTCGCCCTCGGCGGTCACACGCCGCTGCTTCGTCTTCTCCACGACGCCGGCATCGCCACCTCGATCCGCTACCCCGAAAAGTTCATCCTCCTGGCCATCTTCGCCCTGACCGTGTTCGGCGCGCGCATGTTCGATCGCGCCCTCTCCGGAGACGAGCGGCTGCAGCATGCGGCCGCCGGCTTCGCCCTCGCCACGGCCCTGATCGCCAGCGCCATCTCGCTGCTCGGCTTCACGCGACCGGCCCTCGAGACATGGATGGACTTCTTTCGGCTGCGCCCTGGCATGGAGGCGATGACCATGGCCGGCATCGCCTGGAGCGACTGGAGCATCGCGGCCGCCCGTGGACTGCTGCTCTTCCTCCTCTTTGCCGGCATGCGCTCCCCCCGGCGGCGGCTCTGGTGGGCGGCGGCGTTTCTCTTCCTCTGCGCCGACCTGGGGCTGGTGGTGCGGGAGCTCAATCCGCGGCTGCCGGCGCGATTCTTCACCACCACTCCGGAGACCGCGAGCACGCTTCGACCCGAACGCGCCGGCTACCGCGTCTTCCACGCCGCGGACTGGCTGGGGGGAGACCGGATCGGGCTCCTCTACCCCGAAGGCACGGCGCGGTACTGGATCGCCCGCAACGGCCTCTTCCCGGCCATCCCCGCCGGTTACGGGATCCGGACGGTCCTCGACCGCGACTACGACGAGACCGCCCTTTTGCCGACGATCGACTTCACCCGATCGATGTGGGAGGTCCGGCGGTCGGGAAGGCCCGACTGGCTCCGGCCGTTCCTGGCCATGTCCAACGCCTGGTATCGAGCGGTGATGACGGACGAGAGGAGCTGGATGGGAGTGAACGTGGAGGAGGCGCGGCCGGTCCGTTTCATCGAGGGCCCGCACTTCCCTCGCTACTACTTTGCCGATCAGATCGTGGAAGTCGCGGATCGAAGCGATTTCGTCGGGAAGTTGAGCAGCGATCGCCACAGCGACCGCGTCGCCTTCGTGGAACGAGACTCGTTCACTCCGGCCGCGGGAAGAGTGATCCGCGTCGAGGAGCGCTCGAACAGCGCGGCCATCGACGTCGAGACGGCCGGCCGGGCCTTTCTGGTCATCAGCGTCACGCCGCACAAGTACTGGCGGATCACCGTCGGCGGCGAGCCGGTCCGGCCGGTGGTGACGAACATCGGATACCAGGGGGTGGTCGTGCCGCGGGGGCGGCACCGGGTGATCATGGAGTACCGCAATGACGTGATCGCCATCGGCGCCATCGTGAGCGCGTCGGCGACGGTGATCCTGATCTTCATGGCCGTGCTGGCGAGAAGGAGATCCGTTGCCATCGCCTGAAGAGCGCCGCCGCCGTCACCGCAACGAGCGCATGGCCGCCGCCGCGCTCGTCCTGCTGCTGGTGATCATCACCGCCGCGGTGCTGATCTACGACCGGAGGACGGCCGGCGCCCTCCGGCAGCAGACCACGTATGTCCCGAAGCAGACGGTGATCACGCCGGAAGTGGAGCTGCTGCAGCGATACATCCGCTTCGACACCTCGAACCCGCCCGGCAACGAGCTGCAGGCGGCCCGGTGGCTCGCCGGCCTGCTGCGTGAGGGAGGAGTGGATGCCGAAGTGATCGAGAGCGCACCCGGCCGCGGGAATGTCTACGCCCGGATCGAGGGAGCAACCGGAGGCGAGGGACTTCTCCTGCTCCACCACATCGACGTCGTTCCGGCCGCGGCCGAGGAGTGGACATTTCCCCCATTCGCGGGAGAGATTTATCTCGATCAGCTCTACGGCCGCGGTGCCCTCGATATGAAGGGGACGGGCATCGCCTTCCTTCGGGCGTTTCTCGATGTGGCGCAGAGCGGCCGGCAGCCGGCACACGACCTGGTGTACCTGGCCGTGGCGGACGAGGAAACCTTGGGCGCCGACGGGATGAAGTGGCTCCTCGCCCATCGGCCCGAGCTCTTCGAGGGGATCCGCTACGCCCTGAACGAGGGGGGGATCACGGAGATGATGGAGGAGCGCGTCACGTACTTCGGCATCGAGATCGGGACGAAGATGAGCGTGCTCGTGAAGCTCGTGGCCCCGACGCGGGACCAACTCCAGCGGGCGCGAATCGCCATCGCGCCGTGGGGCTCGCCGCGTCGCGAGCCCGAGCGTGTTCTCCCGGAAGTGCGGACGTTCTTCCGGCACCTCGCGCCGCAGAGAATCGAATTCCAGTGGGAGCTCTCCGACATCGACCGGACGATCGCCGAGGGAAAATTCTGGCGGCTTCCCGTCGGCTACCGCGAGGTCACGCAGAACAATGTCTTCGCCGAGGGCGTCGTCGAGAAGGCGCCGGGGGTCTTCGAGATGCGCACGCTGCTGCACAGTCTTCCCGACGAAGATCCCGACCAGAGGCTGGCCTGGCTCGCGGAGAAGGTCCGCCCCTTCGGGGTCCGTCTGGGCGATGTGGAGCAGAAGGAGGGGCCGGTGCGGAGCTCCTCGGACCGGACGCCGCTGTTCGCGCTCATCCGAGGGGAAGCAGGGAAGGCCTTCGGTGCGCCGGCCGGAACCGAGTTCCTGCATCGCTCGACGAACGACTCCCGCTTTCTTCGTGAGCGGGGGATCGAGGTCTACGGCATCCAGCCCTTTCCGGTCGACTTCTTCCAGAGCCAATCGATTCACCGCAAGGACGAGCGACTGCGGGTCGAGTACTTCACCAGGGGGGTGGAGTTCATGCGGGCGCTGATCCGGGCGTGGGCCTTCGAGTGACACAAATTGTCAGCGGCCCGTTGAAATAGTGTCAAGTTCGGGGGGGGCCGGAGGGGGCAGAAATTCGGCAACGCGTTGATTCGCAATGGCTTGCCTCTTACGACCGGCGTGGTATGCCG
>DATLEX010000240.1:0-23249 GCA_035525045.1 Thermoanaerobaculia bacterium | reverse complement strand
CGCGTTCAGCGTGAGCGTTCCGTTCGTCGGGCCGGTCACCACAGCCGCCGTCAACGGCGAAGGCGAATTGTCGGCATCGGAATCGTTCGCGAGGACGCCGGGCGCGGCGACGGTGAGGGCGACGTCTTCAGTCGCGGTGTACGCATCCGCGGCCGCGGCCGGAATCGTGAGGGCGAGACTGAACTCCGATGTCGTCCGAGTGCCGGAACAAAAGTCATCCAGGGTCGCGGTCGCGGTGAAGGAATAGAGGCCGGCAGGCACCGAGATCTCACCCGTAGACCACGCCGTCACGTCGCCGTTCCCGTCGGCCGTCGCTGCGATGGTCGCGAGGAGCTGCTGGCCCTCGCCGTAACCGGACCCGTCGGGCGCCGGGCTGCCGTACACCTGGATCTTCACTGGCGCGAATGCCGCGTCGAAAGACGAAAGATCGAGGCTTCCGGAGATGACCCTCAGGCCGACGGAACTCCCCGGCAGGGCGCTGTCGATCACCGGAAAATTCAACAGGTCGTTCGGTCCGAAATCGGCGTCGTCCGGGTCATTGAGCGTGGGGCCGAGGGGGTCGAGATCGATCCCGAGACCTCCATTGTCGAAGACGCTGAGGTCGGTCATTTCGATGTCGTTGACCGCCCCGTCGAGATGAATGCCGGTCGACGCGTTGTTCGCCACGAGCGTCTGGTTGACCAAACCGGGGGATATCCCCCCATCGAAGAGGTCCGGAACCGTGACCAGAATGCCGGTTCCGCCGTTCCCGGAGGCGACCCCGTCCCAGTCCGCGCCGATGGAGCTCGCCAAAATCTGGAACGAGTTCGGGATCGAGAATCCGGACGGTTCGACCAGGACGCCTGCGCCGGGAAAGTTGACGACCGCGATCTTTTGGATCGTCGTCGACGGATCGCGGACCACCAGGCCGTTGCCCGTGGAAATGCCGCTGCCGTCGATCACGATTCCGAGCGCACCCGGCTGCGTGCTTCCGTCGATGGTGTACGCCTCCGTCGCGGAACTGTCGAGCTCGGGGAGGGCGCCGAGCGTCGCGTCCAGGCGGATCACGCACTGGGTCGCCGTGCAGCCGGTGTCGATCCCCGGGATGTTGAAGGTGATCGCGCTGCACGCGCTCGTGCAGAGGTTTCTCTGATTGATCGCGTCGCGGAGCGTGCCGGCCGTGCCGTCATCGGCGGTCTTCGTGACGACCTGGGCAAACGCGGTCGTCGAGGCGACCAGCGACACGAGGAGCAGCAGTGTACGGATGGCAGACCGGGCCATGGTGGATTCCTTTCGGCGACAGGGTGTGAATGGTTATTCTATACGGAAAGGACCGATGCGGACACCATTACTGGCCATCCCCTGCTGTTTCGCCGTTTTTTCCGCGTTCGCAGCGGGGGAGGAGCGCGCGCCCTCTCCCGAGACGCTCTCGGCGGAGCTCCTTGCGGGACAGATGATCGGCGTGGGTATCGGCGCTTCGCTGCCGATGCCGGAGCTCGAACGCTGGGTCCGCGACCGCGCCGTCGGCGCCGTCGTTCTTTATCGCGCGAGCATGCCCGATGCCGAGACCGTCCGCGAGCTCACCTCCGCGGTCCACCGGATGTCACCGCGACCAGAGCTGACACCTCTGATCGCGACCGACCAGGAGGGAGGGGCGGTGATCAGGCTCGCCGCGGCGATGCTCCCGGGCAACCTCGCACTCGCGGCGACCGGCTCCCCCGAAATGGCCGAGCGTGCGGGCCGGCATGTCGGGTGCGTTCTTCGGCAGAGCGGCATCAATGTCAACTTCGCCCCCACGATCGACGTGGTGCCGGCGGGCGACCCGGCCGGAATCGGCACCCGTTCGTTCGGGTCCGACCCGGTCGAGACCGGGCGGTTCGCAGTGGCCTACGTCCGCGGCCTCGACACGGCGAACGTGCTCGCTGTCGCGAAGCACTTCCCCGGACACGGCTCCGCCTCGGGTGACTCTCACAATTCGGAGCCGGCGGATTCCCGCCCCCGCGCCGAAATCGAGGCGGACCTCATTCCGTTCGAGGCGGTGATCGCAGGCGGGGTCGCGGGCGTCATGGCTGGACACGTGCGGTACTCGAACTGGCGCGACACCGCGGGGCTTCCGGCGAGCCTCTCGCCGGCCATCCTCCGAACGCTGCTTCGCGATGAGCTCGGGTTCGACGGGCTGATTTTCACGGACGTCATTCACATGGAAGGGGTGGCGAAGCTCGGCGGCCCCGGTGAGCTCGCCGTCCGAGCGATCGAGGCCGGCGCCGACGTGGTTCTGGCCAGCGGCTACGGCGACCGCCAAGCCGCCTACGGCGCCATTCTCGCCGCGATCCGGAATGGGCGCCTGACCTGTGACCGCGTTCACGAGAGCGTCCGGCGCGTCCTCCGCGCGAAATCCCGCGCCGCCACGCCGCCTCCGGCTTGCACGGCCGACCCGAATCTCGCGAACGAGGTCGCCCGCTCGGCCATCACGCTCCTCGGAGACCGGAAGGTCCTCCCGATCGAAGTCGATGAAGCATTTCACGTCGGAATCGCCGGTGCCCTCGCCGATCGATTCCCCACCGGCCGCCGCGTTACGCTGCCGGTCACGCTCACGAAAGACCTGACCGACCGCTTCGAGCGCGAGGTCCGGTCGCGCTTCGATGGACGCGGACCGCTCGTCGTCTCCATCCTGAACCGCTCCCAGGCCGAGCTGGCGCGGCGTCTCCGCGCCGAGTTCCCCGACGTTCCGCTGATCGTGGTCGTCCTCGGATTCCCGGGAGACGCGGCCGGGATTCCGGCGACGACGTTCATCCTGGCCTACAACTTTCTCGAGCCTTCGCAGCGCGCGGCGGTCGACGTCCTGGCCGGGAAGCGCTGCGGGCCGGGGCGCCTGCCGGTCGATGTGCCGGGGCTTGCGCCCGCGGGCGCCGGCGATGAGACGTGCGTCAGCCGACGCTGAGCCGCCCCCGTCACTCGTAGCGCAGGGCGTCGATGGGGTCGAGCCGCGAGGCCTTCCGGGCCGGGTAGAAGCCGAAGAAGATCCCGACGCTCCCGGCGACGAGGAAGGCGATGAGGATCGAGGCGGGGCTGATCACGATCGGCCAGCCGGCGGCCTTGCCGAGTGCGACCGCCGCGCCCACGCCAAAGAGCACGCCGGTCAGACCTCCGGCGATGGAGAGCGTCACCGCTTCGAACAGAAACTGCACGAGGACGTGGCGTCCCTTCGCACCGACCGCGAGGCGGATGCCGATCTCCCGCGTTCGCTCCGTGACCGATACCAGCATGATGTTCATGATGCCGACGCCGCCGATCACCAGCGACACGGCGGCGATGGCCAGGATCAGGTTGGCCATCGTTCTGGCCTGTTCCGCGCTGGCCTCCATGATCTCGGTCTGGGCCCGGAGCCTGAAATCGGCCGGGCCGTCCGGCGGCAGCCGGTGCCGCTGGCGGAGAAGGGCATCGATCTGCTGCATGGCCTCTTCGACGTGCCGGTCGCTGATGGCGGAGGCCACGAGCGATCCGGGGCGGGAGCTGCCGGTGAGCCGGCGCATCAGCGTGGTGTAGGGGACGACGACGAGATCGTCGTGGTCGTTTCCCCCGATGCTGCCGCCCTTCCGTTCCAGCAGGCCGACCACGCGGAAGGGAACATTGCGGATGCGCACGGTTGCGCCGACCGGATCGAGATCGCGGAAGATGTTGTCGGCCACGGTGGCGCCGAGGACGCACACCAGAGCGGCCGATCGAACGTCGGCGTCGGTGAAGAAGCGCCCCTGCTCCACGTTCCAGCGGCGGATGAAGGGGAAATCGACCCCCATCCCGTTGATCGAGGTTCCCCAGTTACCCTCGGCCGACACGACCTGCGCGGTCGTTCGCGCGCTCGGCGAGACGTAGGCGACGGCATCGCATTCACGGCGGATGGCCTCCGCATCCTCGATCGTCAGGCGCGATCGCTGCGTTTCCACTCGCGCACCCTGCACCACAACCTGTTCGGGGATGATGACGATGAAGTTCGATCCGAGGGCCTGCATCCGTTCCTGCACCGACGCCGAGGCGCCGGCGCCGATGGCCACGGCGGTCACCACCGCCGCTACGCCGATCACCACGCCGAGCACGGTCAGCGCCGACCGCAGCCGGTGCCGGCCGATCGATCGCAGCCCGGCCCGGGCGATCGCTCCGAATCGAAAAAGCGTGCGGATAGGCGGATCTTACTCGTAGCGCAGGGCGTCGATGGGATCGAGCCGCGAGGCCTTCCGGGCCGGGTAGAAGCCGAAGAAGATCCCGACGCTCCCGGCCACGAGGAAGGCGATGAGGATCGAGGCGGGGCTGATCACGATCGGCCAGCCGGCGGCCTTGCCGATGGTCACCGCGGAGCCGACGCCGAGGAGCACCCCGAGCAGTCCGCCGACGATCGAGAGGGTGACCGCCTCGAAGAGGAACTGCAGCAGGACGTGCCGCCCCTTCGCCCCGATGGCCATGCGGATGCCGATCTCCCGCGTCCGCTCGGTGACCGACACGAGCATGATGTTCATGATCCCGATGCCGCCGACGAAGAGGGAGATCGTGGCGATCGACAACAGCAGCATGCGCATGGTGTTGACCTGCTGGGCCTTGGCCTGGGCGATCTCCTCCTGCGAGCGCATCATGAAATTCGCGTCGCCGCCGGGCGGAATGCGGTGCCGCTGGCGCAGGAGGGCGTCGATCTGGCCCATCGCCTCCTGAACCCGCTCCGCCGAGGCCGCCGAGACGATGATCATCCCGATCCGGCTCGTCCCCATCACCCGCTTCATGATCGTCGTGTAGGGGGCCACGATCATGTCGTCCTGATCCGAGCCCATCATGCTGCCTCCCTTCCGGTCGAGGACGCCGATGACCCTGAAGGGAACGTTCCGCACGCGAATCGTCGAGCCGATGGCCCCGCCGGCGGGGAAGAGACTCTCCGCCACCGTCGCGCCGAGGATCGCCACCTGCGTCCCCGCCCGCACGTCCGCCTCGCTGAAGAAGTATCCCTCGGCCACGTTCCAGGCGCGGATCATCGGCCACTCCACGTCGACGCCGTAGATCTGCGAGCTCCAGTTCATGTCGCCGGCCACGAGCTGTCCCCCCGTGCGCAACTGCGGTGAGACGTACGCCACGGCCGGGCACTCGGCCCTGATCGCCGCCGCGTCGTCGGCGGTGAGGTTCGACTGCCCGCTGAAGATGCGGGCCCCCCCCTGCGTGGCCGCGCCGGGCATGATCATGATGTAGTTCGACCCGAGGGAGGCGATCATGTCGAAGACCGACTTGGCCACGCCGCTGCCGATGGCCACCGAGACGATGACGCAGGCCACGCCGATGACCACGCCCAGGCCGGTGAGCATCGAGCGCAGCTTGTTCCGCCCGATGGACTTCAGTCCGACGACGGTGATGTTGCCGAGGCGCTGGATGGAGTTTTTCATGATGACACCTTCCGGCTCAGGATGACACGTTCGCGATCACGCCGTCGCGCACGTGGACGATCCGCTTGGCGTGCCCGGCGATGTCGGCCTCGTGCGTGATCAGCACGATCGTCTTCCCGGCATCGTTCAACTCCTGGAAGATCCCCATGATTTCGACCGATGTCCGCGAGTCGAGGTTCCCGGTCGGCTCGTCCGCCAGCACCAGGGCCGGGTCGGTGACCAGGGCCCGGGCGATGGCCACCCGCTGCTGCTGTCCTCCCGAGAGCTGCGAGGGGTAGTGTTTTTCGCGCCCTTGCAGCCCCACCCGCTCGATGGACCGCCGCGCCGCCTCGTGGCGCTCCGCCCGCGTCCAGCCGAGCTCGCCGTAGAGCAGCGGCAGCTCCACGTTCTCCATCGCCGAGGTCCGCGGCAGGAGGTTGAAGCTCTGGAAGACGAAGCCGATCTTCGCGTTGCGGATGACCGCCCGCTCGTCGCGTCCCAGCGCCGAGACGTCGACCCCGTCGAGCCTGTACGTCCCGGAGGTCGGCCGGTCGAGGCAGCCGATGATGTTCATCAGGGTCGACTTCCCCGAGCCGGACGGCCCCACGATGGCCACGAAGTCCCCCCGCTCCACGGTCAGGTCGAGGCCGGCGAGGGCGCGCACTTCCACCTCGCCCATCTCGTAGATCTTGACGAGCTGGCGGATCTCGATGACCGGACCGGTCACGGCCGGCGGCGTCCTCCTGGAGGCGGCGGCCCTTCCACTCGGGAGGTGGCCAGCCCGACGATGACCAGGTGCCCCTCCTCGAGCTCGCCGTCGACGACCTGCGTGAAGCGGCCGTCGGTGATCCCGGTGCGGATCTGGACCGGTTTCGGCTGCCTGTCCGCCCCGAGGGTGTAGACGGTCTGCGGCCGTGTGCCGGCCGGGCGCCCGCCCGGGAGGTGACGCGCCGCGCCGGCCAGGCCGGGCGCGCTCTGGCCGCCCTGCGCGGCGCGCTCCTCGAACCCCGGCCCCTGTCCCCCGGCGGCCTGCTGGCCGCGCTCGCTCTCCGGGCGGAAGCGCAGCGCCGCGTTCGGGATCCGCAGCACGTCCTTGACCGTGGCCACGTCGATGGTGACGTTCGCGGTCATCTGCGGGCGAAGGCGCTCCTCCGGGTTCGCGACCTCGATGATCACCGGGTAGCTGACCACGTTCTGCGTGACGAGGGCGTTGAGGCGGATCTGCGAGATCCGGCCGCGGAACTCCTCGTCCGGGTAGGCATCGACGGTGAATCGCCCCACCTGACCTACCTGCACGTTGCCGATGTCGGACTGGTCGACGTCGGCCTGCACCTGCATCTTCGTCAGGTCCTGGGCGATGGAGAAGAGCGTCGGCGCCTGGAAGGAGGCGGCCACGGTCTGGCCGACGTCGTACTGCCGGTCGACCACGATCCCGTCGATGGGGGAGAGGATCCTGGTGTAGCGGAGGTTCGTCTGCGCCTGGCTGAGGGCGGCCGCGGCCTGGCTGACCTGCGCCTGCGCACCGTCGAAGCGCGCCTTCGCCGCGTCGAGCTCCGCATCCGCGGCCAGGCCCGATTCGGAGAGTCTCTGCTGCCGCTGAAGGGTGAGGAGCGCGTTTGCCGCCTCCACCTGCGCCCGCGTCAGGTCGGCGCGGCGCTGCTCGACCTGGGCCTGGAAAGGGGTGGGGTCGAGCTCGGCGAGGAGCTGCCCGCGCTGCACGCGGCTGTTGAAGTCGGCGTAGAGCTGGGAGATCATCCCGGAGACCTGGCTCCCGACCTGGACCGTGGTCACGGCGGAGAGCGTGCCGGTGGCGGTCACCGTCCGGGTGACGGTGCCGCGGCCGACTTTCTCGGTCCGGAACTGCTCACTTCGCCTCCCTCGTCCGGCGCAACCGGCGAGAGTGAGGATCAGCAGCGTGATGGCGGTGCGTTTCACGTCGGCCGCGCAGTTTACCTCAGAGATCGTTGAAGCCTCCCGACCCCGCTGTTATGCTCCGCGCCCTATGGCGCTCTTTTCCAAGGACCAGCCCCCGCCGAAACCAGTGGTGATCCACACCGAGGGCCAGGCGTTGCCCACCATGACCTACCTCGGACCGAACGTCACGCTCGACGGGACGATCAGCGGCTCCGAGCCTGTGTTCATCGAGGGCACCGTGCGCGGCAAGATCAACCTCCAGAGCGATCTCCAGATCGGGACGAAGGCGCGCGTGGAAGCGACCGTTCACGCCAAGAACGTGACGGTCGAGGGAAAGGTCACCGGCGACATCTCCGCCGACGACCGCCTCGAGCTGATCATGACCGCGACCGTCGACGGGAACATCAAGGCCCCCAAGATCGTCGTGGCCGAGGGAGCAAAGTTCCGCGGCTCGGTGGACATGGGATCGGCGAAGCCGGCGGGGGAGGTCCGTTAACGGTTAACGGTCAACGATCCCATGGAGGTCCAGATGCCAACAGCCACCAAACCCAAACCCACCCCCGGCGCCCGTGACCTGCGCGCGGCGCGCGAGTACAGGAACTTCGTCGACGGCGAGTGGGTGGCCTCGCGAATGGGAAAAACGTTCGAGAACCGGAACCCGGCCGACCACGACGATCTGATCGGCACGTTCCAGGAGTCCGACGCTGGCGATCTCGGCGCCGCGGTCGACGCCGCGCACCGCGCCTTCGAGAAGTGGCGTCTCACTCCCGCGCCGCGGCGCGCCGAGTACGTCTACCGCGTCGGGGAGATCCTCCGCCGCGACAAGGAGAAGATCGCCCGCGAGATGACCCGCGAGATGGGAAAGGTCCTCGACGAGACCCGCGGCGATGTGCAGGAGGCCATCGACATGGCCTACCTCGCCGCCGGAGAGGGTCGCCGCATGTACGGGCAGACCACCCCCTCGGAGCTTCCCAACAAGTTCGCCATGTCGATGCGCATGCCCCTCGGCGTGGCCGGGCTGATCACCCCGTGGAACTTCCCCATCGCCATCCCCGCCTGGAAGACGATGCCGGCGCTCGTGTGCGGGAACACGGTGGTGATCAAGCCTGCCTCCCTCACGCCGCTCTCGGTCGTGATGATGGCCGAGGCCTTCGAGGAGGCGGGGCTTCCGAAGGGCGTCTTCAACGTCGTCACCGGCGGGGGGAAGGAAGTCGGCGAGCCGATGCTGCAGCATCCGAAGGTGGCGGTGATCTCCTTCACCGGATCGACCGACGTGGGACGCCAGATCTCGGTGGCGTGCGCGCCGCAGTTCAAGCACCTCCACCTGGAGATGGGGGGGAAGAACGTCATCCTGGTGATGGACGACGCCGCCATCGACCTGGCCGTGGACGGCGCGCTGTGGGCCGCGTTCGGCACGACCGGACAGCGCTGCACGGCCGCCTCGCGCATTGTCGTCCACCGCAACGTCTACGACCAGTTCGTCGACAAGCTGGCGGGGCGGGCGAAGAGGCTGCGGGTCGGGAACGGGCTCGACCCGGATATCGATATGGGGCCGAACATCTCGGCCTCGCAACTCGAGACCGTGGAGAAGTACGTGAAGATCGGGAAGGACGAAGGGGCCACGGTCGTGGCCGGCGGCTCCGCCCTGACCGGGAAGGGCGCGGAGTGGGATTACTCGAAGGGATTCTTCCACCAGCCGACCGTCTTCGCCGACGTGAAGCCCGACATGCGCATCGCCCAGGAAGAGATCTTCGGCCCGGTCACGGCGGTGATCAAGTGCGACTCGCTGGAGGAGGCCATCTCCATCGGCAACGGCGTCCGGTACGGGCTGTCGTCGTCGATCTACACCTGCGACGTGAACAAGGCCTTCGTGGCCATGCGCGACATGTACACCGGGATCTTCTACGTCAATGCCCCGACCATCGGCGCGGAGACGCACCTGCCGTTCGGGGGGACGAAGGAGACGGGGAACGGCCATCGCGAGGCGGGCGTCGCCGCGCTGGACGTGTTCAGCGAGTGGAAGTCGATCTACATCGACTACTCCGGCTCGCTCCAGCGCGCGCAGATCGACACGGAGGAGGTCTGACGATTTTGGATTTTGGGTTTTGGATTTTGGATTGGTGATCACGAAAGCACCGGTACTCGGTTTGGCCGTTTTTTTCGTTGCCACGGCCGGCGCGTTCGCTCAGGATCGTTTCCACGCCGACGCCGACCGCATCATCGCCGAGACCTTGGCCAACTCGCAGTCGTACGCCCTCACCGCCCACCTCGCCGACAAGATCGGCCCGCGGCTGAGCGGGTCGCGCGGCGCGGAGCTGGCCGTGCAGTGGGCCACCTCGAAGTTCCGGCAGTGGGGCATCGCGGTCCGGAACGAGAAAGTCATCGTCCCGCGCTGGGTGCGCGGCGGCGAGCGGGCCAGCCTCGTCTCGCACAACAATCAGCGCATCATCCTCACCGCGCTCGGCGGAAGCGTGGCGACATCACCGAGCGGCATCACTGCCGACGTGGTGGAGGTGAAGTCCTTCGAGGAGCTGCAGCGCCTCGGCCGGAAGGCGATCGCCGGAAGGATCGTCCTCTACACCGCGGCCATGGACATGAGCCTGGTCGAGGCCGGGAACGCCTTCGAGGCCTACTCGAAGGCGGTCGCCTTCCGCTCCAGCGGCGCCGACCGCGCCGCGGAGTACGGCGCCGTCGCGGCGCTGAACCGCTCCCCCGGATCGATCGTCCACCGCACCCCGCACACCGGCGCGCTCCGCTACGGCGGGAAGCAGAAGCCGATCCCCGCCGCGGCCGTCTCCGCCGAGGACTCCATGCTCATCCAGCGGCTCCTGGCCCGCGGTGAGCGCGTGCGCATGCACCTCGTGCTCACCCCGCGCACGCTTCCCGACGTCGAGTCGGCCAACGTCGTGGCGGAAATCCGCGGGCGGGAGAAGCCGGAGGAGATCGTGCTCATCGGCGGGCACCTCGACTCGTGGGACCTCGGCACCGGCGCCATCGACAACGCCGCCGGTGTGGCGATGATCATGGACACGATGCGCCTGTTTCGGGAGCTGGGTGTGACGCCCCGCCGTACCGTCCGCGCCGTGCTCTACATGAACGAGGAGAACGGGCTGCGCGGAGCGCGAGCCTACGCGAAGGATCACGCCGCCGAGCTGGACAAGCACGTCGCCGCCATCGAGAGCGACGCCGGCGCGACCAACCCCCTTGGCTTCCGGACCACGCTCTCCGGCGATGCCCGCGACGCGTTCGTGGCTCCGCTGCTCGGCCCGCTGGGGCGCCTGGACGCGACGCTCTTCGAGACCAGCCAGTACACCGGCGCCGACACCATGCCGCTCGTCGACGCCGGCGTCCCCGGCTTCGGCCTCATCACCGACCCGCGCCACTACTTCCACTACCACCACACCCGCGCCGACACGCTCGACAAGATCGACCGCGACCAGCTCACCCAGGCCACCGCCGCCTTCGTCGCCCTCACCTGGATGCTCGCCGAGCGCGAAGACGTCGCGCCGCGGGGCACTAGGTAGCCGGATGAGGGGGCATTCCACGAACCGTAGACCGAGGTAGCCTCGGCCAAGTGAACGAGAAGACTGCGCACGCGCGACGACTTCGCAAGAGCATGACTCGCTCCGAGCAGATCATCTGGAGGTGGCTCCGCGACCGCGGCCGCAGACCAGATCGAAGGCTCCATTCGCTTGCGCCGACGCTAAGGTGGCCCTGAGCGCAGCGAAGGGCCGGATGAGGGGGCTCTTCGTGAATCCGAGAACCCTCACCCGGCGCTGCGCGCCACCTCTCCCGCAAGCGGGAGAGGGTTGTCCGTGCCGGGGTATTAAACTAGACTGACTAGTCATATGGCCAGGGTCTACTCCACCTACGAGGCGAAGGCGCGCCTGAGCGAGCTCCTCGATCAGGTGCGCAAGGGGAATGTGGTCGTGATCACTCATCGGGGGAAGCCGGTCGCTGAAGTGCGATCCATCGAGGCTGGGGAAGAATCGTTGGACGAGCGGCTGGATCACCTGGAGAGGCGCGGCATCCTCTCCCGCCCCGTCAGACGAGGTCTCCTGAAGCCGCTCGCCCGCCGCTCGGGCGCGCTTCGCCGGTTCCTCGAGTCGCGGGAATGACGGCCGGCTACGTCGACACGTCATGCCTCGTGGCGATCGCGTTCGGGGAGCGTGGCGCCGATCGTATGATCGGCCGCCTCGTTTCCTCGGACAGGCTCCTTTCCTCGAATCTTCTGGAGGCGGAGCTGCGCTCGGCGGTCGCACGGGAGGGGATCTCGGCCGGCGTGGATGATCTGATCGGCGGAGTCACCTGGGTATTTCCGGATCGTTCGCTCACGCGGGAATTCGACACGGTACTCAGCGCCGGGTACGTCCGTGGAGCCGATCTGTGGCACCTGGCTGTCGCGCTCTTCGTCGACCCGAAGCGGGAGATCGCGTTCATCACGCTCGACCAGCGACAGAAGAGGATCGCTCGGGCCCTCGGTTTTCCGGAGTGAATCAGAACCGCACGCCGACAGCGGCGCGCCAGTCGCGATCGTCGAACGCGTCGAGCAGGTCGATCTTGGCGAAGGCGGTGACGCTGGCGGCGGGGAAGGTGACCATCGAGCTGAGGTCGGTCGACCATGGCGAATCGCTCTGGTGGCGCTGCAGGAGCGCGAGCGTGAGGCGGCCGTCGCCCAGCGCCGGCTCGAACCAGAACCAGAGGTTCGTCCGATTCCGGAGCTCGGCCGATCCCCGCAGGCGCGCGGTGTGATTGCCGCCGAAGCGGAAGAGGCGGAACAGGTCGTAGACGCCGTGGATCTGCAGCAGGTCATCCTGCTCGCCCGCCGAGCGGCGGATGTAGTCGGCGCGGGCGTAGCCGCCGACACCGAAGCGCCACCCGTAGGTGAGGGTCGTCTCCTCCATCGAGCCGAAGCGTCCCCACGTCGCGCCGATGCGATGCTCACCGTCCGCCCACGCGTCGTAGACGGCGCCGAGGCGCGGGTCGGCAGCACCGTCCGCGTGACGAAGGCCGAGGTTGAAACTCCATCGCGGGCTGCCGCGCCAGGAGTCGTTGATGAACAAGGCGGCCGGGCCGGCCTCGCCGAGGTCTTCCGCGCCGGCCACGATGCTGTGACTCCCGCCGTGCAGCGTGGAGAGGAACATGTGGCCCTTCATCGACCACTGCTCATCGGTCACCAGCCCGTCGAGCGTGACGTTCGGCGCGACGATGCCGTCGTAACGTCCGGACCACCCTTCGTGGCGGGAGACCTCGACCGTCTGCGCGGCGCCGATCCTCGCCGTCAGCCGGCCGACCGCCCGTCGCTGGTCGCCGGATGAGAGCTGGCCGTCGCTGCCGGCGCCGAAGAGCCAGAGCCGCTCTTCGATCGCCGTGCCGCCGCCGGCGGCCTCGAACAGGCGCCGCTGGCCGCTCGAGACCGCGGCGCGCAGCGATCCGTAAACATCGCCGCCGCGGCGGCGCGTGACCGTGGCGATCAGCTCCGGCGCCGCGTACTCCGCGGAGAGGCCGCCGGTGACGAAGGTCGTCTCCTCCATCGCTTCCTCCACTGTCTTGGCGAGGACCACACCGTCGATGAGCGACACGGCCTGGCGCGGCGGCAGCCCGGGTGCGAGGGCGATCCGCTCTGCGATCGACCGGCCGATGGGAAGCCGGTCGGCGGTGGCGGCGTCGATGGTGGTGGCGAGCTGCGGAGTCTCCAGCAGCGTCGGCATGAGGGTCGTCCGCGTGACGGTCTCCTCGACGTCGCGCCTGGCCAGCTCCGCGTCGAGACGGCTGGTCTCGGCGACGTTCAGCTCCACGCGCCGGATCAGCGTCTGCGTTCCCTCGGCAGTGAAGGTGACGTCGTAGAGACCCGGAGGCAGCGCGCGAAGAAAGTACCCGCCGCCGGCGCCGGTGGTGGCGGAGCGCTCACCGAGGAGCGAGGGGGAGCGGACCGTGACGGCCGCGCCGCGCAGCGGAGCCCCGCCGGAGGTCACGCGGCCGGTCAGGGACGAGGCCGCCGGCTGCGCCGGGGCAACGGCGGAGACGAGCAGGAGGACCGCGACTGCCGCGACGACCCGTGGCCAGAGCACCGGCGAATTCTAGTCCGTCGAATGAAAAAGGCCGCCGGGGAGCTCCCGGCGGCCTTCTTGCTCAACGAGAGAGCGTTGGATTAGAACTGCAGGCCGACAGACAGGCGGAACTCCCGCGGAGTCTGGTAGTCGTTCTCGGTCCTGATGCGGCCGAAGCCGGTGCAGGCCTTGGACGGCTGGAAGCCGGCGTTGTCCGGATGGCACGTCGGCATCGTCGTGGTGGCGTTGCCGGTCGGTGCCCACCGCCGAACGCCGTCGCTACCGAGCACGCTGGTGCCGGTGGTCTGGAAACCGATGAGCGTGTCGTTGTCCAGCACGTTCAGCACATCGAGCTTCACGAACGGAGCGATGCCCCGGAACAGCGGAAGGGCATAGCGGAAACCGGTGTCGAGGCTCCACACATCGTTGAACTCGTTGTTGCCGCGGCCGTCGAAGAAGTGGACGTAGGTCGTGGAGGGTCTGGTGGCATAGGCCGGCTCGACTGTGCGAGGCACCGACGCCGTCCGGTTCCAGACGCGTCCGCTCCGGTAGTTCAGGAGGCCGCTCGCCGACAGGGTGCCGGCGCCGCCAAAGTCGAACCGGTAGGTCGTGTAGACGTTGGCCCGGTGCGTAATGTGGGGGTTGAGGAAGCCGTACGGCGCGGCGAACTCGAGCGGGAACTCCCGCTCGCGCGATCCATGGACCGAGCCGGAGGCCGGCTGGTTGAGCGCCTCACCCTCGTAGTTGCCCTTCGTCTCCGACCAGGTCCAGCTTCCGCCGGCGCCCAGGCGAGCCGTGGGGCGGTAGTCGAACTGCAGCGACAGGGCGTCATAGTCGCGCTTCGTGCGCGCGTCGTTGTCGTAGACCGAGGTATCCGTTTCGCGATTACCCGGAAGGGCCGAGCGGTCGCCGGTGCCCTCGCACCGTCCGAAATCGCTGCAGGCGAGACCGACGAACGCCGTCATCAGGTTCTTGTAGACGCGGTTCGTGTAGGTGAGTGCGGCAAACCCCGAATTGCGCGGCAGCGCGCTCCGGAGCGAGAGGTTCAACTCGTTCGCATACGGCGACTTCGCATCGCTCGACATCCAGGTCGTCGGGAAGGCGGGATCGCCGACCAGACCGGTCAGTTGCCAGAACTCATCGTTCCGCAGGGCCGCCTGGATCTCCTGCCGGCTTCCTCCCATGATGTTCGGACCGGTATAGATGTAGACCTCGCGAGGGGCCGAGCTCACACCCGCGGCCGGGCCCGCCCAGTTGTCATTGAAGCGCCCGACGTACTTGCCCCAGGTGCCGAGAACCTGCAGCCCGGGGGTGATGTTGTAGGCGAGGCCAAGGCGCGGCGAGATGTCGCTGAAATCGAGGTCGAAGGCCTGAACTCCGGTCGTGGTTCCCTGATACATGTCGTAGCGGAGGCCGAGGTCGAGGCGGAAGTTGCCCCAGTGCATCGTGTCCTGAAGGTAGAGGGCCGTGTTCTCGATCGTGTTCGTGGCGCGCAGATTGGTGGCAACCCACCGCTGCGACTCGCCGGTGAGCAGGTCGAAGATCACGTCGGAGCCGGAGACACGCGGATTGAAGTTCTGCGTGAAGGCGACGAGGTTGTAGCCGGTGGCCGACTGACGGTTGTCACCCGCGGTCACCGACTCGACCCGCTGCACGCCGCCCAGGAGCTGGTGGGTGCCGGCCGCGCCGAGATCGAGCGAGTGGCTCAGGTTCGCGGCCAGGGTCTCATTGTTGCGCACCGACGGATCGGTCGCATCCCACCAGTGGTTGTTGTAGACCCAGTTCCCCGCGGTCGTCCAGAGGAACGGATCGCCGCCGGTGGGGCTGCCGCCCGAGGAGATCGAGACGTCCTTCTTCGTGTACATCCCGTCGAGGAAGGTGTTGTAGCCGAGGACACCCTGGTAGGTGGCGCTCGTCATCTCGCGCGGGTCCGTGCGGTTGCCGACCGCGAACAGATCGCCCGCCGGGAGACCGGCGCGATTCGTAATTGCCGCGTCGAACTGAAGATAGGAGACGTCGACAGTGTGGTTTGGAGTGATCGCGCCGCGAAGCTTGAGCTGGTACCGCTCCTCGGTCGACGTGGACGTGAACGATTCACTCGTGGTCCGGGTGGTGAAGGCGGTTGCCGTCTCCGGAATCGTGCGGTAGCCGCCGAAGAACCACAGACGGTCGCGCATCAGGTAGCCGCCGAGCGTGCCCTGATAAGTCTGATTCAGGTTGTCGGCCTGCGTTTCGCCGAACGGCGTCTTGGAGTTCCAGCTCTGGTTTTCGAGCTCCGCCCGCAGAATTCCGGTGAACTCGTTCCCGCCCGACTTCGTGACGGCGTTGATCACGCCGCCCGAGAATCGGCCGTAGCGCGCGCTGATGCCCGTGGTCAGAACCTGCACTTCCTGGACCGAGTCCTCCAGGTAGACCGTGGTCCCGGTGCCGAAGTAGGGATCCGAGATCTCGGCGCCGTCCAGAAGCGTCACCGTGTCGTACGACGGCGCGCCGGCGATGGCCACCTGTCCGGCGTTCGGGCCGAAGCTGGTGTTCGGCGCGCGCAGCGCGATCATGTTGATGTTGCGGTTGACGATCGGCAGCTCTTCGACTTCCTCGGTGTAATCGAATGAGCGCTGCGTTTCAGGCGTCTGCAGAGGAGAGATCCGCCCGCGAACCGTGATCTCCTCGGCCAGAATGTCTCCGGGCCGCAGCGTCACGTTCACCGGAACCGTCTCACCAACCCCCACCCGCACGGAGATCACCGCCGGCTGCAGCCCGGGCCGGTTCACCGTGATGACGTACTGACCCGGCGGAAGCAGTCGCGCGGTGAACTGTCCCGAGCTGTTGGTGCGCGTCACGCGCTCTCCCTGGATCGCCGGGCCGGAGACCGTGACCTCGGCCCCCGCGACGGGCGCGCCCGCCTCGGTCGTCACCGTGCCGGTCAACGAACCCGTGGTCTGGGCCTGGCCCATAAGCACCGTCGGCACGAGCGCCAATAGCGCGATCAGAACTGCAAAACTTCGATTCTTCATCTATAACCTCCTGTGTTTGACTGCCGGAATGACCGGGCTGCTTCTTGCCGGCCGAAGACGTAGTTGGAGCACGAACAGCCCCGTGGCGGAACAGTCCCCTTTCCCGCAACGGATGTTCCACCGGTCTGCAACCGTCAAACTCTTGACACAACTAGGATTAGCTGCCCGTCCCCGTTGTTGCGATTCAATGAATTGGAGATTCGAACCAAGAACCCGAACGGTCAGGAGCTTCCGGTACTCTGGATGCCGGCATCCCCCCCGCGCGGGCTCGCTCCTGGCGGCCCTTCGTCTCGCCGGCGGATGCACGCGCCCCGGCACCCATTTGAGCTGCGCCGCTGTAGAATCGCCGGTCGAGGGTTTGTGATGCGAGTGGCCTCCGCTATCGTCTGCCTCGCTCTCGCCGCACTCCCGATGCCGGCGCAGCAGTCGAGGAGGATGACCGAGACGGTCGAAGTTCGGCTGATCGAGATCGACGCCGTCGTCACGGATCGCCGGGGGAACCCGATCTCCGGCCTCGGTCCCGACGATTTCGAGCTTTTCGAGAACGGCCGTCGTCAACCGATCACGAACCTGGCGGAATATCGCGAGAGCGAGGTCGTCATCCCTGCGGACCCGGATGCGGCGGTGAGGAAGCCGGCGGCGCCGCCGCAACGGCGCACCATCCTGATTCTCATCGACGCACTCCCGCTCCGCGGGGGTGAGCGAAGGAGGCTCTTCGCCGACGTTCATTCGATCGTCGACCGGATCATGCGCGACGGCGACCGCAGCCAGGTGATCACCTGGCACGACCGCTTCGGGATGCGGGCGCTGACGCCCCTGACGACTTCACGGGCGGAGATCATCAGCGCCTTGACGACGGCCGAGAACACGCTTTATGCCGAGCCGGAAGACTCCACTCCGCAGGAGATCGAGTGGTACCGGGAACTGGCGGCAGAGAGCGCGAGTGACCCGCTGCGGGAGAGGCCGATCGATGGCGAACGGCAGGTCGACGCGACCCTCCGCCAGAACGCGGCGATCGAGGTGGGCCTGATGCGCCGCAAGACCGCGGCCTTTCAGCGTGCCCTCGCCGCAGTCGCCGATCCGGCCGGCCGGAGCGTTGCCGTCTACCTCTCCGGTGCTTTTCCGATGATCGCCGGCAAGAGATACTTCCACGGCTCGGGGACCAGGATCAGTGCCACGGAGGAAGCGGACTACAACACGCGGCCGATGCTCGACACGATCACCCGAACGGCGAACGCGCTCGGCGTCGTCGTCTATGCGTTGCACCCGCAGGTGACCACGCCCTCTGCCGCGCTGCGCCTCGCCCCGAGCGCGATGACACTGAGCGTCGACGATTCGACCGCGGTACTCGAATCGGCCGACCCGAGCTCCCGCTCGTTCCCGCAGCAGCGGCCGGGATTCGGCCTGGCGGACGCCAGCCGCGACGACACGCTCCTCCGGAACAACGTCGAGGCGCTTGCCGTCCTGGCCGCTGACACCGGAGGCACAGTGGCCGTCGGCCGGGCCGCGATCAGACAGGCGGCAGAGCGCATCGCCCGCGACCTCGGGTCGTACTACTCGCTCGCGTACCGGGCCACCTCCGACGGGTCGGATCGCGAGCGGCGAATCGAGGTACGCTCCAGAAATCGGCACCACGTCGTGCGCGCGCGCAGGACGATCCTCGACCGCTCCGACGCCACCCGCGCGCGTGATCTTCTGGTGGCCAGACTCTTCGAAGGAGGGGCTGCCGGAGACATCGAGTTCGACGCCAGGGTCGGCGCTGCACGGGCGGTCGAGTCGAACCGGCTGCTCGTTCCAGTCGAGCTCATCATCCCTCTCGAACAGCTTCGGTTCACCCGGGAAGGCGACGAGCTTGCGGCGAAATTCTCGGTGCTGGCAGTTGCCGGCGAGAACATCGGGCAGCTCACGCAGGTCAGGGACGAATCGCGCCGGCTGGTGGCCACCGGAGGCATCCAGCCGAAAGGCGTGGTGAGGCACCGGTTCGAGCTGCGGGCCACGGCGAGGCCGACGAATGTCTCGATTGCCGTCTTCGACGAGATTTCCGGCCTGGCAGGGATCCAGACGATCGTGATCCAGCCGGGGCAGCCGGCGACGGGGAGTGAAGCGGCGGACTCGGCAGCGGACGCGGTGTGGCGCGAGGCGCTGCTGCGCGCTCATCATGAGAGGAACCCGATTCTCGCTTACTTCCGGCCGGCGCGCTGCGGTGCCTGCGACCGTTTCGAGCGCGAGTCGCTCGCGCACCCGGCCATCCAACGGCGCCTCTCCGCGGTCGTGTTTGTTTCCGTTCCGGCCACGGCCGGGCGCCTCTCCAGGCGGTGGAACTCCCGGGAGCCCGGTCTCGGCGTTTTCGACCGGCTGGACAAATTCCGGCTGAGGTGGAACGGCATTCCGGACACGGGGACGCTGGCTGCGATTCTCGACGACATCGTCGACGTTGCGCCGCACCTCGAGCGCGCCGCGGCGGCGGCCGAGAAGGGAGAGCCGCAGAGCTCGGAGCTCGATGCCGGCATCGCCTTCGCCCGGCTTGGCCGTGACGCGGACGCGCGAGCAGCCTTCGAGGCTGCGATCGCCGGCGGGAGTGCCGAGACACGACAGAACGGCCGGATCGGACGCGCCCTTCTCGATGCGAACGACGGCCGGGCGCGCAAGGCTCTCGATGATCTCGACCGCATCATCGCCGAGGCGATCACGCCGCAGATTGCCGGAGAGGCATGGCTGATCGCCAGCCTGATCTACAGCAGGGCGGGAGCGCACGAGGATGCGGCGCGGGCGGTCGCAAACGCGCGCGAGCTGATCGACGGCGAGCCGCGAATCGCGGTCGCGAGCGAGCAGGCACTCGCCGCGCTGCGGACCGCGCCGTCCACCGGAAGCGGCGCGATCCGCATCGTGCCTCCCGATCACCAGGTGGCCACCGGCCGCGTCACCATCAAGACCATCGTGGACTCTGCGGATGTTGCCGCGGTCTCATTCGAGCTCGACGGCGTCCGGATCGGACGAGTGACGCGGCCGCCGTTCGCCGCAACCATCGACCTCGGGAGAGTCCCGGAGCAGCGGGAGATTGGCGTCGTCGCTTTCGACGATCTGGGGAGGAAAGTGGGCCGCGACGCCCTGACGGTGAACGAAGGAGGCGAGCGTTTCTGGTTTCGCCTGATCGAACCGCGGGAAGGGACGGCCGGCGGCCGCACGCGGGTGAGCATGGCGCTGCGCGCACCCGCGACCCAGGAGGTCGAGCGTGTCCTGCTGTCGTGGAACGGCACGACGAGGGCGGTCGTGACCGCACCGCCCTGGGAGGCGACGGTCGACATTCCGGCGGGCCGGATGGGCATCCTGCGGGGGTTGGCGCAGCTCGCCGACGGCCGAACCGCCGAGGACGCCGTCCTGCTCAACGCCATGGGACAGGTCGAGCACGCCGACGTCCAGCTCGTCGAGCTTCCCGTCACGCTACGCGGTTCACGCGCCTCCGAACCGCCGAGTCTCACCACCAGCGAGATCCTGGTCCGCGAAGACGGCAGACGCCGCACCATCGACTCCATCCAATCCGGCGCGGAGGCGTCCCTGACCGTCGGCCTCGTCATCGACACCTCCGGAAGCATGCTGAGAAGCCTTCCGGACGTGCAGGAAGCGGCCATCGGGTTTCTCGAAGCGGTCCTGACCGAAGGGGATCGGGCCTTCATCGTCGCGTTCGATACTCGAGCGATGCTCGTTCAGCCGCCGACGCCCGACGTGGCCGTGCTGAGACAGAAGATCGCAGGTCTGCGCGCCCGCGGCCTGACCGCTCTGTACGATGCGATTGCCGTGGGGCTTCTCCAGCTCGAAGGAGTCAAAGGGCGGCGCGCTCTGATCGTGTTCACCGACGGCGTCGACCGCACCAGCCGGTACCGGGCGGCTGACGTAGGCGATCTGGCCAAACGGACTCACGTCCCGATTCACCTCATCGGCGCGGTTCCGGAGAACCCGGGTCTGGACCGCAACTGGGGGTCCATGTACGAGGCACTCTCCCGCGTGGCCCGATCCACGGCCGGCAACGCCTACAAGCTGGAGCGTCTGGACGACTTACCGCGAGTCTACGACAGGATCGAGGCCGCCCTGCGCTCGCAGTTCCTGCTCTACGTTCGCACGGAGCCGGGAGCAAGCGGGAACGAGTGGCGAAGGATCGACGTCGCCGTCGACGCACGAGGCTTCACCGTCCACGCTCCGGAAGGCTACTACGCCCCCTGGTGATGAATCTCGATCCGGTCGCGTTTGCGGGAGACTAGCGCTTTTTCTGACCCGCGGTACGCTCGAGATACTGAACCATGTCCCGCTCCATGGCTGCCTCCGGATGGTTCGGCTCGAGCTCCAGGAAGCGCCGCAGATGGCGAATGGCATTCGCGTGATCGGAAGCGAGGTAGTCGAGGCGGCCGAGGAGGCGTTGCACCTGACCATGATTCGGATCGAGCTCCTCGGCACGCTCGAGCGCCGCGCGCGCCGACTCGTAATCCTGCTCGTTGTAGAACGTGAGCGCCACGTTGTACAGACTGTCGACGGCGCGAGGATCGCCTCCGCCGGGAAGTGTTTTCAGCACCTCGAGGGCCTTCTCGGCGTCGCCTCGCGCGCGCAGCAGCGCGGCTATCCTCAGCCGGACCACGACGTTGTTCGCATCCGCCTCGGCGATCCGCTCCATCACCTGCAGGGCCTCCGCGGAGCGTCCGGCGCCCTCCAGAGCGACCGAGTAGTTGGTCAGCAGCGCTGAAGAAGGAGGGGTCGCCGCCGCCACCGCCCTGGCCAGCCAGGTCTGTGCCTCGTTGAACGCGGCCGTGGCATCCTCGTTGTTCCGCGCCTTCGCGCGTGCCGCTTCCAGCAGCATCGTGCCGAGGCTCGCTGCGAACTCCGGCTGCTCCGGCTCGAGATCGATGGTGCGGCGCAGGAGAGGCTCGGCTTCCGCGTAGCGGCCGAGGCGCGAGTAGGTCATTCCGACGAGATGAAGCAGGTCGGGGAGCTCGGTGGTGGTCTCCTCCATCAGTTTCAGGCCGAGGGTGAGGGCTTGTTCGAGGTCTCCGGCGTTGTAGAGGCGGACGAGCTGTCCCATCTCGCCCTGGATGGCGCCGCCTTCGACCTGACGGAGCAGCGTGTCACGATACGCGGCGCTGGTGATCACGAGCCTGACCTGGGTGATCTGGTTGAGCTGAACCGAGATCGGCGTCAGCCCCTCCTTCGGATGGGCGGTGATGTCGTACTCGCCGAGCAGGATTCCGCCTGCCTCGCGGACTTCGACGCTCGCCTCCTTGATGAAGAACCGGTCCTGATCCTTCACATCGATCACGTACCGCCCCGGCGTGAGGGCGCGGTGCGCGAAGCGGCCGCGGCGGTCTGTCTTCAGAGTCTGGACCCGGGCTGCCGCATCACCCGCAGGGCGGATCGTGATCTCGATCCCCGGCACTGCCTTCCCCTCATCATCGACGGCAGAGCCGAGGAGGCCGCTGCGGCCTGGTTGCCCGGCTGCGGGGATGCTCGTCAGGATCAGAAGCACAACAGCGAACGCGGTCCGGCAGACGCTCGAACGGACGATGCGAAGGGATGACTCTGAGATCATGGGCTTCCTCGGACTCTCGTTGACGCACAGGCTCCGGCACGAATTCGCAGTCTGGAGCTTTTTCCAACGTAGAGAGACGGTACTGAATTTCACTTCAGAATCTCGCCCTGGTAAATGAAACGTGCCCTCTCCCGTTTGCGGGAGAGGGTGGCGCGAAGCGCCGGGTGAGGGTTCTCGAATTCACGAAGAGCCCCCTCATCCGGCCTTCGGCCACCTTCTCCCCCGCCGGAGGCGGGGGAGAAGTCTCTGCGGTTCATCTGACGCTTCACCGGCGCCCGGCGCCGTTAACCAGCTCGGGATGACATCGCCGCGATTCGCCATCGCAGCAAAGCCTACGACTGATATCGCGGACGCCTTTTGGTGCTCCAGGCAAAAAAAGCCCCGGCCTTGCGGCCGGGGCTCTTGGGGTGCTGCCTGGTCGTCAGCTCAGAAGCGGACGCCGACGTTGAAGCGGTAGGTGCGCGCGAGCTGATAGGAAGCCGGCCCGGTGGGTTGGCCCCAGAGCGTTCCTTTGCGGAAGTGCGCGCCCATGGTGCGGCACTCAGCAAGGCTGGCTGTCTGGGGACATTCGATCAGGTTCTCACGCGGCGTGGTGAAGGGGTTGAATGCTGCGAAGCTCGAGCTCTGCGCCGCCGTCGTCACCGTGGTGTTGATGCTGGTCACGGTGTCGTTGTTCAGGACGTTGAGCATTTCGGCCTGGGCGAAGAGGGCCACTCTCCGGATGGGGAAGGAATAGTTCAGGGCCAGATCGGTGCGGTGCACGTCCTCCAGCCGGAACTCGCCGCGGTCACTGAAGTAGTACGTGCTGGTAGTCGGCGGGTTGATGTAGTGCGGCGTGGTCGGAGCGCCCGTCCCTGTGCCGCGCACGCGCACGCTGCCGACGAGCGAGTAGGGCGATCCGGAGTCGTAGTTGTGCAGCAACGAGGTGTTCAGGCGGCCGAGCGGCCCGAGCGAGAAGTCGTAGGAGGCCCAGGCGCGGGCGCGGTGGGTCTGGTCTCCGCCCAGGAAGCCGATCGGCTTGCGGCGCTCATAGTTGAGGAACTCGCTGTAGTAGATCGTGCCGGGGTCATTCCCGACCGTGCCGCTGGTGGAGCTCTCCTGTGTGTCGTTCCCCTTCAGCTCCGACCAGGTGTAGTTCAGCCCGAGACCGAGGCCGCGGAGGAGGTTGGGGCGCCACTGCGACTGGAACTGCACGCCGCGGTAGGTGCGCTCGATATCGTTGGTGTTCTCGACCACTTCGACGTTGCGGGAGATGCCGAGGAAGTCGGTCGAGACCGGCGTGGTGGTATCGACGCGAAAGCCGTAGAAGTCTCTCCAGTCGCGC
>DATLEX010000234.1:0-5118 GCA_035525045.1 Thermoanaerobaculia bacterium | reverse complement strand
CCTGGTGGCCTTCTCCTACCGCCTCTCCTCGCTGGAAGGGCAGATCTTCGTCGTCTTCGTCATCGCCGTCGCGGCAGGGGAGGCCGCGGTGGGGCTGGCCATCATCATCCAGCTCTACCGGCTGCGGAGCTCCATCAACATCGACGAGGCGAGGGTGCTGAATGGGTGAGGTGTTCCCTCAGTTTATGCTGAGCGCAGCGAAGCATTTCGGCTGCACCCGCGCGAACCGGGCCTCGAGCGCCTCGTGTGCCGCTTCGATGCTCACCCCTCGCAAGTACAACCGGAGATCCTTCGGACTCGCTGCGCGAGTCCTCAGGATAAAGTGAGCATGAGCACCGCTCTCCTCCTGGTCGTCCTCCTCCCCCTGGCCGGCGCCGCCGTCAACGGCATCCGCGCCTTCGCCCGGCCGAAGGACCCGAAGAACCGCAAGCTCACCAACCTCGTGGCCCTCGGCGCCACGGCGCTCTCCGCCCTCATCGCCACCTTCGGCGTGGTCCTCCCGTTCGCGCGGCAGGGGACGCAGACCCCCCTCGAGTTCTCGTACTACACCTGGATCCCGTCCGGGATGGGACACGTCGCCGGCGGATGGATCTCCAGCTTCGCCGTCGACTTCGCCATGCGCGTCGACCCCCTCTCGTGCGCGATGATGATGATCGTCACCTGGGTGGGATTCCTGATCCACGTCTACGCCACCGGCTACATGGCCCACGACAGCGGCTACACCAGGTTCTTCACCTACCTGAACCTCTTCATGTTCATGATGCTGCTCCTGGTCCTGGGGGCGAACTACCTGGTGATGTTCGTCGGATGGGAAGGGGTGGGGCTCTGCTCGTACCTGCTGATCGGCTTCTACTACGACAAGAAATTCGCCGCCGATGCCGGGAAGAAGGCCTTCATCGTCAATCGCATCGGCGACGTCGGCTTCATCCTCGGCATTCTCCTGATCTTCAACACGTTCGGCAGCGGCGACTTCACGAAGGTCTTCGCCATGGCCGCCGCGGGCGGCGTCGAGCAGTACGGCGGCGTGGCCACCGTCATCTGCCTGCTGCTCTTCGTCGGCGCGTGCGGCAAGTCGGCACAGATCCCTCTCCATGTCTGGCTGCCCGACGCCATGGCCGGCCCCACGCCCGTGTCGGCGCTCATCCATGCGGCCACGATGGTCACCGCCGGCGTCTACATGGTGGTGCGGTCGAACGTGCTCTTCCGCATGTCGCCGACGGCGATGGCCGTGGTGGCGATCATCGGAGCGCTGACGGCCATCTTCGCCGCCACGATCGGCCTGGCCCAGAACGACATCAAGAAGGTGCTGGCCTACTCCACCGTCTCGCAGCTCGGCTACATGTTCCTGGCCGCCGGCGTCGGCGCGTTCACCGCGGCGATCTTCCACGTCACCACCCATGCCTTCTTCAAGGCGTGCCTCTTCCTCGGGGCCGGGTCGGTCATCCACGGCTGCGGCGGGGAGCAGGACATGCGCAAGATGGGGGGGCTGCGCCGGTACATGCCCCACACCCACAAGACCATGTTCATCGCCACGCTGGCCATCGCCGGCGTGCCGTTCCTGGCCGGCTTCTTCTCCAAGGACGAGATCCTGGCCAACGCCTTCCACTACTCGCCCCTGATCTGGATCATCGGCGCCGCCACGGCCGGGCTGACCGCCTTCTACATGTTCCGCCTCTACTTCATGACCTTCCACGGCACGTACAGGGCGGAGCAGGTGGCCGGCTACCCCGAGTCGGAGCCGGAGCACGCGGGGCACAAGCTGATCCCCGACCAGCGCCGCCTCGACGAAGGGGACGAGCACTCCGTCAAGGCGCACGGGCACCACGTCCACGCTCACGAACCGCACGAGTCGCCGTGGAGCATGACCGGCGTCCTGTGGATCCTGGCGGTCCTCTCCATCATCGGCGGCTACGCAGGCTGGCCGGCGATCTGGGGCGGCTCCTTCCCGACGCCGTTCCAGCGGTGGCTCGAGCCGGTTCTCCTGCCCATCGGCGGGCAGGAGTTCCACTTCGCCCACATGTCCCACGCCGTGGAATGGGTGCTGATGATCCTCTCGGTGGCCATCGCCGGCCTGGGGATCTTCGTGGCCTGGCGTCTCTACAAGCGGGACGAGACGTGGGCGGCGGCGCGCCGTTGGGCCACGCGCTTCGCGCCGGTTCACCGGACGCTGGAGAACAAGTATTACGTCGACGAGGTCTACAACGCGGTCTTCGTCGCCGGGACGGTGATCCTCTCGCGGGTGCTCTGGTGGATCGACGCCAACATCGTCGACGGGCTGGTGAACCTGACCCGGCATGCCGCGGTGATCCTGTTCGGTCACGGATTCTCGCTGGTGGACCGCTTCGTGGTCGACGGGGCCGTCAACGGGCTGGCCTGGACGGCGGACCGCGGGTCAGCCGCGCTGCGCCGCGCCCAGACCGGAGTGGTTCAGAACTACGCCCTGGTCATGGGGGGCGGCATCATTCTACTGGCGATCGTTTATCTCTTCCTGAAGCCGTAAGGAGCGAGGAAGCATGGGATTTCTCGAGGGCGTACCGATCCTGTCGATCATCACCTACGTGCCGCTGATCGGCGCGCTGTTCATCGTCTTCTTCGTGCAGGGGGAGAACACGAAGGCCATCCGCTATATCGCCACCGGCGTGGCCGGCCTCGACTTCCTCCTCTCCGTCCCGCTCTGGTTCTACTTCGATTCGAACGCCACCGGGCCGGGGCTCTTCCAGTTCCGCGAGTCGGTGGACTGGATCCCGGCCCTGGGCGTGAAGTACTCGTTCGGCATCGACGGGATCGCCCTCCTGCTCATCCTCCTCACCACGCTCACCGGCGTCATCGCCGTCTACTCGTCGTTCAGCGCCATCACCCACCGGCAGAAGGAGTACTACGTCCTCCTGCTCATGCTGCAGACCGGCATGATCGGCGCCTTCTGCGCTCTCGACTTCTTCCTCTTCTACGTCTTCTGGGAAGTGATGCTCGTGCCGATGTACTTCCTGATCGGCATCTGGGGCGGCGGCCGCCGCCTCTACGCGGCCATCAAGTTCTTCCTCTACACGCTGGCCGGCTCGGTGCTGATGCTCCTGTCGATCCTGGCCCTCTATTTCTTCAACGACGGCGGCATCCCCTTCCTGAACATCCAGGGGCTGAACGCCGGGTACAGCTTCGACGTCCTCCGCTACCACGAGATCGGGTACCTCATTCCCCCCAACCTGCAGTTCTGGATCTTCCTCGGGTTCTTCTTCAGCTTCGCCATCAAGGTGCCGATGTTTCCCTTCCACACATGGCTGCCCGACGCGCACACCGAGGCGCCGACGGCGGGGTCGGTGATCCTGGCGGCGGTGCTCCTGAAGATGGGGACCTACGGCTTCGTCCGCTTCTCGCTCCCGATCCTCCCCGACGCCACGCTGCAGGTCGTCCCCTGGATCGCCGCGCTCGCGATCATCGGGATCATCTACGGCGCGCTGGTGACGCTGGTGCAGAAGGACATGAAGAGGCTGATCGCCTATTCGTCGGTCTCGCACCTCGGCTTCGTCATGCTGGGGATGTTCGCCCTCAACCCGATGGGCCTCCGCGGCTCGGTCCTCCAGATGATCAACCACGGCATCTCCACCGGCGCGTTGTTCCTCCTGGTGGGCATCATCTACGAGCGGCGGCACACCCGGATGATCGCCGACTACGGCGGGCTGGCGAAGCAGATGCCGATGTACGCGACGCTGTTCCTCATCGCGGCGCTCTCGTCGATGGGGCTTCCGGCGCTGAACGGGTTCATCGGCGAGTTCACCATCCTGCTCGGCGCCGCCAACCGCAGCATCACCTGGGCCGTCTTCGCGGCCATCGGCATCGTCCTCGGCGCCGCGTACCTGCTGTGGCTCTACCAGCGGGTGTTCTGGGGTCCGCTCGACAATCCGGCCAACCAGAACCTGCCGGACCTCAATCGCCGCGAGCTGCTCACCCTCCTGCCGTTCATCGCGCTGATGTTCTGGATCGGGCTGGCCCCAGCCACTTTCTTCGACAAGATCGCCCAGCCGGTCGACTACATCGTGCGGAAGGTCGATCCGCAGTACTTTGACCAGCGGCCGCTCACGCACCCGGCCGCGCCGGGCGCGCCGGAGCCTGAGCGGGTGGCCGAGGGGCGCCCATGACCTGGGCCGACACCATCTTCCTGCTGCCGGAGGTGATCGTGGCCATCGGCGCCTCGGCGCTGCTGCTCATCCCGGTGGTGGGAAGAAGGGGAGTGGGGCAGTCGGCGAAATGGGTCACGATCGGGCTGCTGGCCATCACGGCCGGCTCGCTGATCGCCTGCTCCTGGGCGGTGGAGACGATCGACCAGACGCCGGCGTTCGCGGCGATGTTCGCCCTCGACGGCTTCGCCATCTTCTTCAAGCTGGTCTTCATCGCCGCGGTGGGGATGGTGGTGCTCCTCTCCGAGGACTTCCTCCGCGAATCGCGCTACTCGCCGTGGGAGTACTACTCGCTGCTGGCCTTCGCCCTCTGCGGCATGATGTTCATGGCCTCCGGAGTCCACCTGATCTCGATCTACATCGGGCTGGAGCTGATGTCGCTCTCCAGCTACATCCTGGCGGGGTACTTCAAGCGTGAGGAGAAGTCGACCGAGGCGGCCATGAAGTACTTCCTTCTCGGCACGATCAGCTCGGCCATCCTCTTGTACGGCCTGTCGCTGATCTACGGCGTGTGCGGCTCGCTGAACCTGCTGGCCATCAGCCGGGCCATGTCCACGCTGATCACCAACGACGCATTGATGGTCGGGATCATGCTGCTGGGCGCCGGGCTCTGCTTCAAGATCGCCGCGGCGCCGTTCCACGTCTGGACCCCCGACGTCTACGAGGGGGCGCCCACGCCCGTCACGGCTTTCCTCTCCACGGCCTCGAAGGCGGCCGCCTTCGCCATCTTCGCGCGCATCTTCTACGTCGGACTGCACCATTTCCAGTTCGACTGGAGCAACGTGCTGGCGGTCGTGGCCGCGCTGTCGATGGTCATCGGCAACGTCGCCGCCATCACCCAGGACAACATCAAGCGGCTGCTGGCCTACTCGTCCATCGGCCACGCCGGCTACGTGCTGCTGGGGATCATCGCCCTGAGCGAGATCGGGCTGCGCGGGGTGCTGGT
>DATLEX010000207.1:0-6126 GCA_035525045.1 Thermoanaerobaculia bacterium | reverse complement strand
CAGGAAGTGATTTCCTTCCCACTCTCCGATGTCGTAGAGGCGGCAGACATTGGGGTGCGATACCTGCCGGCCGAGGCGGACTTCGGAGTAGAGGCGCTCGAGGCGGGCGGGATCGCTGCCGACATGGTGGGGGAGGAACTTCAGCGCGACCTGCTGCCCGAGCTTCGTGTCTTCGGCGCGGTAGACCTCGCCCATTCCGCCGGAACCGAGGAGGGCCACGATGCGATAACGCTCGCCGAGCATGGTGCCGGGGGTAAAGCGCGGCTCGTTCCTCCGGCGCGCGTCAGAGGACGGGCGATGAGCGGTCGGCTCTTCAATCATGCGTGAGGGGACATTGTAGCTGGGGATCGAAAAGCCGCCGGCTGAAGCTTGCGCGAGGCGATGAGCCAACCCGGTACGATGAGCCAACCCGGTACAATGACGGCCGTTCCACCAACCCAATGTCGGATGTGCAGGAGCAGTCGCTCGGCCGGTATCGCCTTCTCTCGCTCATCGGCGAGGGAGGAATGGGGAAGGTCTACAAGGGTTACGACGCTGCCCTGGAGCGGCACGTGGCCATCAAGATTCTCCCTGCCGAGCTCCTGACCGATGCGGGACGGGTGGCGCGTTTCGTCCAGGAGGCGCGCGCTGCCTCGGCGCTCAATCACCCGCACGTGGTGGCCGTGTACGACATCGGCGAAGAGCGCCTCGATCAGGCCGGCGGCGTCCGCTTCATCGCCATGGAGCTGGTCGACGGCCGCACGCTGCGCGAGATGACTGCCTCCACGCCGCTCGACATGCGCAAGGCCATCAAGACGGTGATGCAGGTGGCCGAGGCGCTGACGGCGGCGCACGCGGCGGGAATCATCCACCGCGATCTGAAGCCGGACAACATCATGGTGACTTCCGCCGGGTACGCGAAGGTGCTCGACTTCGGCCTGGCCAAGCTGCGCATGCAGAAGGACGATCCGGCCGGCGACGCGTCCCGCACCATCGCCCGCGGCACCGATCCCGACGTGGTGATGGGAACGGCCGGCTACATGTCCCCCGAGCAGGCCCAGGGCACGGCCGTCGATCATCGCTCGGACATCTTCTCGCTGGGGTGCGTGCTCTACGAGCTGGTCACCGGGCTGCGCGCATTCCGCGGAAGCTCGTCGGTCGACACACTGCACAAGATCATTCACTCCGATCCCGAGCCGGTGCGCTCGCTCCGCCCCGACACACCATCAGACCTCGTGCGCATCATCCGCAAGGCGCTGGCGAAGGATCCCGACGAGCGTTACCAGACCGCACGCGACCTGGTCATCGACCTGCGCGACCTGCTGCGCGAGATCGACACCAATCCAGGCGGCGCCACCGTCACCGCTCCCGCCGCGCCGTTGCCGGCGGGACGTCGCTGGATGTGGCCGGTCATCGTCGCGGCAGTCGTTCTTCTCGGCGCTGTTGCGGTCGCGATCGCCGTTCGCTCGCGGACGGAGACGCCTTCCGCGTCGAGTCGCACACCGATGCGGATCACACGCGTCACCGCCACCGGGAAGGTCATCGCGGCAGCCATCTCGCCCGACGGCAAGTTCGTCGCCTACGTCGCCTCCGACCAGGGAGAGCAGTCGCTGTGGGTGCGTCAGCTGTCCTCCGGGCAGAGCCTTCAGCTCCTTCCGCCGTCGCGTAGCGCCTACTGGGGTCACTCGTTCGCACCCGACGGTTCGATCTACTTCGGGATGAAATCTTCCGAGGATCCGACCGGCGCGATCTTCCAGATCTCGGCCCTCGGCGGGACGCCGCGCAAGCTCATCCGCGGCATCGACTCCGCGCCGGCGTTCTCACCCGACGGCAAACGGATGGCCTTCTATCGGTCGGCATCTCCGAATCCGGGGTCGAGCAGCGTGATCGTGGCGAACGCCGACGGCACGGACGCCCGCGTGCTGGTCAGCGCGACGGCGCCGGAGTATTTCGCGCCGGTGTTCTATGGGGCGCCGTCGTGGTCGCCCGACGGAAAGGTCATCGCCGGCGCGATCATCAATCGGGCCGAATGGACGGCACGCATGGTGACGATCGATGTCGCCACCGGCGCACTGGAGACCGTTCCCGGCGGCGACTGGATGCAGGTGGCCCAGTTGGCCTGGATGCCCGATCAGCGCGCCCTGGTGGCCATCGCCACCCGGCGCACGGCCGCGAACAACCAGGTCTGGTTCGTCCAGTATCCGGAAGGGACGTCGGTGCCGATCACGAACGATCTCTTCGACTATCGCATCGTGAACATCACCGCCGGCGGCGAGTCGCTGATCACCGTCGCCAGCGAGGCCTCCAGCGACCTATGGTCGCATCCGGAAGGAGCTTCGCCGCAGCGCATCTCCGACGGGCGCATGGAGGGGGGCTACGGAGTGGACGTGTCCGCGGGCGGCCGGGTGGTGTTCACCTCGCTGGAGAGCGGGAAGGTCGACCTCTGGACGATGAACGCCGACGGCAGCGGCCGGACGCTGCTGACGCGCGACGAACACGAGAACCGGGCCCCGGTCTTCACTCCCGACGGGCAGGCTATCGTCTACATCTCGGTGACCTCGCGAGGAGCGGAGCTTTGCCGGATCAACGCGGATGGATCGGACCGTCGCGTTCTGGGCATGACGTATACGACCGGGTCGGCGGATGTCTCACCGGATGGCAAATGGGTCGTGTACGACCGCCTGGACATGTCGTCGGAACGTTCCGCGCTGGTCGTGGCGCGCGTCCCGATCGATGGAGGTCCGTCGGAGACTCTGATGGAAAGGGGGTGGGTTCCCCAGTACTCCCCGGACGGATCGCGGATTGCGCTTTACAGGCGTGACGAAACGAGCGGGGTCTCGATCGTGATCATCCCGGCCGCCGGCGGGCCGCCCATTGCCAGGATCGAGGCGGCCCCTCCGTACGCAGGCTCGCGTCTGCGATGGAGCGCCGATGGCAGGTCGGTGATCGTGAATACCGCCCCCAGCGACCGCGCCAATCTCTGGCAACTGCCCATCGACGGCTCGGCGCCCCGCCGCCTCACCGATTTCGACGAGCGTCTGCTGATGGCCTTCGTCCCGCCGCCCGGCGGAAAGGGTTGGATGCTCTCCCGCGGCGAGCTCTCCCGCGACGCCGTCATGCTCACCAACTTCGACCCCCGGTGAGGGGTGGGGGTCAGGTCTGCAGTCTGCAGACCTGACCCTCTACGACCGCGGTACACTCGCCTCACACATGACACTTGCATCGGGTAGCCGGCTCGGGCCGTACGAGATCGTTGCGTCCATCGGGGCGGGGGGGATGGGTCAGGTCTATCGCGGCCGCGACACGCGCCTGGAACGCCAGATCGCCATCAAGGTCCTCTCACCGCATCTCTCCGGCGACTCCGATTTCCGCCTTCGTTTCGAGCGCGAGGCCCGCGTCATCTCCGCGCTCAACCATCCCCACATCTGCACGGTGCACGATGTCGGTGAGTCCGACGGGCGCGGCTTTCTGGTCATGGAGCTCTGCGAGGGGGAGTCGCTGGCCGATCGCCTGACGCGCGGTCCGCTCCCCGTCGACCAGATCCTTCTCTACGGGACTCAGATCGCCGACGCCCTCGACCGCGCCCACCGCAGCGGCATCGTCCATCGCGATCTCAAGCCGGGCAACGTGATGATCACGAAGGGAGGAGCGAAGCTGCTCGACTTCGGACTGGCCAAGCCGAGCGTGGTGGTCGGCAGCGGGAGCCATCCTCCCGTCAGCAAGCAGCCGGCCGGCCCCTCGGTCTTCGATCAGGCCACGCACCAGCGGCCGCTGACCGCCGAGGGCTCGATCGTCGGCACGTTCCAGTACATGGCCCCGGAGCAGTTCGAAGGGCAGGAGGCCGATGCCCGCAGCGACATCTTCGCCTTCGGCTGTCTTCTCTACGAGATGGCCACCGGCAAACGCGCCTTCGAAGGGAAGACGCGGGCCAGTCTCATTGCCTCGATCCTCGAGCGCGAGCCGGTGCCGATCTCCGACGTCCAGCCGCTCATCCCTCCGGCATTGCAACGTCTGATCAAGACGGCGCTGGCGAAGGATCCCGACGATCGCTGGCAGTCGGCGCACGATGTTCTGCTGGAGCTGCGCTGGATCGGCGAGGCCGGATCACAGGCCGGCGTGGCCGCTCCGGTGGTCCGCCGCAGAAAAACGCGGGAGCGCGTGGCCTGGAGCCTGGCCGCGGTGGCCGGAGTCCTGGCCGTGGCCGCCGGGACGCTTCTGGTGCGCGACTACGTGCAGCCGCAGCAGACGCTGGCGGTCAATCTCACCGCCAACAGCGGAACGACGCTTTCGCTCGGCGGCGCCGACTCCGGCTCGCTGACCATCTCGCCGAACGGGCGGTTGGTGACGTTCGCGGCGCGGGGAGCGGACGGCAAGACGATGCTCTACGTGCGCGACCTCAGCTCGCCCGCGGCTCGGCCGCTGTCCGGAACGGAGGGTGCGCAGTTTCCCTTCTGGTCGCCCGACAGCCGCTCGCTGGCGTTCTTTTCGGACGGCAAGCTGAGAAAGATTCCCGTCGCCGGCGGCCCGCCGCTGGCGCTGGCCGGCACGCAGGTGAATCCGCGAGCGGGGAGCTGGAACGAGGAGGGCGTGATTCTCTTCTCGCCGTTCTCTCTCAGCACCATCCACAAGGTTCCGGCCGCAGGCGGTCCGGCCACCGCGGTGACCACGCTCGGCGCGGGAGAGACCACGCATCGCTGGGCGTCATTCCTTCCCGACGGCGATCACTTCCTCTATCTGGCGGCGTCGCATTCGGCGGCGACCGACGATGAGCTCAACGCCATCTACGTCAGCTCGCTCTCGGGAATGAAGCCGAAGCTGCTCCTCCGCGCGCGAAGCAACGCCATGGTCGCCGGCGGCCATCTTCTCTATGTCCGCGACCGCGTGCTCATGGCGCAGAAGATCGACCTCAAAGCGCTCGAGCTGGAGGGCGACCCGGTGCCGATCGCCAGCGGGTTGCAGTACGACTCCGGCTTCTTCCGGGGGGCCTTTGCCGTCTCCGAGGAGGGGACACTCGTCTATCGAACGGGCGCGGCGGACTCGATGACGCAACTGGCCTGGTACGATCGCAAAGGACTCAAGCTCGCCGAGGTCGGAGAGCCGGCATCATGGCAACGAGTCGTCTTGTCGCCGGATGGCAAGAGCGTGGCTGCAGCGATCGCGGATCTCACCAGCGGGGTCTCGACCGTCTGGCTCTACGATCTGGAGCGGAACATCCGAACGCGCTTCTCGTTCGGTGACGCGATGGGCGACCTCGGGCCGATCTGGTCGCCGGACGGCTCCCAGATCGTGTTCAGCCGCATCCAGAAGAACGCATTCGATCTGTACATCAAGCCGTCGAGCGGCAGCGGAACCGAGGAGCTGCTGTTCTCGGCGCCCGATGTGAATCACTTCGCCGATGACTGGTCGCTCGACGGCCGTTACGTGGCGGTGTCGCGGTTCGATCCGAAGCGGCAGAGGTCGGAGATCGTCACACTCTCCATGGAGGGTGAGAAGAAAGCGGTGCCCTTCATGCCGTCGTCGTTCTCAGTCCGGAGCCTGACGTTCTCTCCCGACGGCAAATGGGCGACCTACGTCTCCGCCGAATCGGGCAGGAACGAGGTCTATGCCGCTCCTTTCCCGGGACCGGGAGGGAAGTGGCAGGTCTCCAACGGCGGCGCTGAATTTGCCACCTGGCACAAGGGTGGGCGGGAGATTCTGTACTACTCGGATGAAGGCGTGTTCGCGGTCGATGTGACGGTGGCCGGATCGTCTCTCAAGCTGGGGACGCCGCAGCTCCTGTTCAAGGAATCGGACTCGGTCGGCACCGCCACGCGCGATGGGGAGCGCTTCCTGCTCGCGCGCCGCACCGGCTCGGCGGTCGAAGAGCCCGTGACCATGATCACGAACTGGACTTCGCTGCTGAAGAAGTGACCGGTCTGGCGGCAATGCGACGGTCCCTCATCATCGCCCTCGGGCTCAACATCCTGGTCGGATTCACGGGGCAGATCACGATGCGATAGCGCTCGCCGAGCATGGTGCCGGGGGTAAAGCGCGGCTCGTTCCTCCGGCGCGCGTCAGAGGACGGGCGATGAGCGGTCGGCTCTTCAATCATGCGTGAGGGGACATTGTAGCTGGGGGATCGAAAAGCCGCCGGCTGAAACCGGCGAT
>DATLEX010000132.1:0-3744 GCA_035525045.1 Thermoanaerobaculia bacterium | reverse complement strand
CGCCACCCTCTCCCGCAAGCGGGAGATCTCAGCTCCACATGGAGTGGAGCTGAAGTTAAGTTTTCAGACCTGACCCCCATTGCACTCTACTTGGGGCGAGTCTCGAGAGTGAGCATCTTGACCGAGAGCCGCCGCCGGTCGCGGCTCAGCGTTCCGGCGACCTCCGCCGGGACGACCGACCGCGCCGCGGTGAAGGTCAGCAGCGGTGCTCCCTCGGGCAGGTCGATCTCGATGACCGAGACGCGTCCCCGCTCGACCCTCCAGCTCCCGGCGGGCGAGCCATCGACGGAAACGGCCAACTCGTTCCACTCGATCGGTGAGTCTTCGGGAAGCCCGAACCGGAGGCTCACGCGGCGCGGCGCGCCGCGGGGGAGCTGTAGCGCGGCCTCCGGGGCGAACCAGCGCCAGGCCAGCCCGTCGGGCCGCCGCTCGGGGCTGAAGATCCCGCGGACGGCGCGGAAGCGGCGCTGGGGAGCGACGGGGATGATGCTGGCCACGCGGTAGTGATTGCGGGTGAGCTTCGAGTAGGCGTCGCTCGGCGCCCAGGCGAAGGTGGTGGCGTCGGGATCGCGCGACGCGCCGTCGGCGTAGAGGAACAGCGGTATGTCGGGACGCTCGTAGAAACGCGCCAGCCCCTCGTCGACGCGATGCGGCGTGAAGTCGCGCAGGTAGTACGTGGCGTGCGGCCAGAGCGGGAGCTCGTAGAGGGCGAGGGCGTTTTGCGGATAGGTGCGCAGGGCGAGCTCCGCGGCGCGCACCGGCGGAGAGGGCGAGGTACTCCGCTGCACGAGAAACGAGCTGACGTAGCCGATCGAGCCGCCGCAGAAGAGCAGCGGCAGGGCGTACCACGGGATCGAGACCCGTCGCGCCAACCGCACCGCGCCCGCCGCGGCGAAGAACGCCGTCACCAGCACGACGGGAATCGCATAGCGCGCGCCGTCCGCCGGATCCATCACCCGGAGTGCGAAGGCGAGGTAGACCGCCGCGGCGATGGTCATGGGAATGACCGCCCGGCGGCGCGCCGCGACCGCGAGGGCGAAGCCTCCAGCCGCGGCGAGCAGGACGGGAACCGACGCGATTTTCACTCCCCACGGATGGGCGATGAACCGCGCCGCGATCATGGCCGGCGTCCACCCGCCCCGCGACTGGCCGGCGTCGTGCGCGGCCAGGTATCTCCCCTGCCCCAACTCGAGCTCCACCAGCTCCTCGAATCCCCCGACGGCAATGGCCATCGGAATCAGCCAGGCCAGGCACACGAGGGTGAAGGTCACCAGGGCGATGGCGCGGTCGCGCCATCTCTTCATCAGCAGCACCGTCACCAGGAAGAACGGGACGACGAAGATCGCGAACTGGATGCGCCATCCCACCGTGAGCGCGGAGAAGGCTGCCACCGATCCGGCCGACGATCGGCGCGTTCCGAAATAGAGCGCCGTGGCCAGGAATGCCAGCGCCCCCGGCTCGGAGATCGGCAAGGACGCGTGCACGAGCATGACCGGCGCGAAATAGAAGAGAACCGCGCCGGTCACCCCCGTCGCCGGATCGCCGGAGAGCTCGCGGAACGCCAGCGCCAGCAGGACGAAGCCGATCGCCGAGGCCACCACGCTGATGGCCAGCAGCGCATGGAAGTCGGACGGAATCACCATCCGCACCACCTGCCCCACGCCGATGAACACCGGATAGCCGGGAGGCGGCGGATGATGCGCGGCGGGGTCGTAGCGATGGAGGGCCTGCAGGAACAGCGGCTCGTCGAACTCCCACGGGCTGGCGGGCATGGAGAAGAGCAGCACGACCACGAACAAGGCCGAGGCGATGAGGAGCGGCCGCCACTGCCGCAGCCATCCGGCGTCGTTCACCGCAGCGCTCTCACTCGTCAACTCGTCCCTCGCGCCGCATCACTATAATCTCCGGCCCGATGCCGTTCGGCTACCTCCGCGCTCTGCGGCTCCTTCATCAGACCTTTCGCAACCATCCGCCCGGCCAGCGCATCCACGTCCTGGGGCGTTTTCTCACCGCCCCCTTTCTGCGTACTCTCGACGTCGTCCCCGCCGGCGCGCGCGTGCTCGACATCGGCTCGGGCCACGGCACCTATCCGCGGCTGATCGCCGAGGAGCGGGCGCGCTCGGTGATCGCCGTCGAGCCCGACCTCCGGAAGACACTTCTGGCCTTCCGGCATCCGAAGATCCGCTTCGTCTGCGGGTTCGACCACTGCATCCGCGGCGACTTCGACGTGATCGTCGTCTACGACGTGATCTACCGCCTGCCACCTCCAGAGCGCGACCGATTGTTCGTTCGCGTGTACGATCGGCTCCGGCCCGGAGGGTTGTTCGTTCTCAAAGACCTCGATCCGTCGAGCCGATGGAAATGGCAGTGGAACAGGTTCCAGGAAACGGTCATGGATCGTTTCTTCGGCCTGACCATCGGCCGGGGGTTCTACGTCGATACGCGCGAAGAGATCGCCGAGCGCATGTCCCGCGCCGGCTTCACCGATTTTCAGTGGAAACGCGTCGATGCGTGGTATCCCCACGCCCACATCATCTACACCGCGAGGAGGCCTGAATGAAACTACCGCGGTGTATCATCCGCCCCTGAGCCCCGAGCCCTGATCACTGAGGACCAACCATGGCTACCTTCCCCGGCGTCGACTACATCGAGATCGACTCGCTCTTCTCCGAAGAAGAGCTGATGGTGCGGCAGACCGTGCGCGACTTCGTCGACGACGAGGTCCTGCCGATCATCGAGCACGCGAACCGCGAGGAGAAGTTCCCCATGCACCTCGTCCCGAAGATGGCCGAGATGGGCCTCTTCGGCGCCACGATCAGCGACTACGGCCTTCCCGGCCTCAACAGCGTCGCCTACGGGCTGATCATGCAGGAGCTCGAGCGCGGTGACTCCGGGCTGCGCTCGTTCGCCTCCGTCCAGTCGGGCCTGGTCATGTTCCCGATCCACGCCTACGGCTCGCAGGAACAGAAGGACTCCTGGATCCCCAGGCTCGCCTCCGGGGAGAAGATCGGCTGCTTCGGCCTCACCGAACCCGACTTCGGCTCGAACCCCGGCGGCATGCGAACTCATGCGCGCAAGGACGGCAACTCCTGGGTGCTGAACGGCGCGAAGGCCTGGATCACGAACGGCTCCGTCGCCGACGTGGCCGTCGTCTGGGCGAAGGTCGACGGGGTCGTCCGCGGATTCCTCGTGGAGAAGGGCACCCCCGGTTTCTCCACGGCCTACCACATGGGCAAGTTCTCGCTCCGCGCCTCGGTCACTTCCCAGCTCTTCTTCGAGGACTGCCGGATTCCGGCCGGGAACATCCTGCCGGAGACCAGCGGGCTGAAGTACCCCCTCTCCTGCCTCACCCAGGCGCGCTACGGCATCGCCTGGGGCGCCCTCGGCGCGGCGATGGCGGTCTACGAGACGGCGCGGCAGTATTCGATGTCGCGGATCCAGTTCGGCGGACAACCGATCGCCGCTCATCAGCTCGTGCAGAACAAGCTGGCCTGGATGATCACCGAGATCACCAAGGGGCAGCTTCTGGCGCTGCAGATGGGGCGGCTCAAGGATCAGGGGAAGCTCAAGCCGCAGCACGTCTCCATGGGGAAGATGAACAACGTGCACATCGCCCTCGAGTGCGCGCGGATGGCTCGCGACATCCTCGGCGCGAACGGCATCTCGGACGAGTACCCCGTCATCCGTCACATGCTCAACCTCGAGTCGGTGAAGACCTACGAGGGGACGCACGACATCCACAAC
>DATLEX010000026.1:0-5645 GCA_035525045.1 Thermoanaerobaculia bacterium | reverse complement strand
CCGCCACCCCGGCGACGCTCTGCTCGAGCTGGCGCGGCGCACCGGCCCCGATGCCGCGGAGAGGCTGCCCTGGAGCGGCTACGGGGACTACCTGCGGCACCGCGTCGAGGGCCTGACGGTCTCGGGACAGGGCTCGATCGTCTCCGGGTCGTTCGAGGAGTCGTGGGTCCAGTTCCTCGAAGAGCGGGGCTGGCGTTTCCTCGAGCACGCCGACCCGGCGCGCTTCTGGGACGACCTCGTCCGCGAGGGGGCCTGGTGGGACCCGGTTCGGCAGGCCGACGACTGGGAGCGGCTCTTCCGGACGCCTTCGGGCCGCTACGAGTTCTTCTCGCGAGCGGTCGAGGAGCGGTTGCGTGCGGCGGGCGTCGCCGCCGGCGCGGCGCCCGCCGACCGGGAGGATGCCCTGCGCCGGGGCGCCGCCCGGCTCGGCCTGGAGGCGGTAGACGACGAGGCCTGTCTCCCTCATCACGAGCCGCCGCGATGGGAGGGACGCGGCGACCTCGAGCTCCTGCCGTTCCGGCCGATCACGGCTCGCGGCCGGCTCGGGGTGCTGTCGCCGATGGTGCTCGAGATGTTCGGCTACAGCGTGCTCTCGGGCTGGCAGACCTGGGTCGAGATCGCTCCGGCGACGGCCGCCGCGCTGGATCTCGGCGACGGGGATCGCGTCGCAGTCGAGTCCGATCGGGGATCCATCGAGGGCGTCGTCAGCATCCATCAAGGAGCGGTGCCGGGATCCGTCCACGTCCCGCTCGGTCTCGGTCACGCGGTGGCTGCTCGAGAGCGCGAGGTCGGCTCGAACCCCGCGAAGATCCTGCTCCCGGTCCGCGACCCGGTCGGCGGAGAGCTGTGCCTGGCGGGAACCCGGGTGCTCCTGCGGCTGGTGCGCCGGCGCGCCCACGGCGGGCCCGCGCCGCTTCAGGGAGGGCACACTGCATGACGCGCTGGGGCATGGTCATCGACCTCGACCGCTGCACCGGCTGCGGCGCCTGCATGGCCGCGTGCCACCAGGAGAACAACCTGGCCGCGGTCGGGCCCGGCGAGACCGAGCGGAGCCGGGCCTTCCACTGGCTGCGCCTCCTGCCGGAGGTCGAGGTGGCGCGTGCGGGGTGGTTTGGATCGGAGCACGGAGCGGCTTCGGACGTGATCGTCAGCTACCTGCCGCAGCCCTGCTTCCACTGCGACGATCCACCCTGCGTCCGGGTCTGCCCGGTCCACGCCACCTATCTCTCGGACGAGGGGATCGTGGCGCAGATCTACGCCCGCTGCATCGGTTGTCGCTACTGCATGGCGGCGTGTCCCTACAACGCGAAGGTCTTCAACTGGTACGAACCGGAGCAGGTCGACGAGCGGAAGGCGAACCCCGACGTCTCGCTCCGTTCCCGGGGCGTGGTCGAGAAGTGCACCTTCTGTCACCACCGGATCCTGCTGGCGCGGGAGGAGGCGCGGGCCGGGGGGCGCGAGCTGCGGGACGGTGACGTGACTCCCGCCTGCGCCGAGAGCTGTCCGGCGCAGGCCATCGTCTTCGGCGATCTCGACGACCCGGGGAGCCGCGTGTCGCAGCTGGCCAGGAGCCCGCGAGCGTTCCGAGTGTACGAGGACCTCGGCACCGAGCCGAAGGTCTACTACCTGACGGAGAAAGGATGAAGCGCCGCGGCCGAGGCGCCGAGCGAGGTGAGAGATGACCGCTGGGACCGAGGCGAGACCCTCCTCCGCGCCGGCGCACGATCTGGAAGACGTCGAGCTCCTGCGCTCGATCGAGGAGCACGGGGTCGGGTTCCGGGTCGCCTCGGGCCTCTTGCTGCTGGTCATCCTCGCGGGGTGGGTCCTGTTCGGCCGGCAGCTCCTGTACGGGCTCGGCGTCACCGGCCTCAACCAGCCGGTCGCCTGGGGCTTTTACATCGTCAACTTCGTTTTCTTCATCGGCATCAGTCACGCCGGCACCCTGATCTCGGCCATCCTCCGGCTGGCGCAGGCGGAATGGCGGCGGCCGATCACGCGCATGGCGGAGGTCATCACCGTGATCGTGCTGGCGATCGGCGGCTTCCACCCGGTGCTCGACCTGGGCCGGCCGGAACGCGCGCTCAACATCTTCACCTCCGGGCGCCTGCAGTCTCCTCTGCTGTGGGACGTGAGCTCGATCAGCGCCTACTTCATGGCTTCGACCGTCTACCTGTACATCCCGATGATCCCGGACATCGCCCTGCTGCGAGACCGCGGGACCCGGCCGCGCTGGCTCTACCACTTCCTGGCCTGGGGGTGGCGGGGCACGCCTCGCCAGCGCACCGTCCTGGACCGGGCGGTCGGCATCATGATGATCCTGGTGATCCCGATCGCGGTATCGGTCCACACGGTGATCTCCTACATCTTCGCCATGACCCTGCAGCCGGGATGGCACTCGACGATCTTCGGCCCCTACTTCGTCATCGGCGCCATCTTCTCGGGCATCGCCGCCCTGCTGATGGTGATGATCGTCATGCGCAAGGTGTTCCACCTCGAGCGCTACCTCAAGCACGTGCACTTCGATCACCTCTCGAAGCTGCTCCTGGTGATGTCGCTGCTGTGGTTCTACTTCACGTTCTCGGAGTACCTGACCGCGTTCTTCGGCAACGAGCCCTCCGAGATGCGGGTCTTCTATTACAAGTTCTCCGGACCCTACGCGCTGTTCTACTGGGGGATGGTGGCCTGCAACTTCGTCATACCGGTCCTGATCCTGAGCTTCCGCCGCACCCGCCGCATCCCCGGCATCATGATCGCGTCGATCGCGGTCGTGGTCGGCATGTGGCTCGAGCGGCTCAACATCGTGGTGCCGTCGCTGGCCAACCCCAGGCTCCCCTATCCCACCGGCTTCTACGTTCCCAGCCTGGTCGAGTGGGGCATGTTCGTGGGCGGGATCGCCAGCTTCATGCTCGGGTTCGTGATCTTCGCCCGCTTCTTTCCTCTGATCTCGGTCTGGGAGATTCGAGAAGGCCGTGCGGAGTCGGTGGCTCACACCACGGAGCGGATCGAGGGATACCTGCCCGACCCGAGACCAGTGGAATCGAGCGCGGCCTCGGGGGAGGCCTGAGATGAGCCGGCCCCCGCCGCCGCGGTGGATCTTTCTCCTGCAGCTCGCCTCGGTGGCGATGATCTGGGTGTTCGTGCTTTCGATCAGCACCTGGATCGTCCACCTCATCCGGCTCTCGCGAGCACTGCACGACGTGCCCTCCGCGTCGGTGGCGATCTCGATCGTGGCGATCCCGGTCTTTCTGACCGGCGCCGGCGTTCTGACCTACGTCTTCGTCGGGCTGCGGCGCGGCGGCGGCGAGCCCGGGGAAGGTGGAGCAGGCCAGGAGACGGAGCCATGAGGAAAGCATCGATGGCTGGCGCTACGCGGCTCAGGTGGGAGGCGCCCATCCGCTCACGGCTGGAGCCCCGGCGGGCGGCCGCCGCCGGCGCGCTCGTCCTCGGGCTCACGCTCGCAGCTCCCTGGGTCGGGGCCGAGGAGCCTGGTGCGCTCAACCTCCCGGGCAACCCGCTCGAGGGGCGTCTCCTGTTCGAAGGCAAGGGCTGCAGCCAGTGCCACGGGATCGGCGGCTCGGGCGCCGGCATCGCGCCGGAGCTGGGGGAAGGGCGCTTCGCCGGCAGCTTCCTCGATCTCGGCGCCGAGCTCTGGAATCACGTCCCCGGCATGAGCGTCAGCTTCGCCGCCGCCGGGGTGCCGTGGCCGGAGCTCTCGGCGGACGAGGCGACCCAGCTCATGGCCTTCCTCTACTTCATCGACTACCTGGGCCGCCCCGGCTCCGCGCCCGCGGGTCAGGTGGTCTTCGCGGCCAAGGGCTGCGCCGCCTGCCACGGCGCCGACGGCTCTGGGCGTGCGCCGGGTCCCGACCTGGCGGAGCTCGAGAGCTTCGCCTCTCCGCTCGACGTCGGTCAGCGCATCTGGAACCACGGTCCGTCGATGCTCGAGAGCATGCGGGAGGCGGGGATCCCCATCCCGACCTTCGCCCCCGGCGAGCTCGCGGATCTGAGCGCGTTCCTCCGCCGCCGGGCGGCGCCGGGCCCCCGCCAGCGCATGCTGCTGGCGCCGGGCGATCCCAACAGCGGGCGCGTGCTGTTCGACGCCAAGGGGTGCTCGTCGTGCCACGGCGCACACGCCGCGGGCGGTCGCTCCGGGCCCGACCTGCGCGACTCGGATCTTCACCGCTCCGCGGAGACGATCGCGGGTACGATGTGGAACCACGCGCTGGCGATGAACGCCACGATGCAGGAGCGCGGCATCCCCTGGCCGAGCTTCAGCACCGCCGAGCTGGCGGATGTGGTCGCCTTTCTGTACTTCCTCCCCTTCACCGACGCCGCGGGCGATGCCCGGCGCGGTGCGGAGACGTTCGCCGAGCGGGGCTGCTCCGACTGCCACTCTGGAGGGCGGAGCGCGCAGCCACCGGCTCCGGATCTCTCCGCGTCCGAGGCGAGCGCGTCGCCCGCGGCGCTGGTCGCCGCGATGTGGAGCCACGCTCCGATCATGAAGGAGGAGATCCTCGCCAACGGCCTGCCCTGGCCCGAGCTCCGGGGCGACGACCTACGCAATCTGCTGGCGTTTCTCCAAGCCGGAGTCGCTGGCGCGCAGAACGCGCCCCACTGAGTTGACCGCCGCCGCCGATCTCGAGACCCCCCAAGAGAGGTTCGGACGGCTGAGGGATCATCGGGGGCGGGCGCGGCGCCCTCCCCCCGATAGACGACGTTACAGGTCGAGGCTGAAGTAGATCCCGAAGACGTCGGCCTGGTAATCACCGTCGTTGGCCACCAGCAGCATCGTGCTGGGCAGATAGGGCCTGAGCCCCTGCAGGTTGAAGCTGTCGATGGTGTAGTCCTCGTAGCGGTAGAGCAGGCCCACCTTGGCCCGCGGGTTGATGGCGTAGTCGAGCCGTAGGACCAGGGCGGTCAGCTCGATGTCCTCGTAGTTGTCGAAGTCCACCGTGGTCGACGGGGTGCCGCCCGGCGGCGTGAAAAAGTCGGCCTCGCCGTCGGAGCGCGACCAGTTCCCGCTGAGGTCCCAGGTCCAGCGGTTGTTGGGGGAGCCGTTGATCCCGACCCCCCAGGTGTCCGTCGCCTCGTCGAGGTCGAGCGTCCAGTCGTTGCGGGGATCGGTCGACGGCGTCGCGCCGGACTGCCGGGCGCGCTGGAAGCTCTCGCGCTCGGCGCGGTGCCCGAACAGGTACAGGCTCAGGTCCTCGCTCGGCGCGTAGGAGAGATCGGCGCTGTACTGCAGGATCTCGTCGGTGATCAGCCCGAACTCGCTCTCGTCGTAGTCCTCCTCGCGGCCGGAGATCCCGATGTTGAGGTTCCAGTCCTCGCTGAGGAAGACGAACACCGACGCCTCGAAGTCGTCGAACTCGCGGGCCGCCTCGTCGAACTTGCGCAGCCCCGGAATGTTGTTGACCGGCCCTGGATCGAGGAAGCTGAAGTGCTGGGCTTCCACCAGGTACTGGTCGATGCTGCGATCGCCGAACTCCCAGCTCGCGCGCACCGTGACGCGGTCGTTGGGGCGGGTGTCGAAGCTCAGCTTGAAGACGTCCTCTTCGGAGTCTTCGATCTCCCGGAACTCCCGCTCGAACCCCTTGCGGTGGTACGAGAACCCGAGGTTGCTTCGATCCGTGACCTCCCAGTCG
>DATLEX010000071.1:0-9024 GCA_035525045.1 Thermoanaerobaculia bacterium | reverse complement strand
CAAGGTGTACCCTCTCCCGCTTGCGGGAGAGGGCCTTCTCCCCCGCCGGAGGCGGGGGAGAAGGCTCTGCGGTTCATCTCCGCTTCACCGGCGCCTGCGCCGTCTCCGCGGCTCGGATTACACATTCCTCCCCTAGCTTTCCACCAGCACGCGGAGCTGTCTCGACGCAACGGTGAGCATGGCCAGGTCGAGCTTCGGAGCGGAGCGCACCTCGTTCATGGTCTGCTCGGTCTGCTCGGTGACACGCCGGCGCTGGGCGAGCCAGTTGTCGATGGGGTCCGTGCCGGCGGGTGAACCGTTGGTCTCGCCGATGACCCGCGAGGCCAGGACGCTCTGGTGATTGAACAGATCGTCGACGACCGCGGCCACGGCGGCCTTCTTCCAGGGCGTGTCGGCGGCGATGGCCGAACCTGCCGTCCTGAGCCGGTCGAGGCCGAAGCGGGCCCCGACGCCGAAGTAGACGCGAGCCACCTCCTCGACGCCGGCGGCTGCCTGGCCGGCCTCGCTGCGCGAGATCCGGACGATGTCCATGGCCGAGGTCATGACGTCGAGGGCGGCGATGCGGTCGGCGAGCTGCTGAGGGATGCCGGCCTCGACGAGCCTGGTCTCCCTGGCGCGCACCGGCTCGAGGATGCTGGGCGGAAGGATCTCGTCCAGGCGCTGCTCGATGGCCTTGATGCGCGGCTTGAACTCGCTGATGTATGCGGTGATGTCGAGTTTCTCGTAATCGGTCTTCAGGATCCACCGCAGCGCGCGCTCGAGGAGGTGGCCGACGCCGATCATCATTTCGGTCTGCAGGGCGGCGGGGACCTTGTTGTCGAGCTGCTCGATCTCGCTCCAGACCGTGCGGAGGTCGAACGTGTCGCGGATGATGGTGTAGCCGCGGGCCACGTCGCTGGCCGGCCTCCCCGTCTCCTCGGTCATCTGCCAGACGAACGTCGGCCGCAGCCGGTTGATGACGCTGTTGGTCACGTAGGTGGCGATGATCTCGCGCCGCAGGCGGTGCCTGCCGATGGCGTTGGGGAACTGCTGGCGGGGCGCCTCCGGGAAATAGAGGAGGAGGTCGCCGGCGAGCAGTGGATCGTCGGGGAGGTCGGAGGCGAGCAGGTCCTGATAGAGAACGATCTTGCTGTAGGCGAGGAGCACGGCGATCTCGGGGCGGGTGAGGCCGAGGTGCGCGGCGTGGCGCTCGGCGATGGTCTCGTCGTCGGGGAGGAACTCGAGAGCGCGGTCGAGCCGCCCCGACTTTTCCTGCGCGCGCATGAAGCGGGCCTGGGTGTCGAGGAGGGCCTCTCCGAGGGTGTGGGTGATGGTGATGGACTGGGTCTGCTCGTAGTTGTCGCGGAGGACCAGGGCGGCGACCTCGTCGGTCATGGCGGCCAGGAGCCTGTTCCGGGTCTCGATGCCGCCTTTCAGCTCGCCGCGCTCCATGGCGTCGTAGAGGAGGATCTTGATGTTGACCTCGTGGTCGGAGGTGTCGACCCCGGCGGAGTTGTCGATGGCGTCGTTGTTGATCCTGCCGCCATGGAGGTTGAACTCGATGCGCGCCTTCTGGGTGAAGCCGAGGTTGGCCCCCTCGCCGACCACGCGGACGCGAAGCTCGTTCGCGTTCACGCGCAGAGCGTCGTTGGCGCGGTCGCGCGCCGCGGCGTGGTCCTCGTCGCTGGCCTTGACGTACGTTCCGATGCCGCCGAGCCAGAGCAGGTCGGCCGGAGCGCGGAGAATGGCCCGGATCAGCTCGACCGGGGTGATGGTCTTGCGGGGGAGCTCGAACAGCTTCTGCACCTCGGCGGAGACGGTGATGCTCTTGGCCGAGCGGGCGTAGACCGCGCCCCCCTTCGACAGGAGCTGCTGGTTGTACCCGTTCCAGTTCAGGCGCATGTCGAACAGCCGGCGGCGCTCGGCGTAGCTGGCGCGCGGATCCGGCGAGGGGTCGACGAGGATGTGGGAGTGGTTGAAGGCGCCGACCAGCCTGGTGTGCGGCGACAGAAGCATGGCGTTCCCGAAGACGTCGCCGGACATGTCGCCCACGCCCACGACGGTGAAGTCCTGGTTCTGAGTGTCGAGTCCCAGCTCGCGGAAATGACGCTTGACGGCCTCCCACGCGCCGCGGGCGGTGATCCCCATCTTCTTGTGGTCGTATCCCGCCGAGCCGCCGGAGGCGAAGGCATCGCCGAGCCAGAAGCCGTACTCGGCGGAGATGGCGTTGGCGATGTCGGAGAAGGTGGCCGTTCCCTTGTCCGCGGCCACGACCAGGTAGGGATCGTCGGCGTCGCGGCGGACCACGTCCGGCGGGGGGATCACCTCGTCGCCGCGGAGGTTGTCGGTGAGGTCGAGCATCCCTCGCAGCAGCGTCTTGTACGACTCGACGCCTTCCTGCTGGTAGGTGTCGCGATCGGCGGAGGCATTCTTGACCACGAAGCCGCCCTTCGAGCCCATCGGCACGATGACCACGTTCTTGACGTTCTGGGCCTTCATCAGGCCGAGGACCTCGGTGCGGAAGTCTTCCCTCCGGTCCGACCAGCGGATCCCTCCCCTCGCGACTTTGCCGGCGCGCAGATGAATGCCTTCCATGAAGGGGGCATAGACGAAGATCTCGAACTTGGGCCGCGGAAGGGGAAGCTCCCGGATGGCCTCCGAGTCGAGCTTGAAGGAGAGGTACGGCTTCCGCTCGCCGGATGCGTCGCGCTGGAAGTAGGTCGTCCGCAGGGTGGCCTCGATCAGCGTGACGTAGAGCCGGAGGATGCGGTCCTCGTCACGATTGGAGACGTTCTCGAGCGCGTCTTCGATCTGCGACCGCAGCGACGCGGCGTCCACTTGTCGCCCGCTCAGCTCAGGGTGGGCCGGGCCCTCGCCCTGCATGGCTGCCGGCCCCAGTTGCGGATCGAAGTGGGTGTTGAAGAGCTGAATGATCATGCGGGAGAGGGCGGGATTGTTCGCCAGCGTCTGCTGGATGTAGGCGTCGCTGAGGTTAATGCCGATCTGCCGCATGTACTTGGCGTAGGCGCGGAGGACGACGATCTCGGGCCACTCCAGCTCGGCGCCCAGGACCAGCCGGTTGTAGCCGTCGTTCTCGGCCTCCCGGCGCCAGACGCGGATGAAGGCTTCCTGGAACTTCTCCTTGATCGGGCGCAGATCGTCCTGCATCCCCTCCGAGTCGAGGCTGAAGTCGCGGATGCGCACCGGATGCGGTGCCCCGGCAGGCTGCACCTCGTAGGGCACTTCCGACTGCACGCGTACGCCCATGTTCTCCAGGCGGGGCATGATTTCGGAGAGAGGAACGGGCGCACCGGAGTGGATGATCTTCACGTGGAACTGGCGCTGCTCGCTGCGGTGCCGGTAGAGGTCGACCACCAGCCTGTCGTTGGCCAGCACGTCCTCGATGTGCTCGATGTCGTACAACGCCGCGCCGGCCGTGAACCGCTCCTGGTAAGCGAGCGGGAACGCCTTCTTGTAGCGCCGGTGCATCTCGATGCCGCCGTCTTCACCCCTGGCCTGCACCAGGGCGTCCAGGAGCCGGTCACTCCAGGTGCGGGCCGCCTCGGCCAGGTAGGCCTCCACGCGGCGGAGGTCGGGCTGGGGAATGCCTTCCGGTGGCGCCTTCACCACGAAGAGCCCGCGAGCGAGCGACGAATTCGGCGTCACGTGGTCGAACACCTGCGTGTCACGGCCGTCGAAAGCCTCTTCCAGGAGGGCCCGCGCGCGCTCCTTGAATTCCACGGTGTAGCGGTCGCGGGGCACGAAGACGAAACAGGAGACGAAGCGCTCGAAGACGTCGCGACGCGTGAAGAGCGCCACCCGCTGCCGCTCCTGCAGGAGCAGGATTCCCCGGGTGATGTCATGCAGGTCGGAGTCGGTGATCTGGAAAAACTCGTCCCGCGGAAACGTCTCCAGGATGTCCACCAGCGCCTTGCCGTTGTGGCTGTGCGGGTCGAGCCCCGCCCGGTCGAACACCCGCTTGGCCTTGAGGCGGAGCATGGGGATGTCCCGAATGCTCTTGTTGTACGCCGCGGAGGTGAAGAGCCCCAGGAAGCGGTCTTCGCCGATCAGGTTCCCCCCGGCGTCGTAGCGCTTGACGCCGATCCGATCCATCGGAACGGACCGGTGCACGGTGCTCCTGCTGTTGGCCTTGGTGATGATCAGCAGGTTCTTCTTGCGCGCGTACTCGCTGAACTCCCTGCTCAGGGGCTCGTGACCGCGATTCTCCGACTCCGGGCGAATCTCGCGCAGGATGCCAAGACCGCTGCCCGGCTCGGGCGGGAGGTAGTCCTTGCCGTCCCGCGTCTCGAACCCGTACCGGCGAAAGCCGAGGAAGACGAAATGCCCCTCGTCGAGCCAGCGCAGGAAGTCCCTCGCCTCCTCCACCTCCTCGGGAGGCATCGGAAGGTTCACCCCCGCATCGAGCTCGGCGACGAGATCCGCCATCCGCTTCCGCATCGTCTGCCAGTCGCCGACCGCCAGGCGGACCCGGTGCAGGATTCGTTCGATGCTGGCTTGCATCGACTCCAGCTCGGCCGCGTCCGTCTCCTGGTCGATCTCCAGGTGCATGTACGACTCGACCAGGGCGTCGCTCGCCGCCGCCTGCGTGTCGCTCATCTCCAATCGTTTGCCGGCGTCGTCGCGCCGGACGCGCACGATCGGATGCAGCATCAGATGAATGTTGCGCTCCCGGCGCCCGATCTCGGCACTGACCGAGTCGACCAGGAACGGCATGTCGTCGTTGACGATCTCGATGACCGTGTGCTCGAGCGCCCAGCCCGTCTTCTCCACCGTGGGGTTGAACAGGTGAACGTTCGCGGAGCCCCGTTTCCGCTCCTCTCCCAGCTCCCACAGCGACAACACGCTGCCGAGGAGCGTGTCGAACGAGGTGTAGATCACGTCGTCCGCGGCAACGAACGCAAAGTAGCGCCGGACGAACACCTCCACGCTCTCCGCGGCGCCGGAGGCGACGCGGGCGCGCGCTTCAGCAGCAACACGGTCGACCAGGTCGGCCTTTCGCTGCTCTGCTGTCATGGACATCGGTTCTCCTGAGAGAGGAACTGCGGGCCCCTATCATAAGGCCGATGGAGGGGGCGCGCAGCGTGGGCTCGGGGCTCAGGGCTCGGGGCTTGCCCTCTCCCGCTTGCGGGAGAGGGTGGCGCGAAGCGCCGGGTGAGGGCACTCGCTTTCTCGCGACACGCCCCCTCATCCGGCCCTTCGCTGCGCTCAGGGCCACCTTCTCCCCCGCCCGAGGCGGGGGAGAAGGCTCTGCCGACTACCGCCTCCCTCTGCCGAACTTCTCCCCGAAGAAGTTCCCGGGGAGCCAGGCCGGCGCGGCGTCGGCGTTTGCCGCCTCCAGCCCCACGAGGAAGGCGAAGCGGGCCACCATGGCCGGGACGCCGTAGTCGAGTCTCTGCTCGAGGTCGTCCTTCGGTGTGTGATAGCGCTCCTTGACCCACTTCCGGCGCGACACCTGCGCGTCGACCGCCGCATCGAGCGCCAGGTAGCCGGCGTCGATGTACAGCGCCGGGATGCCCCGACGGATGAACGCGTACTGGTCGCTCCGGACGAAGACGACCTCCTCCGGGGCCGGATCGGGACTGATCTCCACGCCGGCCCGCACGGCAGCCGTACGGGCGGCCTCGCCGAGGGACGAGGCATCGATCCCGTGCACGATCACGTCGCGGACGGCCTCCACCATCATGATCTGGTCGATGTTGATGTTCCCGGCGAGGCCCCCGGCGGGAACGGTCGGATTGCCGGCGAAGTAGTCCGCTCCGCGAAGCCCCTTCTCCTCGGCGGTGGTGGCCAGGAAGAGGATGGATCGGCGCGGCGCCGGACGGGTGGCGGCCATGGCCCGGGCGATCTCGATGAGGGCCGCGCTGCCGGACGCATTGTCGAAGGCGCCGTTGTTGATGGTGTCGCCATCGACCGGCTCGCTGATCCCGAGGTGATCGAGGTGTGACGAGTAGACGAGATACTCCTGGCGCAGGGCGGGGTCGGACCCGCGGACGAGGCCGACGACGTTCGCGCTCTCCACGAGCTCGTGAGAACTGACGATCCGGATCGTGGCCCGCATCGGGAGGACGAAACTCCGGAACGTGCTTCTCTCGAGCGACTGGCGCAGAGCGGGCAGCGGCCGTCCGGCGGCGGCGAGGAGCGAGCCGAACACGTCGGGATCCAGGGCGAGGGAGTGGCTGACGCTCGCGTTCACGCCGTGCGGAACGCGGGCGGCGTCGACCCAGTGCATGGCCCCGAGGCGCGATTGCCGCACGACCCGGCTCCACGGCACGCGATCCCCTTCCTCCCGATGATCGACGGTGATGACCGCGGCCGCGCCGTGCGCCGCGGCCGTCTCGATCTTCCCGAGGCTGGAGCTGTAATGGGCGCGAAGCGTTCCCTCGAAACGATCCGGCGCGCCGCTGAAGATCACCACGATCTTGCCGCGGACGTCGATCCCGGCGTAGTCGTCATGCCCCAGCTCGGGGGCGGTGACCCCGTAGCCCGCCACGACGAGGCTGCCCGACACGGTGCGCTCGGCATGGAGGGGATCGCCGCTGGTGGCGAAGCCGTCTCCGATCTTCAGCAGAAGCGGCGCGCCACGGTCGGGGTGCAGCGTCACGGTGGACTGCGCGCCGGCGATGGTCCGCAGGAAGGGGACGACCTGGTAGTACGACTCTCCCGCGCCCGGCGCGAGGCCCGCGGCCTCGAACTGGGCGGCGACGTACGCGGCGGCGAGGTCATGGCCTCGCGTCGCCGCGCCGCGACCCTCGAGCAGATCGCTGGCCAGGAACTTCATGTGCGCGCGAATGGCCTCTGCGCGGAAGTCGGGGACCTGCGCCGGGACGGTGAACGAGAAGGCGAGGATGACGATGGCTCGAAGCATCGTTTCAGTCTGCCACACCCCATCCGAGGAATCGCAGGCGCAGCCCATGCGGCCCTCCCGACTCGTCGACGGTCCGGTCGATTTCCAGATGCAGACGATTCGCCACGCCGGCCGGAGCGGGGTCGACTTCGTAGTCGCGAGCGACCTCGAGGGACTCGACCGAGATCCGGTCGATGACCCGGCCGTTGAGCGAGACCGTCACCGTCGAGCCGAGGAGGGGCGGAGGGACGTTGAAGAGAAGGCGCAGCTCGCGCCGGCCAGGAGCCGGCGGCAGGATGGTCATCGACCGTCCAGCCATCCACCGCTTCTCATCCATGCCGTCGCGCTGCGCCTCATACCACCCCTCCTCGAAGGACGGGATGTTCCGCAGCGGCTGGAGAACGACCTCGAAGTAATGCCGGCGGGCGATGTTCCACAGCCGCCCTCGCTCCCGGGTGAAGACGAGCCCCTCCCGCGGACCTTTCTGGAGCTCGGCGAGCAGGACCGGCTTTCCGGCCGGGGTGAGCGGCGCCGCCGTCTCGCCGATCACGCGGATGAAGGGCAGCTCCGGCGCCAGGTACTCGACGAACGGCCCCATCGAGTAGCCGACGAAAAGCGTCTCGCCGGCGGGATCGATCCGGCGTTTCGCCGCCTCGACGGCTCGGACCGTCGGGCTGATCTCGTTTCTCACCGGTTGGAGGGCCGGCAGCGTCCAGGCGCCGAAGCCCGCGACCAGCGCCCCGCCCAGCAGCCATTCGGCTCGTGAACGGCCGCCGGCGAGGCGCCGGACACCGTCGGCGGCGAAGACTGCGAACATCGGCGCGTAACCAATGGAGAACCTGTTGATGCTGAAGCGGTCCAGCATCAGCCACGCCAAGACGGCGAAGGGGGCGAAGGTGAGAAAGTTGAAGAGCATGGCCCGATCGCGGGTGCGGATCGTGCCGATCACCGAGACGATGACCAGGAGCGAGGTGACGATGCCCAGCGCAGCCGACTGGTACTGCCTCAGAAAGAAGCGGTCGAAGATCCGCCAGAGGGGCGGGCGATCAGGATTGCGAAAGGAGTCGATCCGCGAAATGTAGTCGGCGTGCTCGCGAATGCTGCGCAGGTACTCGCTCAGCTCACCCGTGGCATGGACCGCGCCGCCGAAGGCCACCGCGGCGATGACCACGCCGATGAGCAGGGCCAGCAGGACCTCGCCAGGGGCCCTGCGCCGGCTCGCGAGCAGCCCGGGAAAGAGCCCGACCAGGAGATTCTGCGGCCTGATGCCGGCCGCCAGCGCGAGGAGGGCCGTCCCGATCAGGTAGTCGCGGCGCGAGCCGCCGCCGCGGAACAGAAACACGACGGCGAAGAGGACCAGGACGATCGACGGCACGTCGCTGAACGCCGTGCCGCCGAAGAACCAGACGTTCGGAAAGAAGGCGAAGAGCGCGCCGGCGATCACCGAGGACTCGAACCGCAGACCGATCTGCCGGGCGAAGAGAAACAGCGCCGGGAAGACAAGCATCCCGGCGATCAGGTTCAGGGTCTGAAAGGCTCGGAAGTCGCTGTCGACGGCCAGCCGGACCACCCGGGCCATCGCGATGTAGACGGGAAAGCCGGGAGGGTGCGGATGGTGACTGGTGACGTCGTAGTCGCGCATGGAAAGGCAGAAGAGCGCCTCGTCCCAGTCCCACATCGAGCGGGCCATGGCCGCGAAGCGGCTCAGCGCACAGATCGCGGCGACGGACCAGAAGATGACGCGCTGGCGTGCCGTCACGGAGTAAGGACCCGCTGTGCCCTCTCCCGCGTGCGGGAGAGGGTGGCGCGAAGCGCCTTCTCCCCCGCTGCCGCGGGCGAGAAGGCTCCGCGGCTCGGCTCAGGATGACACCGAGGGCCTGGCATAAGCCTGATAGAACGTCTCGCCGTTCTCCGCCAACTTTCGCAGCGGCTCGTTCGGCGTGAAGCGCGCACCGTGGCGGCTCTCCAGTTCCCGCAGCCGGGTCACGACAGTGGCCAGGCCGAGAGAGTCGGCGTAGCGGAGCAGCCCGCCCCGGAAGGGAGGGAAGCCCGTCCCCATGATCATGGCCAGGTCGAGCTCGCCAGCCGAGCCGGCGATCTTCTCTTCGGCGACCAGCGAGGCCTCGTTGATCATGGGCATGACCATCCGATCGACCACTTCCTTCCGGTCCGCCGGACGA
>DATLEX010000048.1:0-4244 GCA_035525045.1 Thermoanaerobaculia bacterium | reverse complement strand
CGCCACGGGGCGCCGGCGCAGGCCCACCGAGATCCGGTACGAGGACGAGCTGCCGCCCGAGTACCGCGACGGTCTGCGCGAGGAGGGGCTGGCGGCGCTGAAGAAGTTCGTCGAGGAGGGCGGCACGCTCATCGCCTTCTCCGCCGCCACCGAGTACGTGATCGAGAACTTCAACATCCCGGTGCGCAACGCGCTGGCGGGCATGACGCCGGCCGCCTACTCCAATCCCGGCTCGCTCGTCCGGCTCGAGGTCCGCACCGATCACCCCGTGACCCGGAGCATGCCGGCGCAGACGGCGGCCTTCCTCGGCAGCGCCATCGCCTTCGAGACCACCAGCCCCGCCCCCGACATCGAGCGCTGGGTGCTGGCCTCGTATCCGGAGAACCCGCAGGAGATCCTCCTCTCCGGCTGGCTGCGCGGCGCCGAGCAGCTCAGCCGCAAGGCCGCCGCCGTCGCCCTCACCTACGGGAAGGGAAAGATCGTCCTCTTCGGCTTCCGCCCCCAGCACCGCGGCCAGACGCACGCGACGTTCCCGATGGTGTTTGGGGCGGTGTATTGGGCCGTTAACCGTTAACCGTTAACCGTTAACCGAGGTATACTGCGCGCCTTCACGCTGTGCCGGTCACGCTGCGCTCTTGCGAGGGATGACCAGGAGCACATTCAAGAACCTCACTGCGTGGCGCGCAGCGCGCCGGCTCGTGAGGGCCGTGTACCAGTTCACCGACCGATTCCCCGATTGCGAACGATACGTCCTCGTGTCGCAGATGCGGCGGGCTGTCCATTCGGTGCATTCGAATATTGCGGAAGGAAGCGGCCGGCTTTCTCAGGGTGAGTGGCAGCACTTCCTCGGCCAGTGCCGGGGCTCGCTCATGGAGCTCGAGTCGGACACGATCGCCGCGTTCGACCTCGGCTATTGCCAGCAGGACGAAGCGGCCGCGCTGACCGAGCAGCTCAAACGCGTCGCGCAACTGATCAACGGCCTCCTCCGCTCGACGAAAAGAAAGTTCCCAGCAAAGAAGTATTCGGTTAACGGTTAACGGTTAACGGTTAACGGTTAACGGTTAACGGTTAACGGTTAACGGTTAACGGTTAGAACGAAACCAGCTCCAACCCCCCCACCTCCCACCCCAGGAACTCCCCGGCGATGCGGCGGAAGCGCTCGGCGGCGTCGGTGACGAGGAAACGGTACTCGGCGGGGCCGGGGGGCGGCGGGCTGGGGAGCATCTCCCGGACGGTGCGCGCAACCGTTTCGGCGCTGTCGACGATGCGCACCGACTCTCCCACCACGCTCTCGATCGTGCCGCGGAGGATCGGGTAGTGCGTACAGCCGAGCACCAGCGTGTCGATGCCGGCGTCGAGGAGGGGCGACAGATAGATCTCCGCCACCTCCCGCGCCACGTGCGTGTTCGCCCACCCCTCCTCGGCCAGCGGAACGAAGAGCGCGGCGGGCGACTCGATCACCTCCACGCCGGGGCGGAGGGCCTGGATCGCGCGCGTGTACGCCTGCGACCGCACGGTCCCCTCCGTGGCGATGACGCCGATCCTTCCCCTGGTCACCTCCACCGCCGCGCGCGCGCCCGGCTCGATCACGCCGATGATGGGGATGGAGAGGCGCTCCTGCAGGGCCGGCAGCGCCGCGGCCGTGGCGGTGTTGCAGGCCACGACCATCATCCTGATGTCGCGCTCGCAGAGGTGCTGCGCCGCCTCGAGCGAGTAGCGGACGATGGTCCGCGGCGACTTGGTCCCATACGGCACGCGCGCGGAATCGCCGAGGTAGACCAGCGACTGGCCGGGAAGAAGACGGGAGATCTCCCGGAAGACGGTCAGCCCGCCGACGCCGGAATCGAAGATGCCGATCGGCCGGCCATCAGCTTCCGTCGCCATCTGCCGGCGCCGCCACGCCCCCCGCTTCGCGCTTGATGTTGTACTGCTCGATCTTCTTGTAGAGGTTCGACCGCGGCGTGTCGATCGACTCGGCGGTCTTCGACACGTTCCAGCCGTGCTCGCGCAGCTTGGCCAGGATGAAGGCCTTCTCCGCCTCGTCCTTGAACTCCTGCAGCGTGTTCAGGCGGAGGGTGCCGGCGATGATGTCGGCCGGGGCGCGGAAGAACTCCGCCGGCAGGTCGGTGATGTCGACGCTCTCCGCGGGGACCATGATCACCAGCCGCTCGATCAGGTTGCGCAGCTCGCGGACGTTCCCGCGCCAGGAGGCGTCCTGCAGAGCCTTCAGCGCCGCGGCGGTGAAGGACTTCGGGTGGTAGTTGTGCTCCTCGGAGAAGAGCCTGGCGAAGTGCGCGGCCAGGACGGGGACGTCGTCGCGCCGCTCGCGCAGCGGCGGCGTGCGAATGGGGATCACGTTCAGCCGGTAGTAGAGGTCCTCGCGGAAGCGCCCGGCCCGGATCTCCTCCGGCAGCTCCTTGTTCGTCGCGGCGATGACGCGCACGTCGACGTTGATCACCGTGGCCGAGCCGACCGGCTCCACTTCCCCATCCTGCAGCACGCGCAGCACCTTGGCCTGCGTGCGCAGCGACATGTCGCCGATCTCGTCGAGGAAGATCGTCCCGCCGTCCGCGGCCACGAACTTCCCGGTCTGCTTCCGCACCGCGCCGGTGAACGATCCCTTCTCGTGCCCGAAGAGCTCCGATTCGATCAGCTCCTCCGGGATCGCCGCGCAGTTCACCTGGATGAAGGGGGAGGAGGCCCGCGAGGAGCCGCGGTGGATCTCGCGCGCCACCAGCTCCTTCCCCGTGCCGGACTCCCCGGTGATCAGCACGGTGGCCTTCGTCGGCGCGGCCCGCTCGACCTGAGAGCGGAGCTCCTTCATCACCTGCGACTCGCCGACGAGCTGGTACTCCCGCTCCGCCTTCGAGCGCAGCTCGCTGTTCTCCTCCTCGATCTGCCGGAGGCGGACGGCATTGCGCACCGTCAGCAGCAGCTTGTCGCGGTTGAGCGGCTTCTCCAGGAAGTCGAACGCGCCGAGCTTGGTGCACTCCACGGCCGTGTGCACGTCGCCGTGCCCGGAGACCATCACCACCGGCGAGGTGACCTTCTGCGCCTTCAGGTTCTCCAGCACCTCGATCCCGTCGAGCACCGGCATCTTGATGTCCAGGAGGATGGCGTCGTAGTCGGTCCGCCCGGCCTTGTCCAGCCCCTCCTGCCCGGAGCGGGCCTCCTCGATCCGGTACCCCTCGTACTCCAGGGTCATCCGGATGGCCTCCCGGATCGCAGTCTCGTCGTCGATCACCAGAACGCGGTACGGCATCTCGCTCATCATAAGGGCTCGGGGGTCGGCCCCGAGCCCTGAGGCCCGAGCCCTATTACAATCCCCGCGCCATGCAAGTGACCATCACCCACGAGCCGAAGCTGCAGAAGATCGACCACCTCTTCATCCTGGCCGGGGAGAAGAGCCGCGAGCTGGACCTCCCCCCCGCCCTCCGCAAGGCCGCCGGGGAGCTGATGGCCGGTTCGGGGTTCGGCGGACGGGCCGACGAGACCCTGACCGCCCTCTCCGACGCGCCGCGGAAGACGACGCTGATCGGGATCGGGAAGGCGGGCGACTTCTCCATCCGCACGCTGCGCAATGCTCTCTATTCGGCCGGAAAGATCGCCGGAAAGCAGCGCGACCGGCGCATCGCCGTGGTCGTGCCGTACGACGTGCCCGGCTTCGATGCCGCGGAGACGCTGCGCCTCGCGGCGTCGGTCCTGGCGCACGCGGACTACAAATACGACGCCTACATCACGGTCAAGAAGGAAGAGAAGCAGCCCTCCATCGAGGCCACGCTGGTGGCCCGCGAAGGGCTGGAGCGGAAGGCCGTCCGGGAGCTCGACCGGCAGGCACGGATTCTCGCCGAGGCTCTGCGCACGGTGCGCGACCTCGGCAACGCCCCGCCGAACCTGATCACCCCCACGCGCCTGGCGCGGCGGGCCGAGGAGATGGCGAAGGAGGTCGGGGTGCGGGCCACGGTCCACGGGCGGAAGGACATCGAGCGGATGAAGATGGGAGGGCTGCTGGCCGTGAACCGCGGCTCGGCCGAGGAGCCGCGCTTCATCGTGCTCGAGTACGCGCCGCGGCGGGCCGTCAGGCACGTGGCCCTGGTGGGAAAGGGCATCACCTTCGACTCCGGCGGCATCTCCATCAAGCCGGCCGAGAAGATGGAGGAGATGAAGTTCGACATGTGCGGCGCGGCGGCGGTGATCGGGGTGGTGGAGGCGGCGGCGAAGCTGGAGCTGCCGGTGCGGATCAC
>DATLEX010000039.1:0-13644 GCA_035525045.1 Thermoanaerobaculia bacterium | reverse complement strand
GGCCACGTGCACGGTCCCGACCGGCTTCGCCTCCGATCCCCCTCCCGGCCCGGCGATGCCGGTGATCGCGATGCCGTAGGTCGTGGCGAAGCGCTTCCGGATGCCGGCGGCCAGGGCGATGGCCACCTCTTCGGAGACCTCTCCATGCTCTCGGATCAGCGCGGCGTCGACTCCGGCCAGTTCGATCTTCGCCCGGGCGTCGTAGCAGATCACGCCGGCCGTGAAGTAGCGCGAGCTTCCCGGCACGTCGGTGATCCGCGAGCCGAGCAGGCCGCCGGTACACGACTCCGCGGTGGCCAGCGTCTCCGCGCGCTCGGTGAGGAGGCTCCCCACCACTCCCTCGAGCGTGTCCTCGTCGGACCCGAACACACGCTCCTCGAAGATGGCCCGCAACTCGCGTTCGCGGGTCTCGATCTCGCCCGGCGCGCGACCCTGCAGATGCAGCTCGATGTGACCGCCGGAGGCCAGGATCGTCAGCGGCTCATCGGGGCGGGCGTCGTAATACGGCTCGAGGCGTTCCTCCACGCCAGACTCGGTGAGGCCGGCGATCTTCAGAACGCGCCGGTATTGCCGCTCACCGCCGCCGGATGTTTCGAGCCACGGGCGCAGGTACGTGGCGATCATCCACTCCAGCTCGTGCGGAACGCCGGGGAAGACCCACACGTGACGGTCGCGCACGTGCAGATGAAAGCCGGGAGCGGTTCCGCGCTCGTTCTGGAGCGTCGTCTGACCGCGGAAGACGTTCGCCTGCCGCCGGTTGACCTCCGGCATCTTCCAGCCGCGGGCCGCGAACCGCGACTCGATCTTTGCCACGATGGAGAGGTCGATCTCCATCTCCAGGCCGAAGGCCTTCGCCAGCGCCTCGCGAGTCAGGTCGTCCGCGGTCGGCCCGAGACCGCCGGTGATCACGAGGAGATCCGCCGCGCGCAGGGCGAACCCGATCTCGTCGACGATCCGGTCGAGGGTGTCGCCGACCACGGACTTGCGGCTCACGGAAACGCCGAAGTCCTCGAGCGCCGCGGTGACCTTCAGCGAGTTCGTGTCGAGGCGAGCCGGCCCGAGCATCTCCGAGCCGATGGCGATGATGGACGCCTTCACGCTTCGCCGATGGAGAGGCGATCGCCGGCCTGCCCCTGCTCCGAGCTCTGCAGCTCCTCTTTCTGGTTGGCCAGGTCTTCCCACTTCCGATACAGCAGCTCGACCATCGATCGCAGACCGGCGTTCTGGGCCTGGATCTTCTTCACGCGCTCGCCGTCCCGGAAGATCTCTTCCGAGCAGAGGAGGAGATCGTTCCGCTCCCGCTCGGCTTCGGCGGAAGCGATCCGCTGCTCGAGCTGCGCGATCTCCTCGTCGATCTTCCTGAGGTGTTTTTCGCGTTTCTTCTGCCCGGCGCGGTCCGGTCTGGGCGCCGCGGCCGGAGCGGGCCGGGCCGGTTCGGCGACCGGCGCCACCTCCGGGATGCGGGGCCTCGCCAGGCCGGCCTTCATCCGCTCGACCAGATCCGAGTAGTTGCCGGCGTACACCTCGGCGGTGCCGTCCTCGACCACGATGATGTTCTCCGCCACCCGATCGACGAAATAACGGTCGTGCGAGACGACCACCAGCGCTCCGGTGAAGCGCTCCAGCGCCTCTTCGAGCGCCTCCCGGGTGTAGACGTCGAGGTGGTTCGTCGGCTCGTCGAGCAGCATGACGTTGCCGCCGGCATACATGATCCTGGCCAGGGCGAGGCGCCCCTTCTCCCCGCCGGACAGGTCGCGCGTCTTCTTGAAGACGTCCTCGTCGAAGAAGGAGAAGCGGGCCAGATAGCTGCGGACCTCCTCCTCGGTCTGCGAATGGTCGAGGTTCCAGATCTCGTCGAGCACGTTCCCTTTCGGGTCGAGATCGCCGAGGGTCTGGTCGTAGTAGCCGATTTGCACGTTGTGGCCGTAGCTCACCGTGCCGGCCAGAGGCTGCAACCGGCCGGCGAAGGTCTTCAGAAGAGTCGACTTCCCCGATCCGTTCGGACCCATGATCGCGTAGCGCTCGCCGCGGCGGATGGTGAGGCTGAAGTTCCCGACCACCCTGTTCTCCCCGTAGCCGGCGGCGAGGCGATCCACGCTCACGGCCACGGCGCCGGAGCGGGGACCGGCATCGAGCTCGAACCTGGCCAGGGTCTCGTCCGTCTCGGGCCGCTCCAGCTCCTCGAGCCGTCCAAGCATCTTCCGGCGGGACTTGGCCTGCTTGGTCTTCTGCCCGGCGATGTTGCGGCGGATGAACTCCTGCGTCTTCTCGATCATTTCCTGCTGCCGCTCGTAGTCGGCCGCCATCTTCTCCATCCGCTCCTGCCGAAGGCGGACGAACCGCTCGTAGTTCCCGTTGTACTCGATGAGTCTTCCGTGCGCGAGCTCGACGATCCTGGTGACGGTGCGGTTGAGGAACGTCCGGTCGTGTGAGATCAGCAGGTAGCCGCCGGTGTAGGACTGCAGGAACTCCTCGAGGAACTCGATCCCCTTCAGATCGAGGTGGTTCGTCGGCTCGTCGAGAAGAAGGAGATCGACTCTGGTCAGGAGGACCCGCGCGAGCATGGCCCGGTTCTGCTGTCCCCCGCTGAACTCGGCGATGGGCCGTTCCCATTCGCCCTTGTCCGCGAACCCCACGCCCGTCAGCACGCGTTCCACTTCCGCGTGCAGCCGGTAGCCGTCGGCGTGCTCGTACTCGTGCTGCAGCTCGGAGTACTTCTGCAGAAGCCGCTCGTGCTCGGCGGCGCCGCGGGAGAGGTCGGCGAGGTCGTGCTCGATCACCCGCATCTTCCGCTCGATGGCCAGGACGTCGCCGAAGGCGGTCTCCACGTAATCGAAGAGCGACATGCCCGGCTCGGCGTCGAGGTGCTGGCCCACGTGGCCGATGGTCAGCCCGGAGGAGCGGAGGATCGTTCCGCGGTCGGGCTCCTCCTGCGCGAGGAGAAGGCGGAAGAGCGTCGTCTTCCCGGCACCGTTCCGCCCCACCAGGCCGACGTGCTCACCAGGGTTGTGCTGCCAGGTCACGCCCTGCAGGATGTCGTGCGGGCCGTAGGACTTCTCGATATTGTCGAAGCGGTAGAGCATGGGGCGTTGACCGTTAACCGTTAACCGTTAACCGAGGGGGTCATTCCCGCACGATCGGTTAACGGTTAACGGTCAACGGCTGCTACCCTACGCGTATGCGTCTGGCTGTCAACATCGACCACATCGCCACCCTCCGCGAGGCGCGCAAGACGGACGAGCCCGACCCGGTGGCGGCTGCTGTGATCTGCGAGCTGGCGGGTGCCCAGGGGATCACGGTCCACCTGCGGGGCGACCGGCGGCACATCCAGGACCGCGACGTGGAGATCCTTCGCAGGACCGTCACGACGCATCTGAACATCGAGATGGCCGCCACCACCGAGATGGTGCGGATCGCCCAGACCATCAAACCGTTCCGCGTGACGCTGGTGCCGGAGCGGCGGGACGAGATCACCACCGAGGGGGGGCTGGACGTGGTCCTGCACTCCGGAAACGTGGAGAAGGTCGTGCGGCAGTTGCTCGACGCCCACATCGACGTGTCGATCTTTGCCGATCCCGATCTCGAGCAGATCCGCCAGTGCCACAAGATCGGCGCACCGAAGGTCGAGATCAACACCGGCAAGTACGCCGACGCCTGGAACAGCGGCGGGAACTGGCCGGCGGAGATCGACAAGATCTCCACGGCGGCACGGGCGGCGCGCAAGCTCGGCCTGGTGGCGTTGGCCGGGCATGGGCTGACCTATCGCAACGTCGACGCCATCGCCGGCATTGCCGAGATCGAGGAGTTGAACATCGGGCACTCGATTATCGCCCGGGCCGCCCTGGTCGGACTCGACGCCGCCGTCCGGGAGATGGCCGAGCTGATGCGCCGGCCCCGGCGGCTGCCCAGCATCGGCAGGTGAGCCCTCAGGCGCGCAGTTCCGCCAGGCGCTTCCGCAGCAGGCGGCCCCTGCCCGGATCGGTCCGTCCCGAGAACCGCTCTTGCTCGTAGAGGGCGATGAGGGGGGCCAGCCGTTCGGCCTCCTCCGGCCGCTCGCTCCGCAGCTCGGAAAGAGCCTCCTCGACGGTCATGGCCGGGCCGACCTCGATGCCGCAGGCGCGGAGATGCCGGACCAGGAGCTCGAAGGCGGGGCGGCGGCGCAGCGGGACGATCCAAAGCAACAGCACGAGCGCCAGGAGGCCGGCGTAGAGGGCGACCATGCCCGGCGAGGTCGCCACGTCGACCGCCCGGCGGAAGGAGGCCCGGCTCGCGCGAGTGGCCCGCCGGAGCTGGGTGATCACCTCCATCGCCAGCGCCACCTGGTCGCCGAGGCCGAAGGTCAGCACGTAGCGATCCCAGAAGTACGTTGCCGATTCGCCCAGCGCCGAGAGGTACGAGCCGACCATCCCGCCCTGGCTGCCTCCCGGCCGCAAGGCCGGCGGGGTGGGGTCGAAGGTGACCCAGCGGGAGCCGTTCCACGCCTCGACCCAGGCGTGCGCGTCCTCGCGCCGGATCACGAAATACCCGGTGAGGGGGTTCATCCGCCCGCCGTAGAAGCCCCCCACGATGCGGGCCGGAACGTTCAGCGTGGAGAGGAGCGTGACCATTCCGGCGGCGAAGTACTCGCAATGGCCGCGGCGCACGGTCAGGAGGAACTCCTCGGTGGTCATCGCGGTCCGGCCGATGTCCTCCGGGCGCTGGACGTACTGATAGTTCCGGAGAAGGTAGGTCTCGACGAGCTCGGCGCGCGCTTCGAGCCCGGTCGCGCTGCCGGCGATCTGGCGCGCCAGCGCCACGACCTCCGGGCCGGCGGGATACGCCGGCACCCGCACCGACTCCGGCTCGAGGGGCTCGACCGCGCGCGACATGGAGGCCTCGTAGGTGACCGAGTCCGTCCTGGAGATGGTCAAGTAGGAGTCGCGGGTGGGTCCGCGAAGAACCTGCGGGAGGCCGGTCACGGCATAGGTGCCGGCAGGCAGAAACAGCCGCCCCTCGGTCCTGGTCAGCACCTGCTGCACGCGCGCCACGCGGGCGAAGCCGAGCGGCCGCGCGATGCGATAGACGCCGCGCTGATGGCGGATGGACCGGCGCCGGTCGCTGGTCTGCAGCCAGCGGTTCCCCGAGTAGGAGTCGTACACGGCGCCGCGCAGCCGGAGGGGGGTGAAGAAGGGAATGGCGTCGGGACTGATCCAGACGCGGGCGACGACGGCCGGATCGGGACTGCTGGTCCGAGACTGGTTGAAATCGATGGCGTCGCTCAATCCGGTGGTGGTGTTGCCGAGCGCTCCGATCATGCCCGGCACGATCGGATTCCGCAGGCGGGGGAGGATGGGAAAGAGCACCGCGCCGATCAGCGTCGCGCCGGCGATGTAGAACGCCGCCGCCCTCGACGCCGGCGCGAGCGCGTAAGGGCGTCCGGTCACCCGGATGGTCTCCATGTGGCTGACGTAGATCATCTGCCGGAACATCAGGAATCCGAACAGGAGCACGAAGGCCACGATCACGATGTGCGTGGAGGTGGCCAGGCTGGCGATGAAGATCAGCCCGGTGGTGAGGAGCCGCTGTGAGAGGTTGTTCCGCTGCAGAGACTCGATCGGCTGATAGGCGGCGATGAAGAGCACCAGGTGCGTCGAGGCGGCGATGGCGCTCCGCGAGATCACCGCCGCGTCGACCACGTAGAAGCCGATGTAGGCGAAGGCGAGCACGCGCATGAGCACCGGCGGTACGACATCCGGCCCCCGTCCCAGCGCCACGCGCACGGTGATCGCGGCCATGAATGCGTGGAACATGACCAGCGGCACGATCCCGATGGCGTAGTTGAAGTACAGCGGGACCGCGGCCAGCATGGCCAGCAGCAGCACCTCCACCTCGCGTCCGCGCCGCGTCACGGCCGCTCCCCCACGGCGAAGACGACGGTGTTCCGCACCATCGCCTGGTGGACAGGCTCGGCGGACGGCTCCACCAGGGCCAGGGCCCGGAACATGGAATGAGCGCCCTGGCCGTCCTTCGACCGCAGGCTGACGCGCGGCATCTGCAGGACCACGTCCAGCCCCCGGCTGAGCGCCTGATGGACGAAGGTGGTGGCCTCGCTCACCATCTGCTCGAACTCGTCCTCGGTCGTTCCCCGCGGCCGGTACGGATCGACCAATACCTGGACGGCCCGTGCCACGTCGAGCTCCGTCTGCTTGATGATCCATCGCCCGAGGCTGGCGGACTTCTTCCAGTAGACGTGGCGGAGCGAGTCGCCATGCGCGAACTCGCGGAAGGAGTGAACCTCGCTTCCCGCTCCTGGACGGTTGACCGTGGTCTGCTCGCCGGTGGTGGTCCGGAACCGGTCGCGGTGAAGCTGTTCGTCGAGAAGCCGCGGAAAGACGATCATCTCCCCCCGCAGCGACACCCGCCGCTTCTTCATGAAGAAGCCGAAGGGGTAGCGCGTGTAGAGGTCGACGCTCTTCAGCTCGACATGCCCGCGGCGGCGGAAAAGGAGCGTCGCATGCACGACCTCCTGCCGGCCGCGCCCAAGCTGCGGGACGAGAAGAGGCTCCGCGATGTCCTCGGAGGTGATGATGATGTCGCGGACGTTCCACAACCGCGACCGGTTCGTGATGCGGAGCACCGCGTCCGCCGGCCGCCCCGCCCACGCCTCCCCGATGTCGTCGATCGCCACGTCCAGCCCCCGGAGCCCTCCCTTCGAAGCGAGCCCCGACAGCAGCAGAGAGCCGAGCATGAACGTCAGCCCGATATAGAGCGGGTTGTTGCCGGTGTTCAGCGCCGCGAAACCGATGACGACCGTGAAGATGATGAACGTGGTCCCCGTCCGCGTCAGGCGCACCACGCCGTCGAAGGCAAAGGGGGCGGGGGCGGGGGAAGGAATGGTGGTCACGATCAACGGCTACCGCGGTACCGCCGTCTCCGCGACCACCTTCGTGATGAACCTCGCCTCCGGCGAGAAGTCCCCCCGCAGCAGCCTGCGGTCCTTCATCAGAATCCGGTGCGAGAGCACCGGGATGGCCAGGCGCTTCACGTCATCGGGAATGACGAAGTCGCGCCCGCTGACCATGGCCAGGGCCTGACAGGCCTTGAAGTAGGTCAGAGCCCCTCGCGTGGAAACCCCCAGCGCCGCCTCGGCATGGTGCCGGGTGGTGTGCACGATGGCCATCAGGTACTCCACCAGCGACTCGCTGACGTGGACGTTGGCCACCTGCGCCTGCAGGTCGCGGACCTCGTCCTCGTCGACGACCGGCTCGAGATGCTCGAGCGCCGTCTGCGCGCCGCCGGACCGGAGGAGCTTCTTCTCGTCGATCGCGTTCGGGTAACCGATGGTGATCTTCATCAGGAATCGGTCGAGCTGCGATTCGGGGAGCGGAAACGTGCCGACGTGCTCCACCGGATTCTGCGTGGCGATGACCAGGAAAGGATCGGGAAGCGGCAGACGGCGCTTCTCGATGGAGATCATCCCCTCGCTCATCGCCTCCAGGAGCGCCGACTGCGACTTCGGCGTGGCGCGGTTGATCTCGTCGGCCAGAAGGACGTTGGTGAAGATCGGTCCGGAGACGAATTCGAACTCCTGCTGCTCCTGCTTGTAGATGGTCACGCCGACGATGTCGGCCGGCAGCAGGTCGCTGGTGAACTGGATCCGCTGGAACGAGAGCGACAGCGACCGGGCCAGGGCATGGGCCAGGGTGGTCTTCCCGACCCCCGGGACGTCCTCCAGGAGGATGTGCCCCCTGGCCAGCAGCGCGGCGATGCACATCTGGACGACTTCGGACTTGCCGCGGATCACGCGCTCCACGTTCTCCTGGAGCGCGGCAATGATGTCGAGGGACCGGTTCAGGGGTAGCGGTTCTCTTGCCATTCTTTCCTTCTACGTCGCCGGGCCATCCGGGGTTCGGGGAGAGGCATAAACCAGAAGCGTGCCGGGTGCAACAGAGAGGCCCATGGCCCCATTCTCGCCATCCGGTGTAAAAAGGGCGTCATGACGGACGAGAGCCGCATTTTCGCGATCCACGGTCCCCACCCCGCGCTCCTGAAGTATTACGTTCTGACCTCCTTCGTCCTCGGTCCGTTTTTCTTCATTCCCCTGATTCCGCTGTACTTTCGCTACCACACCATGCGCTACGAGTTCGACCGGGAAGGGATCTCCATGCGCTGGGGCATCCTCTTCCGGCGCGAGGTGACGCTGACCTACGCGCGCATTCAGGATATCCACCTGGTCAGCAATTTCGTGGAGCGGTGGCTCGGCCTGGCCCGCGTGCAGATCCAGACCGCAAGCGGGAGCGCCAGCGCGGAGATGACCATCGAGGGCGTCAAGGAGTTCGCGGAGCTTCGAGACTATCTCTACTCGAGAATGCGCGGCGTGGCCGAAAAGCCGGCGCGTGCGGCCGCCGCCGGAGATACCCTTCGCCAGATCGCCGACGAGATGCGCGCCGTGCGCGAGCTTCTGACACGGCTCCTCGAGAAGGAGCAACGGTGAGCGGCTGGCGCTCCTTCGTGCTCCGTCTGATGAGAGTGCCGCCCGAACCGGCTCCCCCACCCGGCTCCACGCCTCGCGTCTTCCGCGCGGCGAGAAACTACTTCGTCCTCCGGGTGATCGGCTGGCTGATCGGCAACCTCATCCTCGCCATCATGGCCATTCTGCTGACCGCGTTCGTCGTATATGTGATGCCTCCCGACCTGCCGCTATCGCTCCGCGCCTCCTTGACCGCGGGCGCCATCGCTCTGCTCGTCACCTTTCTGATCAGCGTCACCCTCGGGTACGCCGTGATGCGCCTCGACTACGAGCTGCGCTGGTACATGATCTCCGACCGCGCCATTCGCATCCGGGAAGGCGTACTGACCGTGCGCGAGAAGACCATCGCTCTCGCCAACATCCAGAATACGGCCGTGAATCAGGGCCCGCTGCAGCGGCTCCTCGGCATCGCCAATGTCGAGGTCCGGACCGCAGGCGGCGGAGGCTCGCCCGCCGAGGCACATCGGAGGGAAGGGCCGGGCCAGACCGGTCAGAATGTCGGCTATTTCCGCGGCGTCGACAACGCGCCCGAGATCCGGAACATCATCGTCGAGCGCACGCGCCGGCACCGCGACGCCGGTCTCGGCGACCCCGACGACGCCGAGGGCCGCTCCGACCCCGCCGAGGACCTGCTGCGGGAGGTCAGAGCCATCCGCGAGGCGCTCGAGAACCTGTCAACCCGAGCGTAAGCGAGGGATCCGGGCGGGAGGCGGCGCCCGGCCCCGCGCCCTGACAGGCCCTACAGCTTCTTGTAATCCGGCCCGCCCCCACCCTCCGGCGGCACCCAGGTGATCACCTGGTAAGGATCCAAGATGTCGCAGGTCTTGCAGTGGAAGCAGTTGGTGAAGTTCAGGAACGGCACTTGCCCCCGTCCGTCGGCCGTGGGCTGGGGCTCGTAAACGCTGGCCGGGCAGAAGTGAAGGCAGGGATTACCGTACTCCTGCGTACAGCGCGTGATGCAGACCTCCGTGTCGAGGATGAGAAGGTGCGCCGGCTGATTCTCCTCGTGCACCACGCCGCCGTAATAGACGTCGCTCACCTTGTCGAAGGTATACGCGTTGTCGAATTTCATCTTCTCCGGGGGATGCGGCTCCTCGGTGGCGAAGTAGCGCTGGATGCGCTCCATCCGGTCGTGGCCGGAATGGCCCTCCAGCCGGTTGACGATGCCGAACCCGCGACCTCGCGTGACCATCGACAGACCGGCATTGAGCAGACCGGCGAGTTGGCCGTGCCGGAAAGGCTGGTGGAAGTTCCGCTGCAGCCAGAGCTCGTCCCTGGCCCAGGAGCTCTCGAACAGGTCGTTGTACTCCGACAACTGCACGGCCGAGTAGTCCTCGTTCAGCAGCGCATGGAACGCCGTCTCGGCGGCGAGCATCCCCGACTTGATGCCGAGGTGGATGCCTTTGAGACGAGCCCCGTTGAGGTACCCGGCCGAGTCGCCGACGATGAGAAACCCGTTGCCATACATGCGGGGCATGGAGAAATAGCCGCCTTCAGGGATGGCCTTCGCGCCGGCGGCGATCATCTTCCCGCCGGCCAGAATGGAGCGGATGGCCGGGTGAAGCTTCAGGCACTGGAACTCGTGATGCGGGTCGAGCGTGGGGTTGCGGTAGTCGAGGCCGACCACCAGGCCGATGTCGACGATGCGATCCTTCATCCCGTAGATGAAAGCGCCGCCGAAGGTGTCCATATCCAGCGGCCAGCCGAGCGTGTGGATCACCGTTCCCGGCGCGAAGCGGTCATCGGGCAGCTCCCACAGCTCCTTCACCCCGAGCGAGTAGACCTGCGGGTTGCGCCCGTTGTCGAGGTCGAAAAGGCCGGCAAGCTGTTTGGTGAGCGTGCCGCGCGGCCCCTCGGCGAGGATGACGATCTTGGCCCGGACGTCGACGCCCGGCTCGTAGTTCGATTTCCGGTTGCCGTTCTTATCGACCCCCTTGTCGCCCGTCCGCACTCCCACGACGCGGTCGTTCTCGAGCAGGACCCGCGCCGCGGCGAACTCGGCGAAGAGGTCCACCCCCATCTCGGCCACGATCGGCCCCATCCAGCGGACCATCTCACCGATGGAGATGACGTAGTTGCCGTGGTTCCGGAGCGGCGGCGGCATGATCGGCGCCGCGAATTTCATCGCCTCGGTCAGGTACCAGAAGGAGTCCTCCCCCACCGGCGCCTCCACCGGGCATCCGCGCTCGAGCCAGTCGGGCATCAGCTCGGCGATCCCGCGCGGGTCCATGACCGCGCCGGAGATGCCGTGGGCGCCGATCTCTTTTCCCTTCTCCAGCACGGCGATGGAAAGGCCCTCGAGCTTCTTCTCCGCTGCCGAGGCGTTGTGGGCCTGAACGAGCTGGGCAAGCTGGAAAGCGGCCGCCAGCCCGGCCGGTCCTGCGCCGACGATGACGACGTCCACGTCGAGCGTTTCGTGTTCCACCCCGGGTAGTTCGGCCATTCCCCTGCTCCTCGATGACGAAAAAGTCGGGGCGCATTGTATAGCCGACTGCGGGGAAGGCCGGGCGCGCAGCTCAGTAGTTCACGGTCGCCTGCACGGTGTCGTTGTGCATTCCGATGATCGCGTCCTGACCAGCCGGGACCCGGCCGTAGACCACGAGCCCGCCGCCGATCGGCGTGAAACGCGAGGTCGACGTTCCCGATACCGTGTTGGGGGAAGTGCTCCAGATGCTCGTGCGAGTCGCCTCCCGGTAGAGCTGGTAGTTCAGGAACGAGGTCGGGGGACCCGACATCCGCCGGGAGCCGGCTGCGAAATAAAGCCCGTCCCCGAGCGAAACCGTGGCCACCGTCCCCGGAGTGCAGTAGACATTGATGCTTCCGGTCCCGTCGAGCGGAGAGGCGGCGTGCGCCGCCACGGGATCATAGTTGCCGAATGCCACGGGAACGGTCGACACGGTGCATTCGGCCTGCACGACGGTCGTGACCATGAACGTGCGGCTGTCGGTGCCGGCACCGTTGTCCCACGACAACACCGCTGTCACCGTATCGGTGTACGTCCCCGGACCGACGTCGGAGCCCTGCGGCGCCGCCGCATAGATCGTGTCGGTGAAGTTGATGCTCCCCGGCTGCCCGTTGAACACGACGCGGGTGGTCGTGCCGCCCGTTCCGTCGCCCAGGACGTTGGTGTTCGCGGCGTCGTCATACAGGTTGTAGGCCAGGAGGAAGCCGGCATTGGCCATGTACCGCGGGAAGTAGTTCGAGGCGTTGGCCCCGGTGGTCAAGGTGATCACCCCCTCGGTGTTCGGCGTACAGCGGATGGTGTAGGTCGAGGTGCCGGTCAGCGATCCTGTGCCGAATACCGAATAAATACCGAACGCGATGTCTGTCGGAGGCGTCAGCCACCGGCAGTTGCCGGCATCGGCGCGGGAGGCGACGAACATGGCCGCTGCGATGAACACGAGGCATGTCTTTTTCATGGGGCCGCTCCTGAGCAGACGACGCGCCCGATCTCGATCACGTCGCCACTGGTCGTGGGAACTCTGATGACGAAGGAACATGTTCCGCCCTCGTACTCGACGACGGCGTCGTACGAGCCTGCGGAGACATTCTCGAAATAGAAATCGCCCTGGCCGCCGATCGGGGAGGAATCGACGGTCCCCTCTCTCTCGATGCGGATCTCGCCGTAGGCGGGAACGACCTCCCCCGCCGCCGTCTTCACCACCACCGAACCGATCGCCGCCCGGACCTCGCGCGCCGGGAACACAACCAGCGCTCCGCCCCGCGGGGGAGGGGCGATGGTCTTCTCGATGACCTGGATGTCGTGCGTCATGGGGACGTCGCGATCGTCGATCCGCAGACGGTTCCCATAATAGGGAAGGAGGTTCGGAACGAGCAGCTCGCCTCGGCGGTCGGTGAGGCCGACGAGCTGGTTGCTCAGATAGACCCGCACCCCTGCCACTCCCGGGACGCGGACCAGCGCGAAGCTCTGCGCCACCGGCCGGGTGGGAACGATCTTTCCGGCCTGGTAGACGACGGCGCCGGCCGCGCTCAGCGCGGCGTCGCCGGGATGCTGCGGATCGATTCCGACCTCATATCGTCCGAAGTCGTTCTGGTACTGGACGGAGGCGTTGCTGGTCGTCTCTCCCGTGCCGGTCGAGCTGTGCACACGGTAGCCCCAACCCGTTCCCACCGGAGTCGGGCGCTGCAACTCCGTCGACACCGTGCTCACTCCCTCGCGCGACTGCGCGGAGACGTTGAGGGTGGCCGTGCGGTAGGGACGGATGCTGAACCCGACGAAGTACTCGCCGAACTGCTCGTCGTTCTCTTCGACTCTCCCCGCGGAGAAGAGCAGGTTCGCGCGATCGCCGAGGACGATGTTGGTCAGCAGCGCCAGCCGGCGCCGTTCGCCGCTGTCGCGCATGTTCGCCGAGGTCCACTGCAGGCCGATGTTGCCCCACCACGGCAGGTAGGAGGCGAAGAGGGTTGCCTCTTCGAGGGGCCGGTCGCGCTCGACGGGCATCGAAAAGTTGACGTACTCGCGGCTGCGCAGCCGGATCGTTCCGCCGAAGTTCGTCCGCCGGGAGAGCCTGCGGAAGCCGAGGTGCGCCGCGGCCCCCTGCCGTCCATCGCTGCTGCTGCCGGCCAGCTTCAGATCGATCTCGCCGAGGGACGAGGCCAGGGCCACGCTCGGCCCGCCGGAAACGAGCGAGCCGGTGGCTTCCAGGCGCCCTCCCACGGTGAGGTTGTCGGTGACACCGTAACGGTGCAGCGCAAACAGGACCGGGTCGTCGTAGTCGAAGCTCCCGGCTGTGTTGCGGACCATCCCCGCCGAGTAGGTGAACTCGCTCAGCCCGCGCCCCAGGACGCTGGTGGAGTAGTAGAAGGACGACGAGTGAGTCTGCTCCCGGCCGAAGGCATCGCGCACCACCACCGTGGCGGCAGAGGTCCCCGAGGCTGCCGGGATGTTGCCGATCTCGAACGGTCCGGGAGGGACGCTGCGGCGGTCGACCAGCACGCCGTTGACGTAGATCTCGACCTGGGCGGGGGTGGCGGCCATTCCGCGCAGACTCATGGAGGGAAACCGGATGAAGTAGGGGTCGAGGTCGAAGTTGCGGGCCACCGTCGCCCCGCCGATGATCCCCGACCCGCCGAGCTCATCCCCGAAGACCGTGGCGTCGCCGAAGACCAGCCGC
>DATLEX010000029.1:0-2541 GCA_035525045.1 Thermoanaerobaculia bacterium | reverse complement strand
TGTCAGAATGACACGCGAGTTGCAAGGGAGCTCAGGCATGGTTCAGATCGTCACCGACCCGGAGGCGCGAACGGAGGAGAGCGGCCGCACGCAGCGGATCCCCGTGGCCGTGCTCGGCGCGACCGGGTCGGTGGGGCAGCGGTTCGTGCAGTTGCTCGAGCGGCACCCGTGGTTCTACTTCCACGAAGCGGTGGCGTCGGAGCGGAGCGCGGGGAAGAGTTACCACGACGCCGCCGACTGGAAGCTCGACACGCTGATGCCCGCGGACGCCGGAGCGCTCCGGGTCAAGGAGCTCGGCGCGGAGCTCGAGTCGCGGCTGGTCTTCTCCGGCCTCGACTCCTCCGTCGCCGGGGAGGCCGAGGAGCTGTATGCGGGACGCGGCTGCGCGGTGGTCTCGAATTCGAAGAATCACCGGATGGACGACGACGTGCCGCTGCTCATCCCGGAGCTGAACGCCGGGCACACCGCGGCCATCGAGCGGCAGCGGAAACGGCGCGGAGGGAAGGGATACATCGTCACCAATCCGAACTGCTCGACGATCGGGCTGGCCATGGCCATCGCTCCGGTCGAGAAGCTCTACGGCGTCGACCAGGTCCACGTGACGACGATGCAGGCCATCTCCGGCGCCGGCTACGCGGGGGTGACCTCCTACGCCATCCTCGACAACGTCATTCCCTACATCTCGGATGAAGAGGAGAAGGTCGAGATCGAGCCGCGCAAGATCCTGGGGCGCTGGGACGGCGAGCGCTTCGTGCCGGCGGAGATGCGCATCTCGGCGCAGACGAACCGCGTCCCCACCCTCGACGGTCATTTGATGACCATCTCCCTCTCGCTGCGAAACCGCGAGGCGGGCTTTCTGGAAAGGATCCGCGAGGCCATCGAGAGCTTCGCCGGCGAGCCGCAGCGTCTCGGACTCCCCTCGGCGCCGCGGCGGCCGCTCCACTACATCGACGAACCCGACCGCCCGCAGCCGCGGCTCGACCGCGACCGCGAGAAGGGCATGGCCGTCTCCATCGGCCGCCTCCGCCCCTGCCCGCTGCTCGACCTGCGGATGGTCGCGCTCGTGCACAACACGATCCGCGGCGCCGCCGGCGCGGCGATCCTGAACGCCGAGCTGCTCGAAGCGAAGGGGCTGCTGTGACAGGGCGGTGCGCTCCATGATCATCATCAAGTTCGGCGGGACCTCGGTCGGCGACGCGCAACGCGTCGCGAACGCCATCGACATCGTCGCCGCCCGGCGTGAGCAGAAGCCGATCGTGGTGGTCTCGGCGCTGTCCGGGGTGACCAACGAGCTGGTGGCGGCCAGCGAGGCTGCGCAGGCCTGCGACGGCGAGCGCGTGGACCAGATCATCGCCGCCGTGCGCCGGCGTCACGAGGACGTGGCCGTGCAGCTCGTCCAGCAGAAACTCGACTTCTTCGAGGCTTTCACCAGGCAGCTCGACAAGCAGATCGAGCAGATCCACACCATCCTTCGCGGGATCACCCTGCTCGGAGAGATCACGCCGCGCGCGCGGGACAAGGTCATGTCCATCGGTGAGAAGCTCTCGTCGGTACTCTTCGCGTACTCGATGATGATGCGGGCGGTTCCCGGCGAGCACGTCCACTCCGAGGACGTGGTCATCACCGACACCCGCTTCGGCGAGGCGACGCCGCTCATGGACGAGACGCGCGAGGCGGCGCGACGCTCCCTGCTGCCGCTGATCGAGCGCAACCTCATCCCGGTCATGGGCGGCTTCATCGGCCGGACCCGCGACGGCGCGACGACGACCCTCGGCCGCGGCGGTTCCGACTACAGCGCCGCCATCGTCGGGGCCGCCCTCGGCGCGGAGGAGATCCAGATCTGGACCGACGTCGACGGGATGATGACCTGCGACCCCCGGCTCATTCCCGGCGCGCGGATCATCGACAGCATCTCCTACGTCGAGGCGGCCGAGCTGGCCTGGTTCGGGGCCAAGGTGCTGCACCCCAGGACCATCGCCCCGGCGGTGGAGCGCAACATCCCGGTGCGCGTGCTCAATACGCACAACGTCTCCAGTCCCGGCACGCTGATCACGCGCGACGGCGACGAGCGTCACCATGGCCCGCGGGCCATCGCCTTGAAGAAGGGGATCACCGTCCTGCACATGACGTCGAGCAAGATGCTCGGTGCCTACGGCTTCCTGGCCCGCCTGTTTGCGATCTTCGAGCAGCTCGAGGTCGCAGTCGACCTGATCACCACCTCGGAAATCTCGGTCTCCGTCACCATCGACGAGAAGCACAACCTCTCGCAGCTCGTGGAGCGCCTCGCGCCGGTGGCGGGAGTGGAGGTGCGCGACAACCAGTGCATCGTAGCCGTGGTCGGCCGCAACCTGATGAAGGATTCGGAGGTCGGCGCGCGCGTCTTCGAGGCCCTGCGCGGAGTTCCGATGTCGATGCTCGCCCTCGGCACCTCCGGGCTGAACCTCTCCATCGTGGTGGAGGAGAAGGACGCCGAGCGCGCCGTGAAGTCGATCCACCACGCCCTGTTCGAGACGACGGAACCCTCTCCCGCTCCGCGGGAGA
>DATLEX010000019.1:0-20786 GCA_035525045.1 Thermoanaerobaculia bacterium | reverse complement strand
GACGGCGGCAACCTCGGCTGGGTCGAGCGCGGCCAGCTCGATCCCAAATTCGAGGAGGTCGCCTTCGCCATGCCGGAGGGCGTGATGAGCGGAATCGTCGGCACGCGGTTCGGCTATCACCTCATTCTCGTCGAGGAAAAGAAGCCGGCCGCCCCGCAGCCCTATGAAGAAGTGCGCCGCGACATCCGGGAGGTTCTGCTGAGCCAGAAGCAGACCGAGATCATGACCGCCGTGAGCCGCCTGACCGGCGAGCTGCGCCGGACGAGCAAAGTGGCGGTTTACTCCGAGCATCTGGAGTGATCCGCGCGCGCCGGATCAGGTGGCGCTCATGCCCGCGGTCTGACCTCCGGGCGCCTCCGGAAGGCGGGCCATGATGCGCATGGCGCCCTTCCACTGCCGGCGGGCTTGCCGCAGGTAACGGCGTGAGCGGCGGCGCGACGCTTTCCAGGCATGCGAGAGCCCGGCGGCGCGCTCGTCCATGTGCTGCCGCCACAGCGCGACCGCGCGCTCGATGTGCTCGACGGCCTTGTCGATGCGCCGGCGAATCTCCGCTGCCGTGGGCGAATTGATCGAGGCGATGCGCGGCTCCACCACGCGAAGGGCAGCCTGCAGCCGGGCCTGCTCGATCTGCGGCGGGGCGGTGGTGCGAAGCTCCTCGGCCAGCCCGACGCCGCGCAGTCCGGCGATGAACCATTTCGCCGGATCCCACTGATACCAGCGAATGCCGTTCCTGAAGTCGGCGGGGAAGCGGTGATGGAAGCTGTGGTAGCCCTCTCCGAGCGTGAGCAGGGCCACGGCCCAGTTGTCGCGCGCGGAGACTTCCGCGTTGTACGAGGGCTTACCGAGCATGTGGGCCAGCGAGTTCACGAAGAACGTCGTGTGGTGAATCACGGCGATGCGCAGGAATCCGCCCCAGAGCAGGCCGGCGATCGGGTCGCCGAACGCGGCGCCGATGAGCGTGGGCAGACCGAATCCGCCGGCGATGAGGATCACCTTGTGCCAGCGGTGCTGCCACATGACGATCCTGTTCTTCAGCAGGTCGGGCGAGTTCTCGAACGAGTGGGGCTTCTGGTCGTTCCGGTAGAACACCCAAAGGATGTGCGCCCACCAGAACCCGCGCTGGATGTTGTACGGGTCCCAGTCCCTGTCGACGTACTTGTGGTGCACGCGGTGGCTGGACGACCACCAGAGGATCGAATTCTGCGCGGCCATCGCCCCGAAGATCGCGTAGAAGACCTGGACCGCCGGATGCGCCTCGTAGGTCTTGTGGGAGAAGAAGCGGTGGTACCCGGCGCAGATCGAAATACCCACGGCCAGGTACATCCCAACTGTCAGCAGCGGCATCCAGAGGCTGAAGCCGGCATACCAGGTGTAGATGGCGGTGCCGGCGACCCCGATCACAGGTGTGAGGGTGAGAAAGGCAATGTTCACCCAGTCTTTGGGTCTCGTTTCGGCTTCGATGATGAACCTCCAGATGTGCTTGCGCGGCGTAGTATGCAACGGGAAGGGTCGGCCTGAGAACGATCCTTCCCCAGGTTGTATTGCAAGATGGGGTCCGAGCCCCATTCGATTAGATCATCGGGAGGTCGATCCCCCGCTCCTCCGCCACCTGGATGGCCTTCTGGTAGCCGGCGTCGGCGTGCCGCATGACCCCGGTTCCGGGATCGGCGGTGAGCACTCGTTCGAGTCGCGCGGCGGCGGCCTCCGTCCCGTCCGCCACGATGACCATCCCGGCATGCAGCGAGTAGCCGATGCCCACTCCGCCGCCGTGATGGAAGGACACCCAACTCGCCCCTGCGGCGGTGTTGAGCAGAGCATTCAGGACGGGCCAGTCGGCGATGGCATCCGACCCGTCGCGCATCCCCTCGGTTTCGCGGTTCGGTGAAGCCACCGAGCCGGCGTCGAGGTGGTCGCGCCCGATCACGATCGGCGCGGAGACCTTTCCCGACGCCACCAGGCGGTTGAACAGCAAGCCGGCGCGATGCCGCTCGCCGTAGCCGAGCCAGCAGATCCTGGCGGGGAGGCCCTGAAACGCGACCCGCTTGCTGGCCATGCCGATCCACCGGTGGAGCGCCGCGTCATCGGGGAAGAGCTTCAGAATCTCTTCGTCGGTGACGCGGAGGTCGCGCGGGTCGCCGGAGAGGACGGCCCAGCGGAAGGGCCCCTTCCCTTCGCAGAACAGCGGCCGGATGAACAGCGGCACGAAACCGTCAACGTCGAACGCATCGGGGACTCCTCCCTTCTGCGCCTGCCCGCGGAGGTTGTTCCCGTAGTCGAAGGTGATCGCACCGCGGCGCTGCAGCTCGAGCATGGCCCGCATGTGCCGGGCCATCGTCTCGTACGAGAGTGCTACGTACTGCTTCGGGTCTCGCGACCGGAGGCCCATTGCGGCCGCGTAGGGGAGTCCGGCCGGGACATAGCCGTTCAGCTCGTCGTGAGCGGAGGTCTGGTCGGTGAGGACGTCGGGGACGATGCCGCGCCCGATCAGCGCCTCGAGCAACTCGACGGCATTGGCGACGAGGCCGATCGAGACGGCCTCGCCGCCCTCGCGCGCGGCGAGGGCGCGGGCGATGGCGGCGTCGAGCGACGGCGCCTCCTCGTCGAGGTAGCGCTTCTCCAGGCGGCGCTCGATCCGCGTGCGGTCGACCTCCGCAACCAGGCAGGTGCCCTCGTTCATCGTCGCCGCCAGCGGCTGGGCACCCCCCATCCCCCCCAGGCCGGCGGTGACGACGAGCTTGCCGCGCAGCGAGTCGCCGAAGCGCTGCCGGGCCACCGCGGCGAAGCACTCGAAGGTCCCCTGCAGGATTCCCTGCGTGCCGATGTAGATCCACGAGCCGGCCGTCATCTGGCCGTACATCGTCAGGCCGAGCGCGTCGAGGCGGCGGAACTCGTCCCAGGTACCCCAGTGCGGGACGAGGTTCGCGTTCGCGATCAGGACTCGCGGCGCGTTCTCGTGCGTGCGGAAGACGCCCACCGGCTTGCCCGACTGGACGAGCAGCGTCTCGTCGTTCTTCAGCCGCTTCAGCGTGGCCACGATGGCGTCGAAGCACTCCCAGTTCCGCGCCGCCTTCCCGATGCCGCCGTAGACGATGAGCTGATCCGGCCTCTCCGCGACCTCCGGGTCGAGATTGTTCATCAGCATCCGCAGCGCCGCCTCCTGCTGCCATCCCCGGCAACTGAGGCTCGTGCCGCGGGGAGCGCGGACCACGCGGGGGGCGGCGGGGGTGGCGGTCATGGCGGAATCTTATGGCACCCGGCACTTAAAATCGCGTTGTGACGAAGAAGCAGGAGCGCGCCGCCGAGATCGTCTCGCACCTCAGGCGCATGTACCCGAAGGCGAAATGTTCCCTCGACTTCACCACGCCGTTCGAGTTGCTCATCGCCACGATGCTCTCGGCGCAGAGCACCGATGCGCGGGTGAACATCGTCACCAGGAGCCTCTTTCGCAAGTACCCCGGTCCGGAGGCGTTCGCCGGGGCCGGCCAGGTGGAGATGGAGCGGGACGTGCGCCAGACCGGCTTCTTCCGGAACAAGGCCAGGGCCGTGATCGCGGCGTCGAGGGCCATCGTCGAGAACCATGGGGGTGAGGTGCCGCGGACGATGGAGGAGCTGACGGCACTTCCCGGTGTCGGCCGGAAGACGGCGAACGTGGTCCTGGCCAACGCCTTCAAGACAGCGGCCGGAATCGTGGTCGACACCCACGTCGCGCGCGTCTCCGGCCGGCTCGGCCTCACCTCCCACTTCGATCCGGAGAAGATCGAGCACGACCTGATGAAGCTGATCCCGCCGAAGGAGTGGACGTCCTTCTCCCACCGCCTGATCGAGCACGGCCGCACCCTCTGCGTGGCCCGGAAGCCGAAGTGCCGGGAGTGCCTGCTCAACGAGCTTTGTCCGAGCGCGGAGGAGCCGTTGGAATAGGCTACGGCCGATCCACCGTCCCCATGGGCGTCCAGGGCCCGCATCGCGCGATCCGCCACGCCGTCCTGCCCGCACCCCGCAGCAGGCCGTAGCGGGCGATCGCCTCCCGTCCATACGCGGAGCAGGTCGGTTGGAACCGGCAGGTGGTGACGCGCGCCAGGCGCGGCGAGAGGTGGGCGCGGTACTCGTCGATGGTCACGATGGCCAGCCGCGCGCCGATTCCCTCCCCCGGCTTCGATCCAACGTCGTGCGCCACGAGCAGCGTTGCCGCGACGAGCAGAGCGATGGTGATCAGCCGCGCTCGGCGGCTTTTGCGTCGTCCCAAAGCCGGTCCATCTCCTCGAGGGTCAACTGGTCGAGATTCCGGCCGCCTTCGCGGACGGCACGTTCCATGGCTTCGAAGCGCCGGGTGAACTTCCGGTTGGTCCTCTGCAGGGCCTCTTCCGGGTTGATCGCCAGCTTGCGGGCCACGTTGGCGAGAGTGAAGAGAAGGTCGCCGATCTCCTCGGCGACGGCTTCGACTCGTTGCTCGGCGGCGGCCTGGCGAAGCTCGCGCAGCTCTTCGTCGATCTTCTCGAACACGTCTTCGGCGCGGCGCCAGTCGAATCCGACGCGCGCGGCCTTCTCGGTCAGCCGTGAGGCTTTCTGAAGCGCGGGCAGCGCCTGCGGCACTCCCGACAGCACGCTCTTGTTCTCCGCCTTTCTCTCCTCGTTCTTCAACTTCTCCCAGTTGACCAGGACCTGCTCGGCGTCTGCGGCCTGCACGTCGCCGAAGACATGGGGGTGACGGCGGACGAGCTTCTCGTGGATCGCGGTGATGGAGTCATAGACGTCGAAGGACCCTTCCTCCCGCGTGATCTCGGCGATGAAGACCGCCTCGAGGAGAAGATCGCCGACTTCTTCGAGCAGCGCCCCGCGGTCGTCGCGGTCGATCGCGTCGACCACCTCGTAGGCTTCCTCGATGACGAACGGCTTGAGGTCCGGCAGGTCCTGCTTGCGGTCCCAGGGACAGCCGTCCGGCCCGCGAAGCGTGGTCATCAGTTTCACCAGATCGTCGAACGATCGTTTCGACATCGCGGCGATTCTAGTGGATGCCCCGGCTCCACTCCCGGGCGAAATTCGTTCTGGTAGCATGATCCATCCTGACCGCGCGGCTGATCCCGAACACCCATGCTCAACCAGGTTCTCATTGTCGCTGGCGAGGCTGCCTCGAGAAAACCGGCGGAAATCGCGCGATCGCTGCACCTCGACCCGGTCGTCGTGACGACGGAGGAGGAGGCGTTCCGGCTTCTGGCCGAGGGGGAGTTCACCCTCGTGGCGGTCAGCGGGACATCGGCCTGGCAGAGAGTGCGGGTGGCCGCCGAGACCAGCCAGCCGCTGGCCCGCGTCCTGGAGCTGCCGGACCCCAACGGCGACGACACGGACATCCGCCGCCTCCTGGTCCGCAACCTCGAACGCCCCCGGATCGAACCGCCGCGCCCGGCCGCCGAGGACCGTGATCGCCTTCTTTCCTCCGTGCTCGAGGCGTTCACCACCACGCTCGATCTGCGGGAAGTCCTTCGCCGGATCGTGTCGGTGACGCGGGAGGAGTTCCACGCCGACCGCGCCTGGCTTCTGCACCCCGTGAACGAGGACAGCGAACATGCCAGCGTGGCCTTCGCGGTCAGCGCCCCTTCCGTGCGCCAGCGGCCCGATGAGACGGGTCCGATTCCGCTCCGGGGCTCGCGGGCCCTGATCCGGCGGCTGATCGAAAGCGGACGCCCGGGCGTGGTGCAGGAAGGGGACGCCGAGCTCGATCCGGAGCTGGCCCGGCGGTTCCAGGTGCGGTCCGAGCTGTTGCAGGTTCTCCGGCCGCGGCAGGGCGAGCCGTGGGCATTCGGACTTCACCAGTGCCATCAGAGGCGCGACTGGACCCGGGAAGAGGTCGATCTCTTTGCCGAGATCGGGCGCTACGCCACGCTGGCTCTGAACAATACGTTGCTCTACGCCAAGGCCGTCGAGGAGATGGCGAAGGTGAGGGCGATCCTCGACCAGATCCCGGAGGCCGCCGCCATCTACGACGCGACCGGGAATCTGGAGCGGATGAACGCCGCGGCGCAGAATCAGCCGGCGGTCCTCTTCTCGCCCGACGCGCGACGGGCCGGCGCGCGCCCGCACCGATATCTCGACGGCGGGCCGCTCTCTCACGATGAGCTGCCCTCCGTCCGTGCCCTGCGCGGGGAGCAGGTCAAGTCCGACTATCTGACTCACGATCCGCGCACCGATGACGACCGCGTCGTCAACTTCAAGGCTGCGCCGATCCGCGACGAGCGCGGCAAGATCATCGGCTCGGTCGTCCTCTCGCGCGACGTGACCGAGGAGCGGCAGACCGCGGAACGGGAGGCGTGGCGCCGGCGCCGTGCCGACTGCCTGGCCAACCTCGGGTTGGACAGCGTCACGGTCCAGCCGGCGTTCGACGACCTCGATGAGCAGGCCCGCCGGATCTCCGAGGCGGTAGCCGGAACCGTCCGGGTCTACCTCTATCACCCCGCCACCGGGACGCTGGACCTGGTCGGCTTCGCCTCGACCGCTCAAGACGCGGACGAATTCAGGAAGTATTTTGCCGAGCACCCCCACCGGCCGGGCGAGGGTCTGCCCGGTACCGTGTTCCAGATCGGGCGCCCCCTGCTCTTCTATGAGATCCGCGGGGACGCGGTGATCGGCTTCGCGCGGGACGAGCAGGAAAGGGAGATCAAGGCGGCCATGCGCGAGCAGAGCCTGATCGCCTGCCCGATCGAATCATACGGGGAGCGGATCGGGGCGCTGGTGATCTCGCAGTCGGATCCGCGGCGGAACTTCGACACCGAGGATCTGGAGTTCGCGCAGTCGGTGGCCGAGCGCATCGGGGCGGCGAGTCACATCCATCAGCTGACGCGCGTTTCGCAGGATGGGCATCGCGCGGCCGAGGAGCTGGCCCGGCATGAGGTCGATGCCCGGGTCCGTTTCGAAGCGGTGCTGGAGACCGCCCCCATCGGCATCGCCGTCGTCTCCGCCGACGAGCTGCGATTCGAGCTGGCCAACGCCCGCTTCATCGACTTCGCCATCCACCATGGCAAGATCCCCTCCGACTCGCGGCTGGTCGGCCTGCGCGCCGAGGAGGTCATTCCCGATTTCGAGAGCATCCTCGAGCAGGTCGCCGAGTCGGGAGAGCCGCGCGCCGAGGAGGCGCTGGAGATCAGCGGCCCCGGCGGAACGCGATACGTCAACAGGATCATCTCGGCCGTTCGAGGGCGCTTCTCGGGCGTCACGCAGAGCGTGACGGTCCTGGTCCAGGACGTCACCGAGCAGGTCCTGGAGGAGCGTCTCGATGCCGAGCGCGAGGCGTGGCGGCGGCGGCGTGCCGAGTGCCTGGCCGGCCTTGGACTGGAGTCGATCGCCGTCGAGTCCTTCTTCGAAGAGCTCGACGAACAGGCCCGCCGCATCGCCCACGCCGTCGGCGGCGCGGCCCAGCTCTTCATGTATCAGCCGGGCACGAGCGAGTTGATGCTCGCCGGCCTGGCCGCCGCCGGCCCCCGGGCGGCGGCCTTCGAGCACTTGCGCGAGCACGTCGCCCGAAACCCCTATCATCCGGGCGAGGGGCTCCCGGGCACGGTCTTCCAGATCGGGCGGCCCCTTCTCTACTCGGATGTGCGGGGCGAGGCCGTGACCGACTTCGGACGGACGCCGGAGGAGAAGGAGATCATCGCCGCGCTGCAGGAAGAGAGTCTCATCGCCTGCCCGATCGAGTCGTACGGCGACCGCATCGGAGCCCTGGTGATCTCCCAGTCCGACTCCCGCCGCAAATTCGATGCGGAGGACCTCGAGTTCGCGCAGGCGGTCGCCGAGCGCATCGGTGCGGCCAGCCACATCAACCGCTTGACGCGGATCTCGCTGGAAGGGCACCGCGCGGCCGAGGACCTGGCCCGCCGCGAAGTCGACGCCCGCGTCCGGCTGGAAGCGGTCCTGGAGTCGGCGCCGATCGGGATCGCCGTCATCTCCGCCGACGAGCTGCGGTTCGAGCTGGCCAACGTCCGCTTCATGGACTTCGCCGCCGAGCACGGAAACATCGACGCCGATGCCAAGGTCATCGGGCTCGGCGCCGAGGACGTGATCCCCGGTTTCGAGAAGCTCCTCAAGCAGGTCGCCGAGTCGGGCGAGACCCGCTTCGACGAGGCGCTGCAGATCGGCCCGTCGGAGAACCCCGGTTACATCAATCGGATCATCTCCGCGTCGCGCGGCCGGTTCTCCGGGATCACCCAGAGCCTGACCGTCCTCATCCAGGACGTGACCGAGCAGGTCCGCGCCACCCGCGAGGTCGAGGCCCTGGCCCGCATGATGGCGGAGAGGTCGGCCCGCCTCGACTCCATTCTCTCCTCGATGGTCGACGGTCTGTGGGTTTACGACTCGGACGGCATCGTCGTGGACGTCAACCAGGCCGCGCTGACGATGTTCGGGCTCGGGTCCCGGACCGAGGCCGTCGAGCACGGCTCGTTCGCGGCCTTGAGCCTCCGCTATCCCGATGGCCGTCCCGTCCCGCGGGAGGACTTTCCTTATACGCGTGCGCTCCGCGGCGAGACCATCCCCGACTATCTGGTCATGGCCCGCCACCTGATCACCGGCAAGGACATCGACCTCTCCATCGCCGTGGCGCCGATCGAGAGCAACGGGATCGTCGGTGCGGTCCTGGTCATGCGCGACATCACCGGCCTGCAGGAGCTCGACCGGAAGAAGGACGAGTTCCTCTCCGTCGCCTCGCACGAGCTGCGAACGCCGCTGACGACCATCAAGGGTTACACGCAACTTCTGGCCCAGACCGTCAACGATCTCCCGTCCGAGGAGCGCTCGACCTATCTGACCGCGGTCCTCGGCGAGATCGACCGGATGATGGGCCTGATCTCCGAGCTTCTCGACGTCTCCCGCATCGAGACCAACCGCCTGCAGATCCATCCGCAGCCGATCCGCTGGATCGAGTTCATCGAGAGGCGGGCGTCGGCCTTCCGCGTCCAGAATCCCGGCCGGATCATCAACTTCGCCCGGGAGGCCGAGGAAACGATCGTCAACGCCGATCCCGACCGGATGCGCCAGGTCATCGACAACCTCCTCTCCAACGCCATCAAGTACTCGCCGGAGCCGACGGAGATCGACGTCATCGTCCGCGTTGCCGAGGGCAGCGTGGAGACTGCGGTGATCGACCACGGCATCGGCATTCCGCGCGACGAGATTCCCCAGCTCTTCGAGCGCTTCCATCGCGCCCGCAACGTCTCCAGCCGCTATTACGGCGGCCTCGGGCTCGGCCTCTACATCGCCAGGGCGATCGTGGAGGCGCACGCCGGATCGATTTCCGTCGAGAGCGATGAGGGGGAGGGCTCCGCGTTCACGATGATCCTGCCGATGGTCGATCTCGCGTGAGGAAACGCATGCCGGATTGGTCTGCTCTTTACGCGAACTTTACGCCGGGTGCCGGGCTGCTCCTCATCGTCCGCCGAAACTGCCGGGCATGAAGATGACTGTGCTCGTAATGGGACTCCTCGCGCTCGTCCCGGCCGGCGTCATGGCCCAGTCCGCTGAGCCGAAGGAGGAGGAGTTGCGCGAAGAGATCGAGCGGGTGAGAAAAACGCTCGACTTCTTCAGCCGTCTCCGCATCGGCGGCTACATCCAGGCGCAGTACGTCCACGACGAGCGGTCGGTCGACGAGACCACCGGTCCGGCCGGGACCCGGAACCTCGACCAGTTCTCCGTCCGCCGCGGGCGGATCAAGTTCACCTACCAGGCCGGCCCGGTCTCACGCTTCGTTCTTCAGCCCGATCTCTCCAGCTCCGGCGCCGCGCTGAAGGATGGTTACATGGAGCTGACCGAGCCGTGGACGGCGTGGCGACACACCCTCACCGCGGGGCAGTTCATCTGGCCCTTCGGCTTCGAGGTGATGTACTCGTCGAACGACCGCGAGTTGCCGGAGTACTCCCGGATGATCAGGACGCTCTTCCCCGGCGAGCACGATCGCGGTCTGATGCTTTCCGGCATCGGGTTCTCCGGGAAAATGAACTACCGTCTGGCGCTCGTGAACGGGACGGGCACGACGCAGCCGTTCGACTTCAACAAGCGGAAGGACCTGGTGGGCCGGGCCGGCTACTCGTCAGGCGGATTTGCCTTCGGGGCGTCGTTCTATCGCGGCGCGGAGCTGGTCTCGCTCGGCGGCCTCACGCCGGGCCGGGAGTTCGACAAGCAGCGCACCGGCGTCGACTTCCAGTGGACCACGCCCCTCCCCGGTTTCCGCGTGCGGGGCGAGTCCATCCGCGGCGTGCAGCCTCCGGCGCCGGGGACGCCGGTCTCTCTGGCGCGCGCGGCGGACGTGGCCGGGTGGTACTTCTACGCGATCCAGAATGTGGGGACGCGGCATCAGTTCGCCCTTCGCCTCGACCAGTACGATCCCGACACTACGCTGCGGGGGAACGCCACGCGCACGCTCGGAGGAGCGTACACCTTCCACTGGGACCGCAACAGCAAGGTGATGATCGCCCACGAGCAGCCGCGACTGCAGGTCGATGACCCGCCTGACGACGTCTGGACCATCCGCTACCAGTACAGCTTCTGAGCCGCGGCCGGCCGCGGGGCGTGGGAGGTCGCGGCGTACAATCGTTTCGCCGCGCATGGCCAAGACTCCTGTCCGCATCGCCGCGATCGACGCCGGTACCAACTCCATCCACATGATCGTGGTGGAGGCGCAGCGCCATGGATACCGCATCATCGACCGGGAAAAGGAGATGGTCCAGCTCGGCCGGGACAGTCTGGAGGGGCGGCCGCTGACCGATGCAGCCATCGAGCGCGGCGTGGCCACGCTGAAGAGTATGGCCGAGATCGCCCGGCGCTGGAAGGCATCGGAGGTGATCGCCGTCGCCACCAGCGCGGTGCGGGAGGCGCCGAACCGCCGGCGCTTCCTCTCCGCCGTGGAGAGCGCCGCCGGGATCCGGCTGCGGATCATCTCGGGAGAAGAGGAGTCGGACTACATCTATCGTGCCGTCCGTTCCGCGGTCGACTTCCATGGCGGCACCGCCCTGGCCATCGACATCGGGGGCGGCAGCGTGGAGCTGATCGTCGGCACATCGTCGGAGGTGTTCTTCACGTCCAGCGAGCCGCTGGGGGCGCTGCGCATGGCGCAGCGGTTCGGCCTCGAGCAGGCGGCCGGAGAGACGTCGCTCGACGAATGCCGCCGGTTCATCAGGAAATCGTCGAAGAAGACCCTGACCCGGATCGCCAGGCTCGGTTTCGACTTCACCGTCGGCACCTCCGGCACGATCGTCACCCTCGCCTCACTGGCCCGGGCAGAGGGAGAGAACGGCGGCGCCGGCGTCGCCTCCGGGCTGACCTGGCTGAGCCGGGTCAGGCTCGGCGAGCTGATCGAGAGGCTCGCTCCGCTCTCGGCGGAGGAGCGCGCGCGCACGTCCGGCTTCGACGACCGGCGGGGCGCCACGATCGTGGCCGGGGCCCTCGTCCTCGAGCAGGTGATGGACGGCCTGCGCATCGAGCAGATCCGCGCCTGCGATGCCGCGCTGCGGGAAGGCATCGTGCAGAAGGCCCTCGACGAGATGCGCGAGGGGGGGCGTGACACCACCGCCGGCGGGGTGCGCCGGTCGTCGGTCATGGCCCTGGCCGAGCGGAGCAGCGTCGATCTGACCCATGCCGGTCACGTGGCCCGGCTCGCGCTGCGCATCTTCGATCAGACCGAGGAGCTGCACATGCTCCGCACCGGCGAGCGCGAGCTGCTCGAGTACGCCGCCCTCCTCCACGAAGTCGGCCGGCACGTCTCCTATCAGAAGCATCACAAGCACTCCTATTACCTGATCAGCCATGCCGGACTGCGCGGCTTCACCGCCGACCAGGTCGCGCTGATCGCCAACGTGGCCCGCTATCACCGGAAGTCGACGCCCCATGAAGACGACGACAACTTCGCGCAGTTGTCGGGGGCGCAGCAGGCCGTCGTGGAGAAGCTCTCGGCCATCCTTCGCCTGGCCGACGCCCTCGATCGCAGCCGGCACACGGCCATCCGCGACGTCGCCGTCGAGCTGGAGGACGAGGCGGTCTCCTTCCGGATGCGGCCGCGCCGTGACGCGGAGGTGGAAATGGAATCGGCGCTGAAGAAGGCCAAATATTTCGGTAAGGTGTTCGGACGCAAGACGCGGTTCGAGCTGGCGAGGTGACGAGTGGGCGTTCGCAGAGAGATGCAGGACGACGAGGAAGAAGGGAGGCGGGAGCGCTTCCTGGTGCTCCTTCGCCACGGCATCGCCGAGGACCCGGCCGAAGGGAAAGCCGACGAGGATCGGAGCCTCACGCCGGAAGGCCACGCGCGGATGAAGCAGATCGCTCGCGGCCTGGAGCGGGCCTTCCCCAAGGCACAGGTGATCTATGCCAGTCCGCTCCTGCGCGCCGTGCAGACGGCATTGTGGGTCTCCAAGGGCTACCGCTCGCGGGTGAAGGTGCAGACCAGCGACGTGCTGATCCCGGGCACGAGTCCGGCCGAGTTCCTCGAGTTCCTGGCCGGGATCAAGGAGCGGCGGGTGATCGTCGTCGGGCACGAGACCAACCTGAGCGACAACCTGATGGAGCTGGTCGGGCTGACCGCCGCCCGCCCTTTCGAGCTGAAGAAGGGAGGGTGCTACGGCGTCCGGCTCTTCGGAGACGGCACGGCCGTGCTGGAGTGGCTCCTCTCGCCGCGGATCCTGCGCAAGCTCGCCGAGACCGAGTAGCCCCCTTTCCCGTGTCCGAGCCCGTGCCCGACCCCACTCCCACCCCCACCCCCGACTCCACCCCCGGCCTCACTAAACCCCCGGCTGTCGCGGCGCGCTGAACGAGTACCCGAAGCCGATCCGGTTGGTGATCATCTCCTTTCCGATCTTGCGCCGCAGGCTCTTCAGCCGCGCCTCGATGGCACTGCGACTGACGGGCCCGGGCCCGGAGAGCTCCGCCCGGATGCGCCCCACCGATAGGGCCGCCGGCGCGTGGCGGATGAGAAGGGCCAGGACTTCCGACTCCCCCTTCGACAGGCGGATCTGCTCGCCGGAGCGGAGCACACGCATCGTCTCGGGAAAGATTCGCAGAGTCGGGTCGGCGTACGCGGCCGTCTCGCCGAGACCGTTCGCGGCGCGCCGGAGGACGGCATGCGCCCGGGCGACGATCTCGCGGTCGCTCGCCCTCTTCACCACGGACTGGTCGGCGCCGGCTGAGAGCGCCTCCACGTGAACCGCGGCATCGATCGTCACGGCGATGATGGCCACGCCGCCGGTCAGCGCTTCCGAGCGTATGCGGCGGCACAGATCCAGGCCGTCGGCGCGCGTCCAGACGTCGATGAAGAGCAGATCGAACGTGCGCTGGCAGACCGCGGCCATCGCCGCGGGCGAGGCGGTGTGCCACTCCACCTCGCACCCATGCGGCTCGAAGAGCCTCCGCACGCGCCGGGCGAAGGAAGCGTCGTCATCGATCACCGCCACGCGTCTCATGGAACGTGTGCAAGTGTTCGTCGCGCACGTCCACGATCGGGTGCAACGGGTGTGAAGAGCGCGTGCAGCCGTGGGGAGCGGGAGTGAAGTGCCGCGGCCGGCGGTCGATTTGACGCAGGGACCCTCCGCCTTCACGCACCCTTTACACCGGCTTCAATGGCCTGGCCCGGCCAGGGGGCTAGAAATCACGCTCATGAACGAGCGCCTCACTTCCGCCCGCCGCCTGACGATGATTCTCATCCTCGTGCTGCTGCCCGTCACGCCGCTCTCCGCGCAGAGCAGCGGGCGCGCCTCGCTCTCCGGCTCCGTCCGCGACGAGAGCGGAGCATCGATCCCCGGCGTGACCGTGACCGTGACGCGCTCCGGCGAGTCCGCTTCGCCGGCCCTCGCCGTCACCGACACGGCCGGCGCCTTCCGGGTCGCCGATCTCATTCCCGGCTCATACGTGATCGCCGCGGAGCTCGACGGCTTCAGGCCGCTTTCGCGGACGGTCAAGCTGGTGACCGGCCAGAACCTCGAGATCGCCTTCGCCCTCGTGCCGGCATTCGGTGAGACGGTAGAGGTCGTGGCGCAGGCGGCCAGGACGGGCGAAGTGTCCGTGCTGGAGAGCAGGCGGCAGGCCGCGGTGGTCAGCGACTCGATCTCCGCCGAGGAGATTCGCAGGACGCCCGACTCGAGCGCGGCCTCGGTGGTGGAGCGCCTGACCGGCGTCACCCTCATCGGCGACAAGTACGTCTTCGTCCGCGGCCTCGGTGAGCGCTACAGCGGCACGACGATGAACGGAGCGACCCTTCCCACCACCGAGACCGAGAAGCGCGTGGTGCCCCTCGATCTCTTTCCCGCCAAGCTCCTCTCCACCGTCAACGTCATCAAGACCTACACCCCCGACCGCCCCGGCGACTTTGGCAGCGGCATCGTGGAGATGACCACCACCGACTTCCCCGGCTCCGGCTCGATGAAGGTCACGCTCGGCGCGGGATACCAGAGCGGTGCCACGGGTGACGGCTTCACCCGCTATGCCGGCGGTCTCGACCGGTGGGGCCGCGGCGGCCAGCCCCTCCCGGCGGGCCTTCCGGCCGAGTACCTGCAGCGGCGAAACACCCTCTCCCCGGGCGGCTTCACAACCCAGGATCTCGAGGCCTTCGGGGAGGCCTTCGTCGGCAACTGGAGCGGCGACGCCAGGACCTCCGCCGCGCCCGGCACCGACTTCTCCCTCACCTACGGCAACACGTACGGTCCGCTCGGCGTGGTGCTGTCGGCGGTTTCGAATCACAAGTTCGGCCGGCAGGTGGAGGAGCTGCGATTCTTCGGGATGGATGCCGGCGAGGTCCTCGTGCCGCGCAACGACTACGCCATCACCTCCGACCGGGAGAGCGCCACTACGGGACTGATCGGGAACATCTCGCTCCGCCTGCGCGAGAACCATCGCCTCTTCCTGAACACCTTGCTCACCCGCGATGCCGCCTCGGAGTATCGCTTCCAGGAGGGGCTGAACACGAACTCAGGAGGATTCATCGAGGCGAACCGCGTCCGTTATCAGATCGAGGAGGTCTCGTCCACGCGGCTGCGCGGCGAGCACAACCTCGGAGCGGGGTTGGGCAGTCTGGTCGAGTGGAGCCTGTCGCGCTCGCGGGCCACGAATGACTCCGACCTGCGCGAGACGCTGTACCGCGAGGCGGAGAGCGGCGTGTTCACGCTGCAGCCGGGCTTCGCCCTGGCCAACTTCTACGCGCTGGAGGACGCGATCGAGCAGGCGGGCCTCTCGTATTCGGTCTTCTACGCCGATGCGGAGGGGCGGCGCTCCGGCATGATCAAGGGGGGTGCCGATCATTTCCGGCGCACCCGCGAGTTCGGCTCGCGGCGGTTTCGCTTCGCCGCTCAGAACCAGGGGCAGTTCGATCTGAGCCAGAGACCGGAACGGATCTTCACGCCCGAGAATATCCGTTCCGACGGCTTCGAGATCCGCGAGGTCACCGGTGTGAACGACGCCTACGACGCGGCGCACACCATCGAAGCGGGTTACCTGATGGCTGACGCCTCGTCCGGACGGTGGCGGCTGATCGCCGGGGCGCGGTACGAGCGATCCGACCAGGAAGTGCTGACTTACAACCCGTTCGACACCGCGGCGCAGGTCAGCTCGATCAATCGCGCGAACGCGCTGCTGCCGTCCCTGAACCTCGTCTACCAGACCGGGTCGCAGACGAACGTGCGCCTCGGCTACGGCCGTTCGGTCAACCGCCCCGAGTTCCGCGAGCTGAGCCCCTTTTCCTTCGTGGAGGTGACCGGGGGCCGGTCGGTGGCCGGAAACCCCGACCTGAAGGAGGCCACGCTCGACAGCTTCGACGTCCGCTGGGAGACTTTCCCGCGCGGGGGCGAGGTGATCGCCGCCAGCCTGTTCTACAAGCGGATCGACCAGCCGATCGAGCGGATCATCCAGCCCACCACGGAGTTGCGGACCTCGTTCGTGAACGCCGATTCCGCCGCGTTGTGGGGGGCGGAGGTGGAGTTCCGCCGCTCGCTGGCGCCGCTGACGGAGGCTCTCGACCTCTGGTCGGTGAATCTCAATTACTCCTACGTCCACTCCGACGTGCGCGTCGGCGCGCAGCACCTCGCCGTGGTCACGAATCTGGAGCGCCCGCTGGAAGGGCAGTCGGACCAGGTGGCGAATCTGGCCCTGCAGTTCTTCGATCCGCGGCGTGGAACGATGCTGCGGATTCTCGGCTCCTACGTCGGAGAGCGGCTGGCGGACGTCGGCGCATACGGGCTGCCCGACATCTACGAAGCCGCGTACGCCTCGCTCGACGCGGTGGTCTCGCAGCAGCTGTTCATGCCCGGGTTCGAGCTGAAGCTCGCCGCGACGAACCTGCTCGATCAGTGGCGTGAATTCACCCAGGGGAGCGCCGTGCAGCGGCGGTATCAACCCGGCCGTACCGTCAGCCTCAGCGTCAGTTACACCCCCTTCTGATCTCTGGTCATCTCTCGCCCGAAACCAAGGGACCCCGCGTCCCGATCAATGGAGGATTACACATGCGAAGAAGTCTCCTGCTGATTGCCGTCGCACTCATCGCCGCGCAGGCGGTGGCCGCGCCGCAGCGCGCCGTGAGCCGCGGCCAGGGCGCCGCTGCCCCCGGTGCTCCGTGGGTCGAGCGTGCCACCGTTCACGCCTCCGACCTCATCCCCGGCGTGAACGGCCTGAGCCGGGAAGCGTCGGCGAACCGCCCCATCGTCCTGGTCGAGACGAACTACTACACGTTCCTTCCGGGCGAGGCGCTCCAGTTGCGAATCACCACGCATCCGAACGGCTACGGCGGGCCGGTCACGCTCTATCTCTACTGGGAGAACCGCTCCACCGGCGAGCGCCGTTACTACAACATCCCGGCCGGGACACTGCTGCCGGCGGAAGAGAGCGCCGATCTCTTCGGCATCGGTGGGGCGCCGGTCCCGGTCATCGTGCCGCAGCTCGCCGACTTCGTGCTCTTCGGCACGGGGAGCGACACGTTGAACTCGTGGGGGATCGACGGAGCGATCTCCGGATCGATCAACACTCCCTCGAATCAGACCGGCCTCTACCAGTACGTGGTCGAGATCCGCGATGCGGCCGGCCGGCAGGTAATCTCGCGCTCCAACGCCATGTACTCGTACATCGAGGAGAGCGTTGCGGTCAGCGGGACGATCACCGCCGACACGACGTGGACGGCCGATCGCCGCTATGTGCTCAGCGACTTCGTCGGCGTGCAGGCGCCGGCAGTGCTGACCATCGAGCCGGGCACGGTGATCTACGGGGGGAACTCCCGGGCCACCCTCTTCATCCAGCGGGGGGCGAAGATCATGGCCGACGGGACGAACCGCCGGCCGATCGTCTTCACCTCGCCGCAGCCGATCGGCAGCCGCGGTCAGACCGACTGGGGCTCGCTGGTGATGATGGGCGCCGCTCCCATCAACGACAATCGCAACAACCTCGTCGGGGAGTCGTATCTGGAGGGCCTTCCCCAGCAGCCGCAGTACCGCTTCGGCGGCATCGATCCGAACGACGACAGCGGGATCCTGCGTTACGTGCGGCTGGAGTTCGGCGGATTCGAGATCGAGAAGGACCAGGAGATCAACGGTCTCTCGCTGGCCGGGATCGGCGCCGGCACCATCATCGATCACGTCCAGGTCCTGCACAACAAGGACGACGCGTTCGAGTTCTGGGGGGGCACGGTCAACGCGAAGCACCTCCTGGGCTTGGCCTTCGCCGATGACGGGCTCGACTTCGACCTCGGTTACCAGGGGAAGATCCAATACGCGGTCATGATCAAGCGCGCCGTCAACGACGAGAACGACTCGAACATTTTCTCGGAGTCGGACGGCCATCCGCAGAGCTTCACCAACACGCCGAAGACGATGCCGCAGGTTTACAACGTCACGGCCGTCCGTGAGAACAACCAGTTCGGCAATTACGGCGCGGTGCTCCGCCGGGGCACGGCCGGTAAGTTCTACAACTCGATCATCACCGGGTCGCGCCATGCCCCGGTGACTCTGCGCGACGACGCCACGCTCAACAACGCCGGGACCGATCTGATCTGGGCCACCTCGATCCTGCACGGCGACTTTTCCGACGCGAGCTTCCCCAGCAGCTCCGACCGGGCCCAGGCCACGCGCGATTTCCTCTTCACCACGATGAAGAGCAACCGGAACGTCGATCCCATGCTGGCCCTCGGCGCGCTGAACACCGTCAACACCCTCATGCCCGATCTCACGCCGCTCCCGGGATCGCCGGCGCTCGACGTGAATTTCGTGACCCAGCCGCCCGACGACGGCTTCTTCGACCCGGTGGACTTCATCGGCGGCGTCGGGCCCGGCACGAACTGGGTGCTGTCCGGCTGGGCCAACTTCTCGAACGACTGAGAGCTTTCGAACTGGAGACGAGCGAATGCACAAGCCCTTTCTGATTCTCTGCCTTTTCGCCGCGACTCTGCCCGCGGCAGCCCTCGCGCAGTCGTACACGGCCGTCCTGAGCGGCGCCGCCGAAGTCCCCGGGCCTGGCGACCCCGACGGAGCCGGGCTGGCCGTGATCACCATCGACGGGACGACGATCCGCTACAGCGTCCTGGTCCAGAACATCCAGGCGCCGACGCAGGCGCACATCCACCGCGGTGCCGCCGGCGTCGAAGGGCCCGTGGTGGTGGGTCTCGACGTGAACACGCTGGCGAGCGGCACCCTCGCCGCGACGCAGTCCGTCGTCGCGGAGATCACCGCCAATCCCTCCGGGTTCTACGTGAACGTGCACAACGGCGAGTTCCCGGCCGGGGCCATCCGCGGGCAGCTCGTGGCTCCCACGGCGGCCGGCGCGCGCGAGCTCTACCTGTCGGTGGTCGGCAAGGTCGCCGGCGCGGCGGGGGAGAATTTCGTGACCGCCGTGCGGATCATCAACCACGGCACCGCCACGGCCACGGTCACGCTAGACTACTTCCAGCAGTCCACCGCCGGGCACGCGGCGCCGACCGCCAGCATCACCCTGACCGTGGCTCCCGGCGAGCAGAAGGTCGTGGACGACGTCATCGGCGCGCTCGGATCGAGCAGCCTTGGCGGGCTGCGCGTGACCTCGACCGAGAACGTCGAGGTCCTCGCCCGCGTCCTGAACGACCTCCGGTCCGGCGGCCAGGGGACCACCGGCTTCGCCGTCCATGCGGGAGAGCTCACCGGCGCGACGACCTCCGGCACGCTCGGCTTCCTCTCCGCCTCCTCCGTGGCCGACATGGGCGCCGGCATCGGCTTCCGCACCAACATCGGCTACTTCAATCCGAGCGCGAGCACGGTCACGGCCACGTTCACGGCGCGGCGGACGGAGAACGGCGCAGCGCTCGGCACGAAGACGATCACCATCCCCGGTTACGGCTTTGTCCAGCAGGGGGCGTTCGCGCTGATCGACACGGTGGAGCCGGCCGGGCAGGTCCAGGAGAACTTCTACGTCACCTGGAGCGCCGATGCATCGCTCTTTGTCTACGCGGCGGTCGTCGACAACAAGACCGGCGACTCGGTCCTGGTGCAGTAGCTCGGATCCAATTGGAGCGCCGGTGTCCTCACCGGCGCTCCTCGGCGGCGCGCGCCGAATACCGCACCACGCGCACCTTTTCGAGCGTCACCAGCCCATCCTCCACCATCTCCTCGGCGATGGCCAGCAGCTGCGCCACGCGCTCTTCGGTGTCGACCACCTCAACCACCACCGGCAGGTCGCTCGACAGGTCGAGCAGGCGCGTGGTGTGGATGACGCTGTTCGCTCCGAAGCCGGCCGTGCCGCGAAAGACGGTCGCGCCGGCGAACCCTTCGCGGCGCAGCCGTTCCAGCAGCGCCGCGTCGAGGGGCTGGTGGTGCCAGCGGTCGGACTCGCCGAAGAAGATCCTGGCCATGACCTGCTCGCCGGTGAGAACTCGCATCGCGCTTCCTTTCAGTGTGACGAGATGAGCCGTCCGGCGGCCGCCCCGAGGAGGCCGGCGCCGAAACACGCCAGCAGAGTGATCGCGGCATTTGCGGTCGCGGCGAGCCAGGCGCCCTCCCGCGCGTACGCCGTCGTCTCGTAGTTAAAGGTCGAGTAGGTGGTGAAGCCGCCCAGCAGGCCTGTGGCGAGGGCCAGCCGCAGGTCGGGCGAGAGCACCGTTCCCACCTGCACCAGGAGGGCGAGCAGGAAGCAGCCCGACACGTTGACCAGCAGCGTGCCGTAGGGAAAGGTGGTCCCGAACTGGCGGGCGGCCCAGACGGCCAGCAGATAGCGCGCTCCGCTCCCGACAGCACCTCCGGCGCAGACCAGCAGCAGGCGCGTCATTGCGGTTTCTTCGGTCTCTTACCGGCTGCCGGTTTGGGTCTCTTCCGGACCGCGGGCTTCTTCGGAAGGGTGGCCGCGACTTCTTCGGGATCGTAGCGCCGCACAGCCTTCGCCTGCTTCATGCCGGGAGGGGGATGCTGCGGCGGCTCGGGCGCACGGGCGGCCTCGATCAGCGCATCGAGGAGGCTCTGCTTGTCCGCCGCCGGCAGCCGGGCCCAGCTCCTGATGAAGCTCCGCAGCGGTGGATCGAGATCTTTCGAGCGCAGCGCCAGTCGGTCGAAGGCGCGGACCGCGGTCTCCCGGATGAAGCCGGCGAACTCCGAGGGGACGGACACGCTCATGTCTTCGACTTCTCCTTCTTCCGCTGCCGCTTGGCCTTGCGCCGGGCGCTGCCTGGCTTGGCGATCACCTCGTCGTAGGGGCCGACGCGCACGGCCTCCGAGCGGGCGGTCTCGATGAACCGTTCCTGGCTCCGCACGGGCGTGTCGGAACGGACCTTTCTCCGCCAGGTGCCGTCGGCGTGCAGCTTCCACGCTTTCACATTGTCGGCCAGGGAG
>DATLEX010000017.1:0-6603 GCA_035525045.1 Thermoanaerobaculia bacterium | reverse complement strand
ACGATCCGCCGCGAGATCCGCGAGGAGACGCAGCTCACCGCCTCGGCCGGCGTGGCCCCGAACAAGTTCCTGGCCAAGATCGCCTCCGACTGGCGGAAACCGGACGGGCTCTTCGTGATCCGGCCGCATCAGATTGCCGATTTTCTGCCGCCGCTGCCGGTGCGGAAGATCCCCGGCGTCGGCAAGGCCACCGAGGGGGTGATGACGGAGATGGGGGTGGCCACGGTGGGCGACCTCCTGCGCTTCAGCGAGGAGCAGCTCGTGGCGCGGTTCGGCAAGTGGGGCACGCGCCTCTACGAACTGGCCCGCGGGATCGACGAGAGCCCGGTGGAGCCCTCGCGCAAGCGGAAGTCGTGGTCGAGCGAGAACACGTTCGAGACCGACCTCACGCGGGAGGAGGTTGCGGCCTGGCTCCGCGACCAGGCGCAGAAGTTGTGGGCGGCGCTCGATCAGCGCGCCCTGCGCGGGCGCACCGTGACCGTGAAGCTCCGCACGCCCGACTTCCGCACCGCCACCCGGCGGCTGACTCCTCCCGACCCGCCGGCCTCCGCGGAAGAGCTGACTGCAATCGCCCTCTCGCTTCTCGAACGCTTCGACTTCGGCTCCGGCACTCGATTCCGTCTGGCCGGTATCGGCGTCTCCAACTTTCCGGATGACGAGGAGGAGAAGGGCGAGCCGGAGCTGTTCGATGATCGGCCATGACCGGGATGACACGGCGGCCCGTCCCGCGTGGGGCGGGCGGGTCCGCGCCCCGAGCCCTGTGCCCTATCCGAACCCCCCTACCGGTACCTCACGTCCAACACCTTCCTCACCACGTCCTTCGCCGCGTCGGGGAGGGCCTGGACGCCGGCCAGGACGCTGTTGAAGACGGGGGACTCGCCGCCGTGCTTGAAGCACTCGGCGCAGCGGGGAAGCTCGGAGAAGTCGCGCTGGTCGAACAGCGCCTGCATCTGCACGAGCTTCGACCCTTCGATGATCTCGGTGAGCGACTGCGTCTTCAGGTCGCCGATCACCTGGTCGCCGTGGGCGTCGTAGCAGCAGTGCGTGACGCGCCCGTCGGCGAAGACCACCACGTAGTTGAAGAACGCCCCCTGCACGCAGCCGTAGAACTTGCCGTGCAGGTCGGTCTCGTCGTTCACGTCGAAGGCCTCGCAAGTGCGCTCGATGACGCGGGCGTTCCGGTACTGCCGCAGGTTGAACACCCGCCGGAAATCCTCGACCGTCTCGTCCATGGTCATCCGCGAGCGCATCTTCTGGATCTCGATCCGGATGGGATGGCCCTTCGCCTGATCGAGGAACTTCCGGGTCATCTCCACCAGCTTGTCGAAGTCGCCGCCGGTGCGGAGCTGCGGGTAGATCTTCGGGTCGATGGAGTCGACCGAGATCCGCAGCTGTTTGAGCGGGCTGGCCAGCAGCTTCGCCCCCACCTCCTCGGTGAGCACGAGGCCGTTCGTGCTGATGCTCGCCTCCGGGAAGAGACGGATGGCGTCGTCGATGCGCGAGTAGAGCAGCGGCTCCCCCATCTCGTGCAGCCACTTCAGCTTCATCCCGAGGCCGTGGATCTCGCGCTCGGCCTTCTCCACCAGCCACCACTCCATGTCCTCGTAGGGGCGGCGGAGGACGGGGAGGGGACACATCCCGCATCGAAGGTTGCACTTCGAGGTCAGCTCGACGAGGACCTTCACGCGGCGCGGATTGAACTTCATGGCTGCCGGACCAAACGGCTGAGGAGGTTACCGTAATCCTCCCACGAGTTCATCCGGGCCGTGCGGCGGGCCCCACCCTCCAGTTTCGAGGCCTCGGCGGCGGTGAAAAAGCGGTCGACCGCCGCGGCGAGCGCCTGCGGATCGGGATCGATGAGGTAGCCATTCACCTCGTCGGCCACGAGCTGCGGGATCCCCCCCACGCGCGTGGCGATCACCGGCCGGCCGAAGTGAAACGCCGTCAGGATGACCCCGCTCTGCGCCTCGAGGCGATACGGCGCCAGGACGACGTCGGCGGCGGCGAAATAGTTGGCGATCTCCGCATCGGGGATGAACCGGAATTCGAGTCGGACGTTCGGCAGTCCTTCCGCGAGCCTCCGGTACTCCTGCTCGCTGTCCCACCACGCCTCCCCTGCCACGAGGAGGACAGCGTCGCTCTTCACATCCCGCCAGGCGCGGAGGGCGATGTCGAGTCCCTTGAAAGGCCGGATGTGGCCGAAGAAGAGGGCCACATTGCGGCCGCCGAGGCCGAGCGACTCCTTCGCCGCGTCGCGGGGCGGCATCTCTCCGCCGACCTCGAAGACCGGAAGGTTCGCGTTCACGATCCGCCGGCCGCCCACCCGCTGGATGGCCTCGAGCAGCTCCGTCTCGGCGTGGACGATCAGCACGTCCCCCCGCCGCAGGACGCGGTTCGTCAGCCAGCTCTTCCACCGCGCCGGCTCCTTGTCGGCGATGTTGTGGCACTGCAGGATGACCTTCGTCCGGCGCGGGAGCATCGCCATCAGCAGCAGATACGGGAGCGCCCACACCCAGATCCACCAGACCAGGACGACGGCGTCGGGTTTCGACCTGCGCATGCGCCACCCCGTGCTCAGCCAGGTCAGCGGGTTGAGGATGTCGAGACGGAACTCCGCGTTCGCCGGCTTGCGCTCGCGCAGCGTCTCGTCGATGTCGCTCCGGCCGGGATAGAAACGCTTCGGGTACTGCCGCCGGAAGGAGACGATGGAGACGTCGAACTCCCCGGCCAGCTCCTCGGCCAGCCGCGTGGTGCAGTAGGCGATGCCGGCGCGATAGGGATAGACGGGGCCGACGATGATGACGCGTGTCAGGATGACACGGCCTCACGCACGCGGGGCTTGAAGTCGAGGAACGACACCACCGTCGACCCGAGGTAGGCCGCGTACGTCCGCCAGTCGAAGACCAGCGACGAGGACATGAAGCAGGAGTGCGTGCAGTGGCACTCCTTCGCCTTGATCGACGCGCGCTGCCTGTCGGAGGTCTCGGAGAACCAGAGCTTCGTGAAGTCGTAGTTCGTATCGCGGACGTTGCCCACCGCCTCGCGCAACTCGCACATGCGCACCTCGCCCCGGGCGTCCAGCACGCCGGAAATGTAGCCGGCATGACACGGCCGGACCTGCGTCTCCTGCTCGAGCACGGCCAGCTCCATCCGCCGGGAGTAGACCTTCACGAACTTGAGGAAGCCGTCGTAGTTCCGGAACGTGCTCCAGTAGCGCTCGAGCTTCGGCAGCAGGGCGCGGTACTTCTCGGTCGAGATGGGCTGGATGCTCTTGTCGGGCTGGTCGCCGCGGAGCATCTCGAACGAGTGGAACGAGATCTCCTGGAAGTCGCGCCGCACGCCGGCGAAGAGCTCATCGAGATCGTCCGCGTTGTAGGTGCACAGGCACGTGTGCACGTTCACGGTCAGGTTCCCGTACTTCTTCAGCGGCATGAGGAGGGAGTAGGTCTTTTTGGCCCGCTCGTAGTTCCCGGGGACGCCGCGGATCCAGTCGTGCTTCTCCCCGATGTGGTCGATGGAGAGGTTCACCACGATCTGTGTGTCGGGGCAGCGCTGGAGCGTCGACTCCACCGACTTCGCGATCAGGTCGCTGGCGATGGCGCCCGTGGGGATGGTGATCTGCTTGACCTTGTTCTCGCGCGAGAGCGTCTCGCAGACCTCCGGGAGGTCGCGCCGCAGGAACGGCTCCCCCCCGCTCATCACGATGAAGAGCATCTCCCCCATCGTGGCGAAGGTCTTCTTGAGCTCCTCGAGCGAGAGCTCGTGCTCCTTGTCCTTCCGCAACTGCTCCCAGTTGAAGCAGGTCCGGCAGAACGAGTTGCAGTCGTAAGTCAGCCCGACGATCAGATACACCGGCTTCATCCCCCGCTTGTCCACGAGGTAGCGCAGGTACTGCGTTTTGTCGGACCACTTCATGGCGAAAAGGGCTCGGGGCTCGGAATCACCCGACCGCACAACCATCATGACCGAGCGTGAATTCTGGTCAACCGCGGAGCCGCGCCTTCAGCGAGATCTCCACCCCTTTCAACGCCTTCGAGACCGGGCACCCTTCCTTCGCCCCGTTGGCCTGCTTCTGAAAGGTCGCTTCGTCGATCCCCGGGACCTCGGCCTCCGTGTCGAGCTCGATCCGGGTGATGCCGAAGCCCTCCCCCACCTTCTCGATGTGAACGGAAGCCTTGGTCTGGATCCGCTTCGGCTGATGTCCTGCCTTCGATAGCCCTCCGGAAAGGGCCATCGAGAAGCACGCCGCGTGCGCAGCTCCGATCAGCTCCTCCGGGTTCGTCCCCGGCGCTTCCTCGAACCGGGTTGGAAACGAGTAGGTCCCCGAGATCGATCCGCTCTGCACCTCGAAGTGGCCGCTTCCCTCGCGGAGCGTTCCGCGCCATTCGGCTTCGGCTTTACGAGTCGGCATTGCTCTTACCTCCCGGGACGGATGATACCGCGCAGCATTCCGTAGAGGATGCCGAAATAGTACGTGCCGTGGTGCATGGCGAACGCGGCCGGCAGCAGCAGCCAGTGCGACGGCGGGAGGCGCGTCGCCCTGATCCCAAGGATGAGCGTGACCGCGACGTACGGCACGATGGCCAGCGGAGCGAGGAGGATCCCGAGAGTCCCGGCGGCGAGGAAGGCGTGAATCCTCGGGTTCGACCGGTGCGCCCGCGATCCCCGTACCAGCAGCTCCCCCGTCTTCACCCGATATCGCCAGCGCTGGCGGAGGTAGGGGCCGGGAAAGGGGCGCCGGCGGTGAAAGACGACCACTCCTTCGTGATAGACGACGTGGCCGCGCCGCAGGAGTGAGTCGATGAGGCTCGTATCCTCGCCGATGTACCCCACGGTCTGGTCGAACCCGCTGAAGACCAAGCGCCGGACGAAGAGATTCACGAGGGCCACGTGACTGGCCGAGCGGACGGGAAAGATGCCGCGACGCCGCTCATGCGCGGCCACGCCGCTGCCGATCCAGCGGGTGGCGAGGAGGGTCTCGGAGACGAGCTCGGCCGTGGTGGAGTCGTCGGGAGCGGGGTCGGGACCCCCGAGGGCCACCACTCCCGGATATGCGTCGAGATAGGCGACGGCCGTGGCCAGCCAGCGCGGATGGGCGGTGGCATCGTCGTCGATGAAGGCCAGAATCTCCCCGGAGGAGGCGGAAACCGCTCGGTTCCGGCGGGTTGCGGGATTACGATCCGGCTCGATGACGTTCCTTACCCGGTTGTCGGGGAGCAGCGACAGCGGTTCCGCGGAGACGACGATCATCTCGAAGGGAAACGGCGCCTCCTGCGCCAGGACCGAGGCGATGGCGCGCTCGGCCTCGCCGCCGAGACGTTCCACAGGCATGATTACGGAGACTTTGAACGGTGTCATTCCGGGCGCCCGGCCAGAGGATGACACAGTGACTGTATGAAGCTCATCATCCAGATCCCCGCCTACAACGAAGAAACGACGATCGCGCAGACGCTGCGCGACATCCCGAAGAGGATCGAGGGCGTCACCTCGATCGAGACGCTGGTCATCGACGACGGCAGCCTCGACAAGACCCTGGAGGCGGCGCGGAAGGCCGGGGCCACGCACGTGGTGCAGCTCAAGACTCACCGCGGGCTCTCGTCGGCCTTCGTGGCCGGCATCGACGCCTCGCTCCGCCTCGGCGCCGACGTCATCGTGAACACAGACGCCGACAACCAGTACAACGCCGCCGACATCGCCCGCCTCATCTCACCAATCGTCAAGGGGACGGCGGAGGTGGTGATCGGCGACCGCAACGTCTCCGACTCCCCGCACATGTCGCCGCTGAAACGGATGCTCCAGCGGATGGGGAGCTGGGCGGTGGGAATGGCCTCCGGCGTCTCCATCGCCGACGCCACCAGCGGCTTCAGGGCCTTCTCCCGCGAGGCGGCGCTGCAGATCAACGTCTTCAACCCCTTCACCTACACGCTGGAGACGATCATCCAGTCCGGCAACCGCAACCTCGGCGTGCAGAGCGTCGCGGTCAGGACCAATCCCCCCACCCGACCCTCCCGGCTCTACCGCGGCATCGGCACGTACCTGCGGAAGTCGATCATCACGATCTTCCGCATCCACACTCTCTACCGCCCGCTGAAGACGTTCTTCGCCATCGGCACGCTCCTGCTGGTGGCGGGCGTCGCCATCGGGGCGCGGTTCCTCTGGCACTTCGCCCAGGGGGAGGGCGGCGGGCACGTGCAGTCGCTCATCCTCGCGGCGGTCTTCCTGATCACCGGCTTCCACACCTGGCTCATCGCGCTGCTGGCCGACCTCATCGCCGTGAACCGCCGGCTCAGCGAGGATGTCCTGGTCCGGCTGAAGCGGATGGAGTCGCCCGCTCGCCAGCAACGTCCGGCACGTCCGTTCCGCGAGCGCCGTGAAGAGCGCCGCCCCTCAACCGCGCCCGCACTGGAGCCCACCGCACCCGCCACGCAGTGGGTGTGGCTGGTGGACGAGGCCGAGCTCGCGCCCGGCGAAGCCGCGGCGCCGGCGCCGGCTCCCGCGGCGACCACTCCCGGTCAGGCTCGTCGCCGCCGCCGCCGCCGTGGCGGAGCACGCCAGCATCCCGAGCTGCCCGGCAACCGCGGGAAGCATCTGGGCGAACCGGAG
>DATLEX010000002.1:0-4282 GCA_035525045.1 Thermoanaerobaculia bacterium | reverse complement strand
CGACTCCCCTCTCACGCTGCAGCAACTGCAGTCGATGATGCGCGCGGAGCTGTGGCTTCTGCCGTCACATCGCCCCATCGTCGTCGACCTGACCTCGGAGGAGACGGCGCCCCTGCTCCAGGAGGCGCTCGAGCAGGGGTTTCACGTCGTGCTGGCAAACAAGAAGCCGCTGGCCGTGGCGCAGATCGAATACGACCGGCTGATGCAGACGGCCAGGGACCGCCGGCTCTCCATCCGCTACGAGGCCACCGCCGGGGCAGGCCTTCCCGTGCTCGACACCCTGGCCAAGCTGCGCGAGGCCGGCGACCGGGTGGAGACGATCCTCGGATGTTTCTCCGGAACGCTCGGCTTCATCATGACCGCGCTCGAAGACGGGACGGCCTTCTCCGACGCGGTGCGGCAGGCGTGGAAGAACGGGTACACCGAGCCCGATCCGCGCGACGACCTCTCCGGCACCGACGTGGCGCGGAAGGCGCTCATCCTGGCCAGGACGCTCGGCCGCCGGGTCGAGCTGGCGGACATCCGCCTCGAGCCGCTCTTCGGGCCGGACGCCGACGATCCCGATCCGGCCACCTTCGTCGCCAACCTGGCGAGACTCGACGAGACGTTCGCCCGCCGCACCGCCGAGGCCCGCCGCAAAGGGCGGGTTCTGCGCTACGTGGCCAAGATCGGCCGGGGGATCCGCGTCGGCGTCGAGGCCATCCCGGAAAGCTCGCCGATGGGCCGGCTGCGCGGCACCGACAACCAGGTGGCGATCTACTCGAAGCGCTACAAGACCAACCCACTGGTGGTGACCGGCCCGGGGGCGGGGGCAGAGGTCACCGCCGCCGGCGTGTTGAACGACATCGTGGCCATCACCATGGAGGAGCGGAGGAGGCGGACGCGATGATCGAACGGGAGGCTCGGCCCTCTCCCGCTTGCGGGAGAGGGTGGCGCGAAGCGCCGGGTGAGGGCTTCAGTCTTCGCGACGCCCCCTCATCCGGTCCTTCGCTCCGCTCAGGACCACCTTCTCCCCCGCTGCCGCGGAGGAGAAGGCTCTGTATATGAAATCGACCGTCTTCGCCCCCGGCTCGATCGGCAACGTCGGCCCCGGCTTCGACGTGCTGGGACTGGCCGTGGAAGGGATCGGCGACCGGGTGACGGTCGAGCTGACCGATGGCCCGGCGCGCGTGGCGGAGGTAACCGGCCGCGACGCCGATCTCGTTCCGCGAGATCCCGTGCGGAACGTCGCCTCGATCGCCGCGGCGGCATGGCTGCGCGAGGCCCGGATCGACAAACGGGCCGTGGTCTCGATCGAGAAGGGACTCCCCCTCTCCGGCGGGCTGGGCGGCAGCGCAGCGAGCAGCGTCGCGGGGGCCATGGCCGCGGCGCTCGCGGCGGGAGGCGGGTCGATCGAGTCGGTGATGGCCGCGGCGCTGGAAGGGGAAGCGGCCGTGGCCGGACGCCACCTCGACAACATCGCCGCGAGCGCGGTGGGAGGGCTGGCGCTCTGCCGCTCCGCCGACCCCATCGACGTGGTGTCGGTCTCCGTTCCGGAGGGATGGGGGGTGGTCATCCTCACTCCGCGCGTGCGCATCGAGACGAAACAGGCGCGGGCGCTTCTCCCCCCCTCGTGGGAGCGCGAGAAGTGGGTCCAGCAGATGGCGAACACCGCCGGGGTGCTGCACGCGTTCGCCACGGGCGACGGCGCGCTGCTCCGCCGGGCGCTCGACGACCTGTATGCCGAGCCGCTGCGCGCGCCGCTGATCCCGAACTTCGGCGAGGTCAAGCGGGCGGCGCTCGACGCCGGCGCGCTCGGCTGCTCGATCAGCGGCGGCGGCCCCTCGATCTTCGCCATCACGGCGGCGATCGATCACCGCTGCGCGGCGGCCATGAAGGCAGCCATGCGCGACGTGGAGTCGGATGTCCATGTCGCGCCGATCGCCAGACGGGGGGCTCACCCCGTATGAGCGAACGGCTCGTCTGCCCTTCGTGCCAGGCGGTGTATGGGGTGATGGAGGTCCGCTACGAGTGCGACTGCGGCGGGCTGCTGTCGGTGGAGCGGGGGGCCGTCGCCGCCGGGCCGGCCGACTTCGACGCGCGTCGCGCCACGCGCCGCGGCATCGACGCCAGCGGCGTCTGGCGGTTCCGGGAGGGCGTCCTGGACGTTCCGGCCGCGCAGATCGTGTCGCATCCGGAAGGCGACACGCGGCTCTACGCGCGCCTCGGAGTGCAGTTCAAGCACGAGGGGGAGAACCCGACCGGGTCGTTCAAGGACCGGGGGATGACCGTGGCGGTCACGCAGGCCGTGCGACTCGGCGCCCGCGCCGTGGCCTGCGCCTCGACGGGCAACACCAGCGCCTCGCTCGCCGCGTACGCGGCGCAGGCGGGCCTGCGCGCGGTGGTGTTCGTCCCGGCCGGGAAGGTCTCGGCCGGGAAGCTCGGGCAGACGCTCGCCTACGGCGCCACGTGCCTGGCGGTGCGCGGCGACTTTGACGCCGCCATGCGGCTGGTCCGCGAGGCGTCGAGCCGGCTCGGCATCTACCTGGTCAACTCCATCAACCCCTTCCGCATCGAAGGGCAGAAGACGATCGTCTGGGAGCTGTTGCAGGATCTGGGGTGGAAGGCGCCCGACTGGATCGTCGCCCCGGCCGGGAACCTCGGCAACACGAGCGCCTTCGGGAAGGCGTTGCGAGAGGCGCTCGAGGCGCGGTGGATCGATCGGATGCCGCGCCTTGCCGCGATCCAGGCGGCGGGGGCCAATCCGTTCTACCGCAGCTACCGGGAGGCGTTCGCCTCGCGGCACCGGGTGACCGCGGAGACGATCGCCACGGCCATCCGCATCGGCGATCCGGTCAGCCACGACCGCGCCATCGCCGCCATCCGCGCCACCGACGGCGTGGTCGAAGAGGTGACCGACGAGGAGATCATGGCTGCCAAGGGGGAGATCGACGCCACGGGGCTCGGCTGCGAGCCGGCTTCCGCGGCCACCTGGGCGGGGGTGAAGAAGCTTCGGGCGTCGGGGGTGATGAGCGAGCCGCAGAGCGTGGTCTGCGTGCTGACGGGTCACATCCTGAAAGACACGGACGCGGTCATGCGGTCGGCGGCGGGACGGACGATCGAGATCGAGCCGTCGCTCGACGCGGTCGAGCGCGCGCTGTCATGAGAGACAGGTCGAAAAAAGGGACGATCGCTCGTCCCTTTTCTCAAGCGCTGCGTCGCTGGTCAGGCCCTAGGCCTTGAGGTGTTTGTTGACCAGGGCCGTCATCTCGAACATCGAGACCTGCTTCTTGCCGCCGAAGACCTTCTTGAGGTTGTCGTCGGCGTTGATCATGCGCTTGTTCTGCTGATCCTGCAGGCCGTTCGCCTTGATGTAGTCCCAGACCTTCTTCGTCACTTCGCTTCGCGGAATCGGCTTGCTGCCGACCACCGCGCTGAGCTCGGGGCTCGGTTGTACCTCAGCGGCCAGGCCTTTCCCGCCGCCTTTGGATCCACCCTTTTTCGAAGTCGCCATCATCATCCTCTTTCGAGTTTTCCGCGGATTCTGCGCTGTTTCGCCCCGGGCGTCAAACCGGGGCTGCCGGCGATGGAACTCTTCATGCACTGGCTCCGGCGCGAATGCGACAGGAGGAGGGTATTCATGAGGTCGTTCCGAATCTTCGCAGTATGGACCGTTTTGGCCGTTTTTACCGCTCCATCGCTCCTTGCGGCTGAGTTCGGCGTCCGCGCCGGGCGACACAACGACTCGCGGGAGGAGTTCGTCGGCGCCGAGATGGCGTTCGGAAGCAGCGTCGTCTTCAACCCCAATATCGAGTACTGGCTGAACAGCGACGTAACCGTCCTCAGCGGCAACGCCGATCTGCTCTTCCAGTTCGGCCGCGGCACCTTTCAACCGTACGTCGGCGGAGGCCTCGGCGTGCTCTACTCCGACAACGTCTTCGGCAGCACCAGCGATCCGCTCTTCAACCTGATCGGCGGGATCCGGTTCAATCTCGACATCCTGAAGCCGTATGCACAGGTCAAGTACTTCCGCCTCTTCGAGAGCGGAGGAGGCGACGACATCGCCATCACCGTGGGGATGAGGTTCTGAGGGCTCAGGGCTTGCCGGTCAGGTCCGGTCTTCGGGGAACAACGCTCGGGGACCAGGGTGAGGCGGATTCGTCTCTGAGAGTTAAACGCCAAAAGCCGGGCACGGGCGCGGGCTCGGGCGCGGGCACGGGTGCCGGAGCCCTCCGCGATGTTCAAGACGATGCTCAGAGCGGCCCGCTGGAGGTGATCGGCGAGATAACCACGCCCTCGGGGC
>DATLEX010000022.1:0-19243 GCA_035525045.1 Thermoanaerobaculia bacterium | reverse complement strand
GGGCCGTGGAGCGGCAGGCCAGCGCCATCGTGCTGAACGCCATGTCCTACCGCAACGGGAGCTACACGATCGAGTTCACGTCCAATTTTCCGGACGAGATCATCGCCCTGCACCTCAGCACCGAGCGCCTGATCCTCGACGGCGTGCGGCGCATCGACTACTGGTCGCTGATCGTCCGCGGCATCGGCCGGCTCGAGCGCCTGCTCGAGCAGGCCTCCGACGCCGACACGCGCACGTTCCAGCTCGAGCTGAACGAGGACGAGAGCCACGTCCTCTCGCTGCTCTCCGAGCCGCAGACGGTGGAACAGGTCTGTGCCCGCAGCTACCTCTCGAACTTCGTCACCTGCCGGACCCTCTGGGGCCTGCTGGCGGTCGACCTGGTCCAGGACTCCCAGGGCGAGGAGCTCTCGGAGAAGCGTGCCGCGGAAGCGAGCGAGTACGAGCTGGAAGACGTGGTCGAGCGCTACAACACCGTCTTCCAGCAGATCTTCGCCCTCGTCTTCCAGAAGGTCGGCGACCACGTCTACGACTTCATGGACCGGGTGGTGCTGCATCTCTCGCCCGACACGATGCCGTACCTGAGCGGGATGAACCTGGTCAACGAGGGACGGATCGATTTCGACCAGCTCCTGAACAACGTCATCGCCTCCGGCTCGCACGACCAGCGCGCCGTGGTGCACAACGTCCTCAACGAGCTCCTCTACGGCTGGATCTACGAGATCAAGTCCGAGTTCGGCCAGGAGGCGGAGACGGAGGTCGTGAGGATGACCGAGAGCCTGAAGCGGTGAACCTACCCGCGCCAGAGCCTTCTCCCCCGCGGCCGCGGGGGAGAAGGTGGTCCTGAGCGGAGCGAAGGACCGGATGAGGGGGTCGCGCGATCAAGGGCCCGCACCCGGCGCTTCGCGCCACCCTCTCCCGCAAGCGGGAGAGGGCTCTCGGGCCCGAGCCCGGCTTTTGTCGCCACACTGTCTGTCAGAACAACTTGCTGACGGAGAGCACCACCGTGCTCTTGCCGAGGTCGATCGACTTGCCGGAGGCGGCGGTCGCCCCGGTGTAGAACACGCCCGCATCGGTGTCGATGTAGGCCGCCCCCAGCCCCCACCCGTTCAGGTCGTAGGTGAGACCGATCTTGTAGTCGGTGTAGTCGAGGTTGCTGAAGTTCTTCACCTTCTGCTGCCCGATGTGGCCGGCCAGCATGAGTTTCGGCGCGATTTCGTAGCTGGCGCTCAGATCGATGTAGCCGGAGCCCGCGGAGCCGGTGGCTCCCGCCTGCACGCCGAACCAGTCGGAGAAGGTGTGCGAGTACTTGACGGTCAGCCACCTCCAGCTCACGCCGGCGTAGCCTTCCAGCGTGTCGTACTTTGCGCCCTCGGCCCTGGCGTTGGGGTAGTAGTACTGGAGCAGACCGACGTCGAGCGTCGCCTCGCCGAAGCCTTTCCTGAAGCCGCCATAGATGTCCATCTCGATGGCGCCGTCGACGAAGCTCACGCCGCTGACGTTGGAGTTCCAGTTGCCGAGGTAGAAGCCGCTGGCATGCGAGTAGTCGATGCCGCACTGGATGGCCGGCTGCACGAAGGTCTGCGAGATGCCGCGGAACCGGTAGTCGCTGACGATGCTCATGTTTCCGGCAACGGTGTGCGCTGAAGTGGCTTGCGCGCCCGTCAGGCCCGGCCAGGCCAGGGCGGCCGCGACTGCACCTGCAAGAAAGAGGGGGAATCCGTTGCTCGCCATTCCCAAGAGTATCCGGATGGCGGCGTTATGCGTCCAGATCAATTAATCGATACGAGCTATGCGTAATTGAGATGGCGTCAGGGATGGAGGCCGAGCTGCCTGCGCATCGTTCCCGGATCGGTCGTCGGCATCTTGCAGTGGTAGTTCGTACAGACGTACACGGTGGGCTTCCCGCCGATGCTCCGCTGCAGCTCGGTGTAGGGGGCGAGCCTGGTGATGGGCGGACTCTCCTCGCCGGCCGGGCGCAGCAGCACCACTTTCCGCGGCAGAAAAGGACGGACCACCTCGCCCAGCATGGCGCGCGTTTTCGGGCTCGACGGATCGCCGGCCACGACGATCTCGAACGAGGGCCCGAAGGCGAAATCGAGGGCGCTGAGCATGGCGGCGTGAAATCCGGGAGAACCGGACAGGTCCCCGGCGAAGGCTCGCGCCACTCCCTCGGCCTTCTTCTCGTAGTCGGGGTTGGCGGTGATTCGCCCGATCCGGAGAAGGTCGAGCATCATCACCGCGTTGCCGGCCGGCGTGCCGGCGTCGGTGGACGGCTTGGGACGCGCCAGGAGCGGCTCGCCGTCGTGCGCGGTCATGAAGAAACCGCCGGCGTCGGGGTCTTCGAACCGTGCGATGGCTTCGCCGGCCAGGTCCACGGCCGCCTGCAGGGAATCGATCTCCCAGGTGGCCTCGTACAGCTCGAGCAGGCCCCAGATCAGGAAGGCGTAGTCGTCGAGCTGGCCGTCGATTCCCGCCTCGCCGTCACGGTAGCGATGGAGAAGGCGCCCCTCCTTCGTCCGCATCGTCGCCAGCAGGAAATCGGCGGCCTGCCGGGCGGCGCGCGCCCAGCGCTCCTCCCCGAAGGCCTGCGTTCCCTTGGCCAGCGCCGCGATCATCAGCCCGTTCCAGTCGGTGAGGATCTTGTCGTCGCGATGGGGCCGGGCGCGCCGCCGGCGCGCTTCGAGCAGCTTCTGCCGGTTCCTTTCCAGCCGCCCGCGGAGGCTCTCGACGCCGATCTTCTTCGCCAGGGCGATCTCTTCGAGCGGCCGCGGGAGGTGGAGAATGTTGCGCCCGCCGCTTTCTTCGCCCAGCTCGTCGCGGAAGTTTCCCTCCTTCCGCACACCGTAGGCCTCGATGAACAGAGCCGCGTCCCGGCCGAGGAGACTCCGGAGCTCCTGCTCGGTCCAGAGATAGAACTTCCCCGCTTCCCCGTCGCTGGCGGCATCCTCGGCCGAGTAGAAGCCGCCGCGTGGCGAGCGCATGTCCCGCAGCACGTACTCGAAGATCTCCTCGGCGGTCCGCCGGTAGAGCGGTTTCCCGGTGGCCTGCCACGCCTCCGTATAGGCCATGGCGAGCATGGCCTGGTCGTAGAGCATCTTCTCGAAATGGGGAACCAGCCAACGGGCATCGGTGGCGTAGCGGTGGAATCCGAAGCCGGCGTGGTCCCAGATTCCGCCCCGGCGCATGGCCTCCAGTGAAGTCTCGACCATGCGCAGCGCCTTGGTCTCGCCGCTCCGCTTCCAGTAACGGAGGAGAAAGAGGTGGCTGTGGGCACTCGGGAACTTGGGGGCGGGGAGGAACCCGCCCGTCGCTTCGTCGAAGCGGGCCGCGAGCGCGTCGTAGCCCTTCCCGAGAATCTCCGGCGGCGGGCTCTCTCCCGGAGATCCTTTCATCGCCCCGAGGACCGTGGTGGTGATCAGGTCGGCGGAGGCGAGCAGGTGCTCGCGCTGCTCGTGCCACAACCGGGCGATCCGCGGAAGGAGGGAAAGCATGCCGGGCCGCCCGAAGCGGTCGCCCTTCGGAATGTAGGTGGCGGCGAAGAAGGGCTTCCGGTCGGGAGTGAGCAGCACGTTCAGGGGCCATCCTGCTTCGCCCGTGATCATCTGGGCGACGGTGATGTAGAGCTGATCGATGTCGGGGCGCTCCTCGCGGTCGACCTTGATGGAAACGAAGGTCTCATTCATCAGTCCCGCCACCTCGGCATCGGCGAACGACTCCTCCTCCATGACGTGACACCAGTGGCAGGTGGAGTAGCCGATGGAGAGGAAGATGGGCTTGTCTTCGGCGCGGGCCTTCTCGAAAGCCTCTTCGCCCCACGGGTACCAGTCCACCGGGTTGCGGGCGTGCTGGAGGAGATAGGGGCTCTTCTCGTGAATGAGCCGGTTCGGGCGCTCGGTCTGCTGCTGGGCCGCCGCCGGCCAGGCCAGGGCGAGGGCGAGGAGCGGAACGCAGAAGAGAGACTCGGAACCGGGATTGTTGCGCTTCGTGTGCATGGCGTCGGGCTCTGGCGGATGGATCTTCGCACACGTTACGGGGAGCGCCGCTGCGGGTCGTTCGATTTTTGAAGAACGCCGGACATTTCTGGTACGGTTACCCTTCGATCAGGTGTCGAGTTCACGTCCATCATGAGCCGCCTCCTTCCTCTGCTGCTGTTCGCGCTCGCCTCGTTCCCGATGCCCGCCGAGGGGCCGCCGGACGAGCGCCGGCAGGGTCTCGAAACCATCGTCGGAGTGATCGAGACGCTGGAGGGAAAGAGCGACGCGAAGTGCCATGCCACGGCCACTCGCCTCGAGAACTTCATGTACGGCACGCCCCTGACGTCAGCGGCCCGGGCCAGGAAGGTGGACCTGCAGAAGGCGTTGATCCGCGATCTCTGGCTGCAGGCCACGCGCGCGGCCCGCGCGAAGGGAGCCGCCGCCGTCGACGAGGAGACGCTCTCCCCGCTGATCGCCCGCGTCTTCCGGCCGGAGCCGGCGCCGGACGGCAATACCCGAATCCCGCTCGACGACGACTCCTGGACCACCCTCGGCGCCACCGATATCCGCCAATACGCGAGCATCGCCTACGCGCTGCGTGCCATTCTCGCCGTGCAGCAGGAATCGATGCTCGCGACCAATCTCGATCTGCTGCCGATGAGCGGCGAGGCCATCGACCGGCTCAAGCAGGCCGTCGACGTGCTGACGCTCGGCACGCTGCAGATCGGCGACCGGATGGCCCGGCAGAAGGAGGAGCACGCGATCAGCGCGGAGACGCTTGCGCGGGCCTGGCATCGGGTCGTTCCCGCGACGGGAGAACAGGCGGCCCGGGCCGAGCCTCCCGCCTTCGGCGAGCCGGAGGCCGCGGCGGCGCTGCTCCGGCGCATCATCGATCAGAAGCTGGTCTCGTACGATCGCTACAACCAGGTGCAGGTGCCGCTGCTCTACTCGAACATCAAGTCCTTCTATGCCCGTCATCCGTGGCCGGAGGATCGCCAGGAGATCGAGGCCATCCAGCGGGAGTTCTCGAAGGCGATCGGCAACTTCATCGCCCAGACCATGCTCCTCGCGGAGAAGGTGAAGGATGCCGCCGGGGCGCCGCTCATTCGCGAGTCCCACGTGGAGCAAGTCTATGAAGCCCTCGCTCCGTTCGAGATCAATCAGTACGAGGACATCACCTACTTCTTCCATCTGCCGCGGGACCGGCAGGTGCGGATCGAAGCGTACGACGCCGACTCGTTTCGGGACAGCGGGCTGCACTGGCAGTTGATCGGCAACGTGCTCGACAGCCGGGGCTTCCCGCTCCGCTCGGATTTCGATCCCTTCGCCGCGGAGCTTCTGGCCGAGGGAACCGCGCAGATGAGCGTGCTGATCTACCGGGTCGCCGGATTGATCGCGAAGGAGGAAGGAGCCCCCGCCCTGAGCTCCTCGCACATTCCGAAGGCGTGGAAGCGAATCGCAGGCAGCCTCGAGCAGCACCTGAAGACGCCTCCCGCCGAACGGCCCGCGGCGCGTCTGCTCTCCATGCCGTCGCGCACCGTGCCCGCCGGAGAGGGGACATTCTTCGACGACGTCACCCATTCGACCGCAATCGATTTCGAGCACCGTTCGTCCGACTGGCTCAACCGTTTTCAGCGGACCTTCCTCTACCAGCTTCACCGCTCGGAAGGAACTCCCGAACCGGGGAAAGAGCCGGGATTCAACGCGGCGCCGAGCTTCTCCGGATCGGGAATCGCCGCGGAAGACGTCGACGGGGATGGGTGGCCGGACCTGCTGATCGTGGGAGGAGCGGGCAATAGGCTCTATCGCAACCGTGGCGACGGGACGTTCCAGGACGTGACCGGCCGGGCCGGCATCAACTGGCTCGGCGAGGACGGCAAGCCGGGCGAGCCGCGGCAGCCGATCATCGCCGACTTCGACAACGACGGAATCCAGGACATCCTGATCACTTACGTCGATGCCCCGCATCGGCTCTATCGCGGCCAGGGCGACTTCCGGTTCGAGGACGTCACGGCCAGGGCGAATCTCGGCGGCAAGGGCCTGGTCGGAGGACCGGCCACGGCCTTCGACTTCGATCGCGACGGGCTGCTCGATCTCTACATCGGCTATTACGGGAACTACCTTGCCGGAGAGGGCCCGCATCTGACACGCTCCAACGCCAACGCCACTCCCAACAAGCTGTTCCGGAACAAGGGAGGAATGCTGTTCCATGACGTCTCGGCGAGTAGCGGAACCGAGAACCGCGGATGGACCCAGGCGGTCAGCCACGTCGACCTGGATGGAGACGGCTGGCAGGACCTGATCGTGGCCAACGACTTCGGCGTGAACGCCTACTACCGCAACCTCGGCAACGGCAGCTTCGCCGATATCTCCCGGGAGCTGGGAACCGACGTCCCGAACAACGCGATGAACGTCGGGACGGCGGATCTGAACGGCGACGGGTTCCCGGACATCTACATCTCGAACATCCTGACTATGGTCAAGGACGAGAAGTACGTGCTGCCGACCGAGGAGACGCGGATGAAGCTGAATCCGCAAAAGCTCGGCACCATGCGCATCATCGACGCCAACCACCTCTTCACCTCGGTCGCGCGCGGGCAGACCCTGCTGCGCTACGAAATGTCGGAGGCCATCGACCGCGGCGACACCTCCACCGGCTGGGCCTGGGACGCGGACTTCTTCGATTTCGACAACGACGGTGACGACGATCTCTACTGCGTCAACGGGCTCAACGAATACAACATCTACCAGGGCACGCACACCTTCGAGACCAGGCAGGGTGCCCAACGGACGATCATCTACAGCGTCAACGAGCGGGAGGCCAACGTCTTCTTTCTCAACGAGGACGGCAAGCTGCGCAACCGTTCCTCGCAGAGCGGTGCCGACTTCCTCGGCAATTCCCGCTCCGCGGTCAATCTCGATTACGACGGCGACGGCGATCTCGACATCGTCGTCGCCAACTACCACTCGGCCGCCGTCGTTCTGAGGAACAACTCGGAGAAACTGGGGAATCACTGGCTGAAGATCCGGCTGATCGGCGATCCGGCGAAGGGGAGCAATCGAGACGCGATCGGCGCCCGGATCGTCGCCACGACCTCCGGCGGGGGAAGGGTCTTTCGGACCGTGCAGGGGAGCACCGGCTACCTGTCCATGCATCCGAGGGAGCAGCACCTTGGACTGGGAGCCGAGACCGCCGCCGATGTGACGATCCACTGGCCCAATGGGGAGATCCAGACCCTCCGAGGGCTCGAGGCCGGCCGCCTTCACGTGATCGAGCAGGCGCGAGCGTCCGCGGGAGCGGGCTCGATGGAGTCCGGCAGCAGCGCCGCGGTGATCGACGCGAGACCGGTTCCCTAGTGGGAGGGGATCGGGAAGCCGGTCGCGGACGCGGCCTGCGTCACCATGTCGCAGCCGCCCCGGAAGGCGACCACGGCCCAGAGGCGTGCCAGCGTCAACTGGTCGACGTCGACGAACCGCACGCCGGTGGTGTAGACGAGCTTGCGCGTGGCCGGACTCACGTCCATGCGCGACCGCGCCACTTCGCAGGTGATCCGGAACTGCTGGGCGTCGCAGGTGAACTCGAGCACGAAACGCTTGCCGGGGGCGTACATCAGAGCCGGCTCGTGCTGAAGGCGGGCGCCGGTGACGCTCAGGTCAACCACCGAAATGGGAAAGTACGAGAGGCCGCCCGACACCTTCGGTGTCAGTTGGATTCTGGGGGCGGAGCGGCGATCTTCGTGGCTTGTCATGGTTGGACCGTGTCGAGTGCAGTATCGGCCCTCTCGAGCAGGCGCGAAATCCGGCAATGGGTACAAATTGTGGCTAACTTTCGGTATGCCGCTCAGGGGAGGAGGGATAGCGGCAGGGGGCGTCGGAGACCGACGCGCAGCGACCTCATCTGCAAGTTCCCCGACCTCATGGAGATGTGGAAGGACTGCGGCCGGCACGGTCGTCGGGCGGGCCGCGAGATCACTCAGAGGGAGGTACGCCTCGATGACGTGGGTCCCGTCGAGCCCGTTGCCGATGCCCACCGGCCAGCCCCCGAGGCCCCCGAGCCGGACGAGTCGACCGTGATCGCCAGAGCGCGGTCCGTCCCGGCGAACGGGCCGTCGGCGGTCGTCACCGTGCATCCGGCCGGGCGGCGAGCAGGGGCGGCAAAGAAAGAAGCACATGCATCCGGCCATCGTGGCCAGCGCGGTTTGCCCGTTCGCCTCAGCCTCCGCGGAGCGAGCTGGCCTCCGCCACGCGCCCGATCGCCAGCGCGAACGCGGCGAGCCGCAGGGAGCAGCCGAGCTCGCGAGAGCGGCCGCGCACGTCCCCCCAGGCCGCCCGCAGCGTGCGCACGAGCTCTTCGTCCACCCGCGCGGCCGGCCAGCGGAACTGCTGCGTATTCTGGACCCACTCGAAGTACGAGACGGTCACGCCGCCGGCGTTGGCCAGGATGTCCGGGACCACCACGATTCCGCGCGACTCCAGCACCTCGTCCGCGGCGGGCGTGACCGGTGCGTTCGCCCCCTCGACGATGAGGCGCGCTCGCACGGCAGCCGCGTTGTCCGCGTGAATGGCATTCTCCAGGGCGGCCGGCACGAGGATGTCGACGTCGAGACGAAGCAGCTCCTCGTTCGAGATCCGTTTCGCCGCTTCGAACGCGGTCACCGGGCGCTTTGCGGCCACGATTGCGCGAAGCGCGTCGACGTCGAGTCCTCCGGGTGAATGGATCGCCCCGGTCACGTCGCTGACCGCGACCACCTTCGCTCCCAGCTCGCGAAGGTGATGCGCGGCCCAGCTCCCCACGTTCCCGAAGCCCTGCACGGCGACCGTGGCTCCCTCCAGGCGGAGATCGTTGTCTGCGGCCGCGAGCTCGGCGACGATGGCAACACCGCGGCCGGTGGCGGACAGGCGCCCCTCGGACCCGCCGAGAGCGATCGGCTTCCCCGTCACGACCCCCGGCGTGTATCCGTTGAACTTGGCGTATTCGTCGACGATCCACGCCATGACCTGAGGATTGGTGTTCACGTCCGGCGCCGGGATGTCCTCGTTGACGCCGATGAAGCTGTGGATCCGCTGGATGAACGTGCGCGTCAACCGCTCCAGCTCCCGCTCCGTCAGCTCGGCCGGGTCGCAGTCGATCCCCCCTTTCGCTCCTCCGTAGGGAAGGTCGACCACGGCGCACTTCCACGTCATCAGCGAGGCCAGCGCCCTGACCTCGTTGAGCTCCACACGCGGGTGGTAGCGGATGCCGCCCTTCATCGGCCCCCGGGAGGCATCGTGCTGGACCCGATAGCCGTGGAACGTGCGCAACTCGCCGGCATCGGTCTTCAGCGGCAGCTCGACCATCACCTCGCGGTACGGTGTCTTGAGGGAGATCTGCACGCTCTCCGGGATTCCAAGGAGAGCCGCCGCCCTGTCCACCTGATGGTTCACGGCCTCGAAGTACGACATCTGTTTCCGCGCCGGCGCCGGCGTCGGCGGAGCGGGACGCTCGGCGCTCACGAGCCCGGCACGTTCAGGCGGAGTTTCCGATTTGGTCTCCAATGGTTTACCTCGGCGGACGCGTTGCCGGGTCGTTCATCTGCCCAACGCCGCGGTCCAGTTCGGCGCGAGCGTGTACGGCGCGATCGCGGCAGAGAGTGTATCCCTTCGGCCACCTTCTGCCCCGCCGGAGGCGTGGGAGAAGGCTCCACGGGCCCAAGGGACCGAACTTCGGCAACGCAACGAGCGCGGGCCAGGTCAACGGTTGTAAAATAACTCTACCGATGCGTCGTCTGCTCCCGTTCCTGATCCCGCTCGTCCTGGCCGCCTGCATCTCGGCGGGGCGTCCCACCCGTCCCAACGAGCGGGAGTGGTCGCTGCTGATGGCGGACTTCCAGTGGATCCAGACCCTGCGCGGCGCGCAGAGGGAGCCGCCGGCCACCGCTCCGCGGAAGGAGCAGATCGAGGCCCGCCTGGAGAACCACCGCAAGATCGAGCCGGCCCTGGTGGCCTTCACCGACAAGCTGCGCGAGTACCACGACCGTACCGGCGACGCCCGCGCCGCGGCGGTGCTGGCGAAGGAAAAGGTCCTCATCGCCGACGACTACATGAACCTGCTGGCCCGCTACGATCGGGCCATCGACTTCTACCGCGCCGCGCTGGAGATCGAGCCGGCCAACGACGAGGCGCGGCAGAAGCTGGCGCTGGCCGAGCGGCGGCGCTTCGTCTCCATGAGCGCCTTCGCCCAGGTCAAGGGGGGGATGCGCGAGCAGGAGGTCCGCTCGCTGATCGGACTCCCCCGCGAGGACTGGATCAAGCAGGTGGTCCAGAACAACCGCGTCTACGCGGTCTGGATCTACCCGAAGTCGGACGGCGGCGCCTCGGCCGTCTACTTTGACAACGGACGCGTTTATCACACAAACTGGAATGCCGCGGCACCGCCGCAGGCTCAGGGACAATAGGGATCGAACCAGGGAGGGCGTGATGTCTATAGAGCCGATCAGCGAAGACCAATCCCACTACGAAGTCTCACTCACCGCCGGACAGGCCTTCTTCGCCTTCGTCCTGCTCCTTCTCTCACTCGCGGCCTCGTTTGCCTTCGGCCTGATGATCGGCCGCACCCAGGGAGACGACCACCTTCTGGCCCAGAACGCTCCGGCGATCGTCGACGAGGCAGGGGCCATTCCGAAGCAGTCGCGGGAGCGCATCGTGGAGCTCGGCGTCTCCGAAGATGCCGCCTTCCGCGGCGCGGAGGAGAAGCCGGCAGTCCGCCAGCCCGCCAGGACGCAGTCGAAGCCCGCCCCGCCGCCGATCAAGATCAGGGAAGAGCCGCCGCCGGCCGCCGCGCCAGCCGTCCCGCACTATGCCCAGCTCCTCTCGACGACCGACCAGAAGCGGGCCGAGGCGTTCGCGGCGAAGCTGATCGACGGCGGCTTCCTCTCGGCCTACGTCGAGCGGGCCAGCAACGAGAAGGGGCCGCTCTTCCGGGTGCGGATCAACTTCCCCTCCGAGGAGGCCGCGCGCGCCGCCGAGACGAAGCTGAGGACCTTCGGCACGGACGTCTGGATCGCCAGGCAGTAGACGGGGTGGGGCTCAGGGGTTAGAACGTCAGTCCTCAGTGCGGCTTGCGTTGCGAACTCCGAGCCCTGAGCCCCAACTCCCGCGCCCCATCCTTGGTAAGATGGCCGGCCCCGTATGCCCAACCAGCGGAACACCTCCACTCCCGAGCTCGAGCACCTCCGCAAGGAACAGCAGTCCAGGAAGCGGGGCGGGTCGGACCCCTCCTATGTCCTCGACAAGGCCATCTATCAACTGTGGGAGACGATCAACGACCTCGACCATATTCAGCCCGAGAGAGTGGAGCACTACCGCGTCTCGATCTTCGGCAGCTCCCGCATCCGGCGGGGCGACCCGATCTACGAGGAAGTGCGGAAGCTGAGCGCCGAGCTGGCCCGGATGGGGGTCGACATCGTCACCGGCGGCGGGCCGGGGCTGATGGAGGCGGCGAACTCGGGGGCGATCGAAGGGCAGATCGAGAGTCATTCCCGCTCCTTCGGCCTGTCCATCCACCTGCCGAGCGAGGAGCAGGCCAATCCGTTCGTGGACAAGGTCTTCCGCCACCGCACGTTCTTCTCGCGGCTGCACCACTTCGTGCGGCTCTCGTCGGCGTTCATCGTCTTTCCGGGAGGGATCGGCACCGCGCTCGAGCTCTTCATGGTCTGGCAGCTCCTGCAGGTGAAGCACATGAAGGAGCATCCGCTGATCCTGGTGGGGACGATGTGGCCGCCGCTGATCGACTGGATTCGAGGGAACATGGTCGAGCGGGGGCTGGTCAGTTCGCCCGATCTCGACGTGGTCTCGATCGTCTCCTCGTCGGACGAGGCGATTCCGATCATTGCCGCCTCGTACGAACGCTTCAAACGGGAGAATCATGGCTCAGCCGACGCAGCAGCAGGTTCTTGACGCGCTGAAGAAGGTCCGGTTTCCCGGCCTCTCGCGCGACATCGTCTCGTTCGGATTCATTCACGACCTGAAAGTGGAGGAGGGGCTCGTCTCCTTCACCGTCCGCTTCCAGAGCGAGAACCCGGCGGTGGGACAGCAGATCCTCCGCGAGGCCGAGGCGGCCGTGCGCGCCGTCGAAGGGGTGACCGAGGCGCACATCCAGCTCGAGGTCGGTCCGCGTCAGGGCGCGCCGGGCGCAACGGCCGGTGCGCCGCCGCGTGTGCTTCCGGGCGTGAAGTACACCATCGCCGTGGCCTCGGGGAAGGGCGGGGTCGGGAAATCGACCGTCTCCACCAACCTCGCCCTCGCCATCCGAGCCCTCGGCCACACCGTGGGGCTGCTCGACGCCGACATCTACGGGCCGTCGCAGCAGATGATGCTCGGCATCGAGGGGCGGCCGGTCGTCGGCGACGACGAGAAGATCGTCCCGATGGAGAACCACGGCGTGAAGACCATGTCCCTCGGCCTGATCACCCGCCCCGACGAGCCGGTGATCTGGCGCGGCCCGATGGTCATGAAGGCCCTCGACCAGTTCCTCACCGACGTGAGCTGGGGAGTGCTCGACTTCATGATCATCGACCTCCCGCCGGGAACCGGCGACGCGCAGCTCACCATCACCCAGAAGGTGCCGCTGACCGGGGCGGTGGTGGTGACCACGCCGCAGGACGTGGCTCTCATCGACGCGCGCAAGGGCCTGGCCATGTTCCGCAAGGTCAACGTGCCGGTGCTCGGCATCGTCGAGAACATGAGCTACTACATCTGCCGGCACTGCGGTGAGCGGGAGGAGATCTTCGGGCACGGCGGGGGGAAGAAGACCGCCGAGATGCTCGGCGTGCCGTTCCTCGGCGAGGTCCCGCTCGACCCGAAGGTAGTGGTGGGAGGGGACACCGGCGAGCCGATCGTGGTGCTCGATCCGTCGTCTCCCGCCGCCCACGCCTTCGTGTCGATCGCCAGGCAGGTCACCGAGCAGATCGCCAGCGGCACGGCCGGCCACACGCACGACCACCACGACCACGACCACGCGCACGCGCACTGAGAGTCGTGCGACGCGATCGACTGCCCGCGTGGGCCGGCGGCCGGCTGACTCTGCTATGGTCGCGGGACATGGCCGGCAGCGTCGCGCCCGCGCATGACGGAACGGACCTCGCGGACCGCCGTCTCGGCGTCGCGATCTTCGTCCTCGCGCTCGGCACTTATGCTTTCTTCTTCGGCGGGGAGGGGTGGAACCAGAACTCGCACTTCGCCCTCACTCGAGCCGTGGTCGAGCGCGGGACGCTGCACATCGACGGGTACGACGCGAGCACCGGAGACGTCTCGCGCGGGTTGGGGAGGCACAACTACAGCAACAAGGCGCCGGGGCTGTCGCTGCTGGCCGCCCTCCCGTACGCGGCCATCGTGGCCGTGGAGCGGCGGCTGAATCTCTCCCTCGACGATCTCTCCACGGTCAATCAACGGCTCGTGACCATCGCGATCTGCGGCGTGAGCGGCGCGCTGACCGGCGTGATCCTCTTTCTGTACGGCCGGAGACGTCTCGGAATCGGGGCGGTATCCGCGCTCGTCGCGACGCTGGCCGTTCTCTTCGGAACGATCGTCTTCCCGTACTCCACCGTGCTGATGGCCCACGTCCCGGCAGGGTTGTTCCTCCTGCTCGCGTTCACGCTCACGCGCTCGCGACCGCTCTCCGCGGGGGCGGCCGCAGGGATGGCCACGGCGTGTTTCTACGTCTGCGCGGCCGCGGCCGTCGTTCTGGCGGTGATCGTCTGGAGGACCTCGTCGTGGCGAGGAGCGGCTCGCTTCGTCGTCGGAGGGTTGCCGTTGGCGGTCGCTCTCGGCGTCTATCACACGATCTGCTTCGGATCGCCGTGGAGGACGGCGGTCGAGGCGAGCACGTTCACGGGCGCCGGACTGCTGTTCGGAGTGCTGAGTCTTCCGACGGCCGAGGCGCTCTGGGGACTGACGTTCTCGCCGTTCCGCGGTCTCTTCTACACGTCGCCCGTGCTTCTGATCGCGCTGGCGGGGCTCTGGTTCATGCGCCGGCGCGACGACCTGAGGCATGAGCGGATCGCGGTGATCGCCGTCCCGCTGTTGTTGCTGCTGGCCATCGCCGGATTCAATTTCTGGCATGGCGGCTGGTCCTTCGGACCTCGCTACCTGCTGCCGGCGATCCCGCTGCTGGGGATCCCGATGATGCTCGCGGCGGGGCGAGCGCGCCCGCTGTGGGTGGTCCTCGGCGCGCTCTCGTTCATCTTCAATTTCGCCGCCGCGGCGGTGAATCCGACGCCGGCCGAGTCGTACCGCGATCCGCTTCGCCAGGAGCTGCTGCCGGTTCTCGTTCTCGGCCGCTTCCCGGACGCGACGCTGCGCGAGCTGGGATGGGAACAGATCGGTCCGGCCGATCGCAAAGTCGCCCGCTCGACCGCCGCCGCGAACCTCGGCGAGGTCGTGTTCGGAAAGGGGAGCCGGGCTTCGATCCTGCCGGCTCTGGCCTGGATCGCCGCCGGCTCATCCGTGCTCATCGCCTTCGCGCGGCGGCGCGCATCTCTGGTATCTTCCGCCGCGTCATGATCAACAAGGTCGTCGATTCCGCGGACGAGGCGATCCACGATGTTCAGGACGGGGCGCTCCTCGTCGTCGGCGGATTCGGCCTCTGCGGGATTCCCGAGAACCTGATCAACGCCCTGGTGAAACAGGGGACGAAGGACCTGACCTGCGTCTCCAACAATGCCGGCGTCGACGACTGGGGACTCGGGCTTCTGCTGCAGACGAAGCAGATCCGGAAGATGGTCGCCTCCTACGTCGGCGAGAACGCGGAGTTCGAGCGGCAGTTCCTGGCCGGCGAGCTCGACGTCGAGTTCGTCCCGCAGGGCACCCTGGCCGAGCGGATGCGCGCCGGCGGCGCCGGGATCCCGGCGTTCTTCACGCCGGCCGGATACGGCACCGTAGTCGCGGAGGGGAAGGAGACGCGCGAGTTCGAGGGAAGGCACTACGTAATGGAGCGCGGCATCGTCGGCGACTTTGCGCTGGTGGCCGCCTGGCGCGGAGATCGACTCGGGAATCTCCAGTACCGCAAGAGCGCGCGCAACTTCAATCCGATGGCGGCGACGGCGGGGAAGGTCTGCATCGCCGAGGTCGAAGAGCTGGTCGAGCCGGGGGAGCTCGATCCCGACTGCGTGCACACCCCGGGGATCTTCGTGCACCGCCTGGTCGTGGCGCCGCGCGAGAAGCGCATCGAGCAGCGCACCGTCAGGAAGGCGTAGGGCGCAGCGTCCGGACGACGGCGCGCACGGTCACCACGATCACCGTGAACCAGACCAGGTTGGCGAGCCACACCAGGTTGATTCCGGGCTGGCGCACCGTCGAATCGGCGAACCACCACGGGAAGCCGCCCGACCAGATCGTGTAGAGCGTGAACTGCGTCACGGAGAAGACGCCGAGGAGCGTCCAGCGGTCGGCGGCGCTCACCGCGAACGGCAGGAAGGCGATCGGCCAGAGAAAGTACTGCATGCCGATCCCGGGGCTGAGCGCCATCGCGATCAGCAGCACCGTGCCGCAGCCGGCCAGGAGCGTCAGCCCGTCCCGCTCGCGCCGGAGGGCGAGCGCCACCGAGTAGGCGCCGATCGCCGCCGTCACGGCGTGCCGCGCCACGGCGTTCCACCCCGCGGCGAGCCGCTCGAGCAGGTCTCGCAGCGCAGGGTTGCCGCTCCCCTCGGCCAGGGCGAACAGAAGGTACGACAGCCCGTAGTTCCCCGGCTGGGGGTTGTAGCCGAAGATGCGCTGCAGAACGATCGTTCCGCCGGTGGCGACGAACGGAAGGAAGATCGCCCCGGCAGCGATCCCGAACCCGGCCGCGAAGGGCAGCCGATCGCGTCTCCACAACAACACCAGGGGCAGGAGGAGAAGCGGTACGACCTTGATGCCCACCGCGGCCGCGAAGAGCACGCCCGCCAGCAGAGGGCGGGGCCGCTCCCGAAGAAGGAGGGCCAGCGAGCCGAGCAGAAGGGCCACCATCGACGGGTCGGTGTTCCCGTGAAACCCGGTCACGAAGATCGAGACCGGTGAGAGGAAGTAGAACAGGGCCGGCCCGTGGGGCGAGCGCCACCCCAGCGACCGTCCGATGTCGAGCAGCGCGCCGGCGGCGAGGAGATCGAACGCCACCTGAAGCGTGCGGAGAAGGTCGCCGATCTCGAGGCCAACCACGCCTCGAAGCTTTTCCAGGAGAAGGAGGAGCAGGAGCGCCAGGGGAGGATGATTCAGCTCGGCGATCCGGGCGTAGGCCGGACCGATTCCGGCGCGGTCGACCAGGCCGGCGAAGGCGATCCAGTTGACGACGTCGTTCGTGCCGATCGAGGTCGCGATCAGCAGGAGGCGAAGCAGGACGCCGAGGAGAAGGAGGAGGGCGAAGCTCCGTCGGCTCATCTCCATGCGGAGGGCTCATTGTAGGGCCGTTTGCACGGCGGATCGGACGATGTTTGAATGGCGCGCCAAGGAGCGAACCTCACGTGCCACTGACACGCGAACAGATCGTCCGCCGCGCCGCCCAGGAGCTGCGCGACGGGTACTACGTCAACCTCGGCATCGGCATGCCCACGCTGGTGGCCAACTACATCCCGCCCGGCATGGAGGTGATCCTCCAGTCGGAGAACGGGATCCTCGGGCTCGGTCCTTTTCCGACCGAGGAGGAAGTCGATCCCGACCTGATCAACGCCGGCAAGCAGACGGTCACCGTGCTGCAGGGAGCGTCGTACTTCTCCAGCGCCGACTCCTTCGGCATGATCCGCGGCGGGAAGGTCGACCTCTCCATCCTGGGATCGATGCAGGTCTCGGCCGGGGGAGACATCGCCAACTGGATGGTGCCCGGAGCGATGGTGAAGGGGATGGGGGGGGCGATGGACCTGGTGGCCGGCGCGAAGCGCCTGATCGTGACGATGGAGCACGTGACGAAGAAGGGCGAGAAGAAGATCCTGAAGGAGTGCAACCTCCCGCTCACGGGAGTGCGCTGCGTGAACCGCATCATCACCGATTACGCGGTGATCGACGTGACGGCGGAAGGGCTGCGGCTCGTGGAGCTGGCGCCAGGGGTGAGTGCTGAACAGGTCCAGGAGCTGACCGAGCCGCGCCTGCTCATCGATGGCGTGAAGGAGATGCGCTGACTCCGTGCCCCTCTGTGTCCTCTGTGTCTCTGTGGTAAAAAAATCAACCACAGAGACACAGAGGACACAGAGATCCACAGAGTGGCTAGGTGGCCTTGGCGGCGATCCTCTCCTCCGGCTTCTTCCGCATGTCGAAGAAGAGGAGCACGATGCCGATGCAGATGGCGGAGTCGGCGACGTTGAAGGCGGGCCAGTGGTGCTCGCGGCCGCCCCAGACGAGGTAGACGTCGAGGAAGTCGACCACGTAGCCGAAGCGGAAGCGGTCGAGGAGATTCCCGATCGCCCCGCCGAGGATGAGGTGCAGGCCGGTCTGCAGGAGCCGGTCGGTCACCGCCGATCGCAGCGCGTAGACCACCACCACGCAGAAGACGGCGATGGCTCCCACGTTCAGAAAGATGGGGACGAGGCTGGACTGCGCATTGGCCCCGATCCCGAACGCCGCGCCGGTGTTGCGCACGTGCACCAGCTGAAAGAAGTTCGGGATGATCGGGATGGCCTCGTGCAGCTCGATGCGGGCCAGCACGAGCCATTTGGTCCAGATGTCCAGGAGGATGACCGTCGCTGTGATGATCAGGTACTGAAGACGTCTCAACTCGTCGCTCCGACCGCGGCGCGCTTCTCCTCGATCAGGCGATCGAGCTCGGCGCGCAGACGGCCAAGGATTTCGTCGTAGGTGAAGTGGCCGAGCGACTGCGGCCCGCGCTTGAGGTTGACGAAGCTCGGCGCGCACCACATCCCGAGGTCGGCGTCGTCGGTCTCGCCGGGGCCGTTCACACGGCATCCCATCACGGCGATGGTGATGTCGTGCTCCTTCGCATACCCGGTCATCTCGCGCACGTTCCGGGCCAGGTCGATGAAGGCCTCGTTCTCCACGCGGGAGCAGGAGGGGCAGCTGATGATGTTCAGCCCCTTGTGCTCGAAGCGGGGCACCGAACGGAAGCGGCCTGCGGCGATGTCGTCGAGGATCTGCCGGCCGACGGTGACCTCTTCCCCCTTCTGCTCGAAGGGGAGGGTGAGGGAGACGCGGATGGTGTCGCCGATGTTGCGGGTGACGAGCTGCTCGAAGGCGATGCGGGTCTTGATCACTCCGTCGGGCGGCATGCCCGCCTCGGTGACGCCGAGGTGCAGCGGCACGTCGGGCCTGCTCTCGGCGAAGCGGATGTTTGCGTCGATGACCTTGTTCGGATCGGAGTCCTTCAGGGAGACGACGTACTGGTCGAAGCCGAGCTCGTCGAGTATCGCGCAGTGGTCGAGCGCCGACTCGAGCATCGGCGTGATGGAGTCGCCGTGCGCGTACTTCTCGAGTTTCTCGGGGTCCACCGAGCCGGCGTTCACCCCGATGCGCATGGCGCAGCCGTGCTCGCGGGCCACGTTCACGAGATACCGCACCTTCTCCACCACCGGCTTCTCCCGCTCGATGTGGTGGAGGTGCCCCGGGTTGTAGCGGAGCTTCTGGACGAAGGGGGCGACCTTCTCGGCGAGGCGGTAGTTCTCCTGGAGATCGATGGCCAGGTTGGCATTCGGCCGTGCCCGGCGGATCTCGGCGAGGGCGGCGACGTCCTTCGGGTTGTCGACGGCGATGCGGATCAGGTCCGCCCCGGCGGCCTCGAGCAGCTCGACCTGCCGGACGGTGGCGGGGATGTCCTGGGTCCGCGTGGCGGTCATCGACTGGACGGCGATGGGGTTCGATCCGCCGATCCGGACGTTGCCGATGCGAACCTCTCGCGTCTGCCTGCTTTTCACGCGCACATGCAAACGATTCAGCGGGTTAAAGATTCCGGCGGATCGTCGAGCTGCAGCAGCCAGATGTCGGCTTCGGCGGAATCGCGCACGAAATAGACGCTCTTCCCGTCCGCCGAGACGGAGAGCCCGCCGAATCCGATCAGCTCGTGCCCGATGTGGACCAGCTCCTTCGTCACCCCGGTGGCGGTATCGAGCATCTGGATGTTCCCTGAGACGTCCCGGATCACCATGCGGCGGCCGTCGGGCAGCCAGACGAAGTCGTGCCCCCCGACGCTCTTCGCCACCTGCTTGAAGCTGCCATCCTCCAGGGAATGAATGTAGAGACCCGGCTGCTCCACGCCTGCGGAGCCGACCTGGTGCCCCGCGAGCGATCGGCCATCAGGAGACCACTGAACGGCTCGG
>DATLEX010000311.1:0-35434 GCA_035525045.1 Thermoanaerobaculia bacterium | reverse complement strand
AGCGCCGGGTGAGGGTGTTTCGGTCTCACGAGGGAACCCCCTCATCCGGCCCTTCGCTCCGTTCAGGGCCACCTTCTCCCCCGCCGGAGGCGGGGGAGAAGGCTCTGCGGTTCTGACCAGCCAGGAATGACACGAGGTGCTTCAGGATGACACGTTTGGGGATGACGTTTCTCACGGACGGCCGCGCGGACGCGGCGGCCACGTTCGTCTTCGCGCACGGCGCAGGCGGGTCGATGGACTCGCCCTTCATGACCCGGATCGCCCGCGGCCTGGCCGCGAACGCCATTCGCGTCGTCCGGTTCGAGTTTCCCTACATGCGGGCCCGCCGGGAGGGAAAGCGCACCGGCGCCCCCGACCGGCAGCCCGTGCTCCTCGACACCTGGCGGGAGGCCGTCCGCCAGAACGCCGCCGAGCGGCTCTTCGTCGGAGGAAAATCGCTCGGCGGGAGGATGGCCAGCATGATCGCCGACGAGGTGCAGGCCCGCGGCCTGATCTGCCTCGGATATCCGTTCCATCCTCCCGGGAATCGGGCGCGTCTTCGCGTGGAGCACCTCCGCACTCTCGTCACACCGACCTTGATCATTCAGGGCTCTCGCGATCCGTTCGGCACTCCGGAGGATGTGGCGAGCTACGATCTCTCTGCTTCGATCCGCGTCGAATGGCTCGCCGGCGGGGATCATTCGTTCAAGCCGCGCCGCGGCTCCGAAGTGTCTGAAAATGGAATCCTGGACCGAGCCATCGAGCTGATCACGGCGTTCATCGGCGGGGAGCACTAGATTTTGTGCAACCGATGCAACACAATTCGTCGCATGCTGCCCCGGGCGCTGGTCGTGGAAAATGATCTCGCCACGCGAGAAGCGCTTCGTGCCATCGTCGCCGGTGAGGGTTTTCTCGTCGACGCGGTTTCCGACGGCGAGCTCGCCCTGGAGATGCTCGACCGGCAGACCTACGCGCTGATTCTGCTCGACATCGTGCTTCCGAAGATGAGCGGCGCGGAGATGATGGAGCATCTCCACAAGAACACGCCTGCCGTCCTTGACTCGGTGGTCGTGGTGACCGGCCTCGACGTGGCCGAGATCCGGAAGCTCTATCCGGGCGTCCGCGAGGCGCTCGGAAAGCCGGTGCTGCCGGCCCGGCTTCGGAAGGCAGTCCGCCGGTTCCTTCCCGGGTCCGACGAGGCCTCGGTCATCATCGTCGCCTAGCCTGCGCTCGGGCGACCCCTCCCGCCCGCATCGTCGTATGATGGCGATCGTGCGCAGGCTCTTGACCGTCGCCGTGCTGCTCTCCACGCTGAGCATGGCAGCGCAGACGGAGGTTGCTCCGGAGACGATGCTGCAGCGCGGCCTGGAGCACTTCCGCGCGGAGAGGTACGCCGAGGCGGTGACCGATCTCAGCGCGGCGGCGCAGGGCTTCCTCTCGCCGCAGGAGATGCAGGCCTATGTCAGCACCGGACGCTTCGAGAAGCTGCCGCAGTTCGAGACGACCCTGATCTATCTGGCGCTGGCGCACTCGCGGCTTGGAAACGAGAGGGAAGCGCGCGAGGCCGTTCTGAGGCTGGCCACCGCCGAGCGCATCGAGCCGGTCTACAGCCGGCTGCCGCTCGACACGGATGCCGCCGAGTACGAGAGCCTCGCCGCCCGGCTCGTTCCCGACATCGATCTCGTGACCAACGCGCAACTGGCGCGCGCTGGCGCGGCCGCGACGCCGCAGCCCGTCATGGCCGAGCCGGAACGGCTCCGGCTCGTCGAGCAGATGGTGGCGCAGGCGTGCGCGCGCATCCAGCGCGAGGCGGACGAGAAGGTCGCCGCGATCCGCCGCGAGGCCGATGAGCGCGTCGCAGCGGCGGAGCGGGCGGCCGAGCAGCGGATCGCCGAGATCCAGCGCGCCGCCGACCAGCGCGTGGCGGCGGCGGAAAGGGCCGTGCGCGAGCCGGTCCGCCCTCCCGCGCCCGTGACGCCCGTTCCCGCCGCGCTGCCCGGCGACTGGGCCGGCCTCCTGCGGCGGGCCGGCGAATTTGCCGCCACCGGACGCCTGGCGGAAGCCGGCGAGATCTATGCGCGGATCGCCATGTCGGACGCGCCGCGAAGCGCGCGCGCGGAAGCGGCCACCGGTCTCTATCGCACCGGCGCCTACCGGAGCGCGGTGGAGGCCTTTGCGCGCCTCGCTCCATTCGCCCGGGGTGAGGAAGACCTCCGCTATTACAACGCCGTCTCGCTGTACGAGACCGGGCGTTACGCCGAGGCACGGCACGAGCTCTCCTGCGCCCTTCCCTTCATCCAAATGACCGAGGATGTGATTCGCTACCGGACGAAGATCGAACAGATGGTGGCATGGCAGGTGTCGCTTCCCGTTGTGGAGCAGTGAACATGAGAATGTGCATGCGGCACGGCGGCCTGGCCGTGATGATGGTGTTCAGCGCGGCGGCGCTCCTCGCGCAATCGCCGCGGCTGAACCCCACCGTCACCGTTCTGCCGCAGGCAACGGCACCGGTGCCTCCGGAGTGCGACGAGGTGACCGCCCCGCAGCCGGTGCCTCGCCCCCGCGTGGCCGAGATTTCCCCGCCGCAGCGCCAGCCCCCGCCCGAGCCGGCCGCCGCTCCGCGGCCCGATCTTCGCTCGCAGCTCCGCGACGCGCACGCCGCGGCGCTGGGGCGCGACCGCGACGCGTTCCAGGCCGCCCTGGCCGGCGCAAAGTCGATGCTCGCCGCCGCCCCTCCGGGTGCCGAGAGGAACGCCGCCGCCGATGCCATCGCGGCCTTCGATGACCTTGCCGCCCTCTGGGACTACCAGTTCAGCACTCCCACCGGTGCATTCTTCGATGCCGGCGCCGGGGATGGGGCGCTTCTGCGCTCGCTCACCAGGTATCGCGGCTACGAGGAGTTCATCCGGCGCCAGGCCATCGTCGATGCGAACGGCGTTCGGTACTACCCGACCCGCGAGTCCAGCGAGTTTCTGCTCGGCATCGCCGGCGAGCGCCTGACCCGCGCCGGCGTGCCCGCAGGCCGGCAGGTGGAGGCCCCGCCGCGGACCACGGTCCCGGCGCCGCCAGCGGCCGAGCGCGTCCAGCCGCCCGCGCCGGCTCAGCCGCCCCCCGCCACGCCGCGGGTCACTCAAGAGCGTCCGCGCACGACCGCTCCCTCGAAGCCGCGGCGCACCACTGCGGCGCGTCCCACGGCCCCGGCGCCTCAGCCTTCACCGGCGACCGCGACGGCCGCCGGCCTCGAGCCGCCCCTTCCGCCGGGGATCGTCAGCACGCCGCCCGTGATCACGCCGCCGGTGACGGAGACGAGCCCGGCGCCCGACACGGCCGGATTCGATCCGATGATCACCGAGACGGCGGCGCCCGAGGAGGCAGAGGAGACGGTGCCGCGACGGGCTCGTGGCCGGAGCATCATTTTGCCGATCGTGCTCATCCTGATCGGTTTCGGCGTGCTGATCGTGCTCTTTCGCGCTTCGGCGTGACGGGCGGCCGCTGAAATGAGCGGTTGCCGCAGCCTGTTCGGACCCATACAATCCCCCCCGGCGTCCGTGCGCGCCCATAGCTCAGCTGGATAGAGCGTCAGCCTCCGGAGCTGAAGGTCGTAGGTTCGAATCCTACTGGGCGCACCATCCCTCCCGCCGGATCGACGAGACGATGGCTGCTTCGGGTGAAGGCCCGCGCTCGCTTCTTCCCCCGGTATAATCGCGCCCGCTTGTACGGCCCCCTGAAGGTCTTCTCCGGTCGTGCTCACCAGAGCCTCGCCCAGGACATCTGCGCCCATCTCGGCGTCGAGCCGGGGCACGTCACCCTCTACAGCTTCGCCGACGGCGAGAACTACGTGCAGATCGACGAGAACGTCCGCGGTGCCGACGTCTTCGTGATCCAGCCGACCTCGCCCCCTGTGAACGACCACCTGATGGAGCTGCTGATCATGCTCGACGCCTTCAAGCGCTCCTCGGCGCGGCGCGTAACAGCGGTCATTCCCTACTACGGCTACGCGCGCCAGGACCGGAAGGACAAACCGCGCGTGCCCATCACCTCGAAGCTGGTGGCCGACCTGATCACCGCCGCGGGCGCGGACCGGGTCCTGACCCTCGACCTGCACGCCTCGCAGATCCAGGGGTTCTTCAACATTCCGGTCGATCACCTCTTCGCCGCGCCGGTGATCGTGGGGCACCTGAAGAAGCTGGCCCTCCCCGACCTGACCATCGTTTCGCCCGATGCCGGCGGGGTGGAGCGCGCGCGGGCCTATGCGAAGCGGCTCGGCGCGGCGCTGGCCATCATCGACAAGCGGCGCGTGGCGGCGAACCAGACCGAGGTGATGCACATCATCGGCGAGGTGGAGGACCGGAACGTCTTCATCGTCGACGACATCATCGACACGGCCGGGACGCTGATTCACTCGGTGGAGGCGCTGTTGAAGCAGGGAGCCCGGTCGATCTCCGCCTCCTGCACGCACGCCGTCCTTTCCGGGCCGGCCGTCAGCCGGATCAACGGCTCGAGGATCGAGGCCGTGATCACGACCAACAGCATGCCGACGGCGGAGAAGGAGGCCGAGTGCCCCAAGCTCCGCACCCTCTCGATCGCCGACCTGCTGGGGGAGGCGATCCAGCGCATCCACAACGAGGACTCGGTCAGCTCGCTGTTCGAGATCTGAGGGGGAGACGAGGCCGGGACACCGCAGGTTGGCCTCCGCAACCCGTTCGGGAATAATGCGTTGCGGCCGCGGCTTCTGGTCTGGCTGTCAGAATCCGTCTGAGGAGTCACCATGGCTGAAATCACGTTGGAAGTGAGCCGGCGCGAGCAGGTGGGGAAGGGCGTGGCGCGGAGGATCCGGGCCGCGGGGAAGATCCCGGCGGTCGTCTACGGCGGGCACCGCGACCCGGTGGCCATCGAGGTCGACCGCAAGGCCGTCTCCGATCTGGTGCAGAAGGGCGAGCACGGCGTCCGGTCGATCTTCCTGCTGAAGATGGCGGGGAGCGATCAGCAGCGGCACGCGATGATCAAGGACATCCAGATCGACCCGATCTCGCGGCGGATGACCCACATCGACTTCGTCCGCGTGGTGATGGACGAGGTGGTTCGCGTGAACGTTCCGATCCGCCTCAATGGAACGGCCATCGGCGTCAAGGAGGGGGGGCTGCTCGACTTCCAGGTTCGCGAGCTCCATGTGGAGTGCCTGCCCGGCGCCATCCCCGACTCGATCGATGTGGACATCAGCGAGCTGGGACATCACGACTACCTCCGCGTCGGCGAGCTGAAGGTGCCGGAAGGCCTGAAGGTACTCGACGACCCCGATCGCGTGGTGGTCGGCGTCACGCACGCCAAGGCGGAGGTGGCGGCGGAAGCGGAAGCGGCGGCGGTCGTGGAGGAAGTGCCGGCCGAGCCCGAGGTCATCAAGAAGGGGAAGATCGAAGAGCCCGAGACGAAGTGACGGCGGAGCCGTCACGGCGATCCGAAGCCCCGCCCCGCGGCGGGGCTTTTCTTTTCTCTACAATACGCGGCCATGGCCAGACTGCCGAAGCTCACCCGAGACGAAGTCCCGCCCGACGTCCGCGCGCTCTATGAGAAGGTGGGCGCGGCCCGCGGCAACATACCGAACATGTTCCGGGTCTACGCGCATCGTCCGGAGATCCTGAAGACGATGGTGGCCCATCTGAACGCCGTGACCGGCAGCGGGACCGTTCCGGTCAAGACCAAGGAGCTGGTGGCGACGCTCGTCTCCCGGATGAATCGCTGCCAGTATTGAGACCGTTCGCATACCGCGCAGGCTGCGCGGCACGGCGCGACGGAAGCGGAGCTGGCGGCGCTCCCCGACTTCGAGAGCGGCCCCTTCAGCGATGCCGAAAAGGCGGCGCTGGCATACGCCCGGCAACTGACGCTCGACGCCCACGCCATCGGCGACGAGCTCTTCGCCAGGCTCCGCGCGTACTACGATGACGGGGAGATCGTGGAGATCTCGGCGATGGCCGGTCTGTTCAACTACTTCAACCGCGTCAACGACGCGTTGCACATGGAGCCCACCAGGCCGGGTGAGGGATTATGAGAAAGAGTCTGCTGTTCCTGCTGTTGATCGTGCCCGTCGCCGGATGCGGCGAACGGCGTGAAGCGGCCGCCCCCCTGGCCGCCAACGCTCCCCCCCCCGCCCAGAGCGTGGTGGAGGTCGGCCGGCCGATGCCTTCGTACTCGGCGGAGCTCCTCGACGGGTCGACCTTCGACGTGGCGAAGGAGCGGGGGAACGTCCTCTTTCTCAATCTGTGGGCCACCTGGTGCGGGCCGTGCCGCTACGAGATCCCGGAGCTGGAGAAGCTCCACAACGAGCACCTCGCGGAGCGCTTCAAGGTCGTGGGGGTCAGCGTCGACGAAGGGGGAGACCAGGTCGTCCGCGAATTCGTCGAGGAGCAGCGCATGACTTATCCCATCGTGCTCGACCCGGAAGGACGGCTGGCCATGCTCTTCGACACCATGATCCTCCCGACCTCGGCCATCGTCGACCGCAACGGAACGGTCATCTGGAAGAAGATCGGCGTGGTCAGCCTCGGCGACGCGGAGATGATGCGCGCCATCGAACAGGCCCTGAAGAGCTGAGGGCCGGCGGCCCTAACCGGCCGACGACTCCTCTTCCTTCCTCCGCTCGCGTGTCCCCCGCGTGACGCGCCGCCGGTCGCGCTGGCGCTGGATGAAGTGCCGCACGTTCTTGGCGATCTGCGCCAGGAGCAGCCGCATCGGCACATAGGCGAGCACGATCCCCAGCAGGATCGCGCCCGCGACCACGAGAAGTGTAACGACTGATGACATCGGGACGCCTCATTCTCTCCGAAGCAAGGAGCGCACCGGATCAGGCGGCGAGATCGCGCACGTGCTCGATGAGCTGGTGGATGTCGAACGGCTTCGGTAGCACGCTGTACACGGCGGCCGACCGCGTGGCCTCCGCGGCGCTCTGCAGATTAGCGGTCATGATGATCACCCAGGGGGCCTTGGCTCCCTTCTCGCTTTCCAGGAACCGCAACACGCCGTGGCCGTCCACCCGCGGCATCATCAGGTCGAGAAGCACCATCGCGTAGTCGTTCCTCGAGAGCTTCTCGATGGCCTCGAAGCCATCGCGCGCCGAGTCCACCTCGTACGTCTGCCGGCGCAGGACGCGCTCGACCAGGGCTCGAATGGCATCGTCATCGTCCACCACGAGGATCTTCTGCGACTTCTCGGAATCCAACACTCCTCCACCCCACCTCAAGCAATCCCGCTGCCACGGAAGGATTAAGCTTGGAGAATGCAACCACTTATCGTCACCCTCTACACCCGCCGCGACTGCCGCCTCTGTGACCAGGCCCGGCGCGCCATCCTCGACTCCGGCGTCCCCGTCGACCTTCGTGAGGTCGACATCGATGAGGACCCCGCCCTCCGCCGCCGCTACACCAACGATGTCCCCGTGGTCGAGGTCGCCGGGGTGGAAGCCTTCCGGCACCGGGTCGATCCGGACGCCTTTCGCGAGCTCGTCCGTGGCGCGGGCCGCCCCTCCTCGCTCGCCGCCGAAGCATGCGTCCCCTGTCGCGGAGGCGTTCCCCCTCTGAAAGGGGAGGAGTTGCGCGCCGTGGCCGGCGAGCTTGGCAGCGGGTGGCGGGTGGCCGGCGAGCATCATCTGGAGAAGGAGTTCCGCTTTCCCGACTTCGCCGAGGCGCTCTCGTTCACCAACGCCGTCGGGGCCATCGCCGAGCGGGAAGGGCATCACCCCGACATCGCCCTCGCCTGGGGAAAGGTGGGGGTGAAGATCTGGACGCACAAGATCGACGGTCTCACCCGCAGCGACTTCGTCCTGGCGGCGAAGATCGACCAGATTCTGTCATCCCGAGCTGGTTAACGGCGCCGGGCCTTCTCCCCCGCCTCCGGCGGGGGAGAAGGTGGCCCTCTCCCGAAAGCGGGAGAGGGCACGTTTCACTGATGCGGCGGGATTCGAGGCTGCGCTCCATCCCCAGACCCGGGGACTCCACTAGACCTCTTCCAGCAGTTGCAGTTGCCACACGTCGTGGGAGGTCCGGTGCAGGAGGGGCGCGAGCGCGAGCTGGCCGGTCTGGCCGATCGCGGCCTTCAGATACTGCAACTCGGCGAGCTTGCCTCGGGTTTCGGGCGCGTGCGGGACGGGGAGGCCGTTCTCCCGCAACATCAGAATTCCCTTCGCGCGGAGCGAGAGCTCCGAATAGAGCCGGAGATAACAGAGCATGTCCGCGACGACGGGGCCGTCGAAGCGGTCGCGCAGCTCCTGCAGGTACCGTCCGGGCCGCGATGATGCGAAGTCGCTGGAGCGAATGGCTCGGATCAGCTCCGCATCGAGGTCGAACCCGCTTCCGAGCCAGCGCTGCAGGTGTCTTTCACTGAGCGCGAACACCATCACGATCAGCGGAGGGAGGAGGGCCATCACCGCCACGGCGGAGACCAGCGGAGAGAGGATGAACTGGTTGAAGAGGGCATGAATGGTGAAGGCAGCCGCGAACCCCGGGGTGGCGAGCAGGATCGACGTCGACTCGCGCCGTTGAAAGAGGGCCTTCATCAGCATCGCGGCGATGGCCGTGGTTCCGCCGTGCATGACCGCGGTCCCGAATCCACGCACGACCCAGAACGCCAGGCCTCGTCCCGACACCGCGGAGAGGTAGTAGAGATTCTCGACGACGGCGAATCCTGCGCCGCAGGCGAAGCCGCAGATCGCCGCGTCGATGACGAATCCGATCCGCCGCGCGCGGAAGAGCAGCAGGAGTGGAACGAGCTTGAGCGCCTCCTCGACGGCCGGCGCGGCGAACTGCGTGAGCGTGCCGTGCCCGACGAGGTCGATCTCCAGAATCTTCCTGTTGACGGCGTAGCTCAGCGCCGCGGCCAAGCCGCCGGCGGCGATCAACTGGAGGATGCGGCCCAGCCGCACGAGCTTGTAGCTGTCGATGTAGAGCAGGCTCCCCAGGAAGAGGCAGACGGGAGCGAGACCGAGAATGCTCTGCAGGGCGAGGTGGGCCGTCATCGAAGCAGTTTGAGCGAGACCATCACCTCGTTGGAGGCCTCGCCGCCCTCGAATGCGGTGGCATAACCGAACGAGAGGGTCGAATCGAGGCTCGAGAAGATCACCAGGGAGAGGTCGACCTGCGCGCCGAGGCTGGACAGCTCACGACGGACCGCCGGCGTCCCGGCGTCGGTGACGAGCGTCGACGTGAACAGCGCCAGCCGCGCCCAGTTCGCATAGAGCGACGGGACGCCCGCCCGCCGGAAGCGAACCGCGGGCAGCGTCCACTCGATGGTTCCCTTCGCGAAGTCGTTCCCCCCCGCCTCGTTCAGCTCCAGGCCGGGAAAGCTGTAGGACTGCCGATACCGCTGCACTTCCTGATGATCGATCCAGTTGTTGCCGAATCCGCCGAAAAAGAAGTTCGAGAAGGCGTTGGTCCGGTCGCCCCACGATTTTCCCGCCGCCGCCCGCAGCCAGATCGAGGAGTGATCGATCGGCAGCATGAAGCCATGGTCGTACGTGCCATGGACGCGGGGAAAGACCTCCGACTCGACCAGGCTGCCGCTCACCGCCACGCTCCATGCATTCCCTCGCTCGACGTCGACCGCGCCGATCGTCCGCCGCAGGTTCTTCGAGTCGAGCTGCGCGCGCACGGTCGCATATCGGGTGAACGGCGCCGCGATGTTCTGAAACTCGGGGAGCGTGTCGAGGCCGCCGTAGTACGCCGCGCTGATCGTATAGTCGACGAGCTTCGGCCTCTCGTAGACCAGGTACTGGTGGTACGCCACTGACGCCGAGTGGCCTTTCCGGCTCGACTTCGTGGGGCCGAAGAGGTCGTAGAAGTCGGTGGCGTTGTAGTGCAGCCGCACCCGCCACGGCGCCCGTTCGTAGCCCATCTTCAGGTGGAAGCGCTCGTCCGATGCCACATCCCCCGCCGACACCGCGGCGGTGACGTCGAACGACATGAGTCCGAGAGGATCGGCGAAGTTCATCCGGACGCCGCCGGCGACCGTGTCCCTGTACCCTTCGACGATCGGATAGACGGAACCGAGGCGCACCTGCGAAAAAACCCGGTACTCGCCGGCGTATGTGGTGGTCTCGTCGAGATTGACGCGTGCCGGCGAACCGGCGTTCCACTCCTTGACGACCGGATGCCGTTCGACGACCTGTTGCCCGAGGTATTCGATCGCGTTGATGTCCTCGCGGACCTCGATGGGGACCACGACCGGTGTGAATCCGCCGGCCGTATAGCGGTACGCCACCAGCCTGTCATCGGAGAGGGGCAGAGGCCGGAACAGCCCGGTCTCGGCGTTGGTCATCGCGTCCATCGTGCGCGCGGCCCTGTCGTAGCGAAACACGTTGGAAACGCCCGTGTAATACGACGTGCCGTAGAGATGGCGCCCGTCCGGCGAAAAGACGAAGTTGGCGGGGGAGTTCCTGGCGAACGTGTGCAGCGGGGTGATCGCCGAGTCGCCCGCCAGGAGCTTCTCGATGTCGAGCGCGATGAGCTGCTGCTCGCCGCTCACCTCGATCAGCGAGGCGCTGAGCGTCTTCCCGTCGGGGGAGATGTCGAGATCGAAGATGTCCCGCCCGTAGTCGAGCGTGAGGACCGTCGTCCACTTGTCGTGCGGCGTGGGGATTCGCACGAGCGAGGAAAACCCGTTGTGATGCTGGATGCCCCAGATCGAGCCGTCGGCGCGGTTGACGACGAGGTCCCCGACCCGGCAGTTCTCGATGAGCTGCCGGCGGCGCCGGCTGTCCAGATCGAGCTCGTGCAGATCGCGCCACCCGTTGCTGTTGTCGGACGTGAAGTAGAGCTTTCTCGCTTTCGGGTCATGGGCGAGCGAGGTCACGAAATACAGCGCAGGGGAGTCCACCTCGGCCAGAGGCGTGATCCCGCCGGTGGCGAGATCGATCGAGACGATCTGCGCCACGCGCGCCGGCCGGTTGATCGCGGCGTAAATGAGATTTCGCTCCGGGTCGTGAAACGTGCGGGAGATCGAGCCGAGCGTCTCGGTCGTGACGCGCTGCTCGGGCGTGACCGCGTGCTGGCGGATGCGCTCGAGATTCTTCGACTGCCACACGCGCTCGCTGGCGATCCAGCGGCGCCACTCGTCGTCGAGCCGCACGGCGAATACCTTCTCGAACTGCGATTTGAAGTAGCGGCGGCTGTCGCTGGTTCGGTTGAACCATTCGATGACCTTTTCCGGCCCGTGCTCGACGGCGAGGAACGTCACGAACCGCGTCCCGTACAGGTAGGAGTTCTGCCCCACCTGAAAGTCGATGGTCGTGCCTTCCGACTCCAGGCCGACCACGTCATAGAAGCGGCTGTTCTCGAGAACCATCGTCCGGAAGACCATCTCGTCGTACCCGCCCAGCGCTCGGCCCAGGCCGCCCGCCATCCAGGTCTCGAGGAAGGTGGCGATTCCCTCGTGGTACCAGCGCGGCGAGTACCAGCGTGGGCTGGTCAGGTAGCTGTAGATCATGGAGATGGGGTTCTCCTTGATCGGCGCGACCTTCCCGCGGAATAGGCGCCGGAAAAAGAGATCGCTCCCCGCTGCTTTGTCGGTGGCGACGATGTGCACCAGCTCGTGATGCATCAGCCAGTTCATCCGCTCGTTGGCCGGCATGGTCTCGTACACGTAGTCGAACGGCTCGATGCCGACGCTGATGTAGTTCCAGGGAATGGTCGAGGCTCCGCCGTGCCCATAGTCCCCGAAGTCCTGCATGAGGATCAACACCGGTTCGGAGGGGGTGTAGTCGAACAGGTCCCGGTGGAAGCGGAGCGAGTTCTCGAACGAACGGGCGAGGTGGTAGGTGAGGTACTCGTGCGACTTGTCGTAGTAGACGAGGTTCAGGTTCTCGGTGCGGCGAGACCAGAGCTGCTGTGCGCAGGCCGGCGTTGCGGAAAGCAGTGCCAGGACGACAGCAATGTGCCGGTGCAGTCGCATGCCTGTTCGCGGGCCTCCGCTTATAGCACAAAACCACATCGCGCGGCTCCAGCGGGAGCCGCGCGATGTGGGGAACTGCGGACCGTCAGCGGTTGAGAGCGTTGCTGCGCGTGGCGAGGTCCCGCGCGAACACCGCGAGAGTCGATTCGCCCATGGCCGAGGCGAGATAGGCGCTGCGGCGTCCGAGCTGCTCTCGCGAGGCGACGTGCTGGTCGATGGCCGCCAGTTGAGCCCTCACCGCCGCGCTCGACCGCGCCCGCATCTCCGCGGCGCGGTTCTCCAGGTCGACGGCGAAGATCGACAGCGAGCGTCGCGAGCTCGCATCGAGCGATTCGGAGGCGATGTTCAACTGGTGCTCGATCCGGCTCACGGCCTCGAGGGCTGCGATGTCATTCGCGAGACTCAGCTCGATGTTGAGCCGGGCGCGGGTCTCGAGCTGGTCGGCCTCCTTCATGAGATCGGTGCTGAATCGTCCCAGCGCGGCGTCGTCGAACGACTTCGCCAGCAGACCGCGGCTGACCGCATCGAGCGTCATGACTTCGGTGGCCAGCGCATCGAGGTACGCCGCATTCGCGCGGATCCGCGAGCCGAGGGCGTCGGCGTCGAACGCGCTCTGAAGGCGGCTCACGTTCGCAACCGTGTCGAGCTGCTCGGCGGAGGCGAGTGCCGACTCGAATTCCTGTACGTTGAGGGCCTTCAAGGTCTTGCCACAGCAGGGTCCGATTGCGAGTTGGCCGACGACTTCCGTGAACCGCGAGCTCAACGCCTGCATCTCGCGGGCGGCGAGCTGCTGCTGCACCCTGACCGCGAGATCCTGGAACGCCGCCCGCCCGAGCTGATCTTCGGCGCCGAGTCGCTGCAGGGCCTCGAGGAATGCGACGGCGACCAGCCGGTACCGCGTCTGCAGCTCGGCTTGCCGCATCGCGAGCTGCCGGCCGGCGCTCTCCGCCCTCACGTCGAGCGACAACGAGTCCGAAGCCAGCTCGGCGCTGATGTTCTGCAATGCCGCCGCATCGGCGAGGAAATCGGCATAGAGGATCTGCTGCTCCTGCTTGGTCTGCTCGTCGCCGAGGACCACGTCGCCTTCCGTGATCTGCGGCGCACGATGCTTCTGCACCGCGCCGATCGCGCCGCGCGCGTCTGCATCGCGCCCAGTGAAGTTGGGCGCGAAATACGCCACCGCCACGGCGAGGACGATCGCCACGGCACCGAACCCGACGAGGATGTTCCTTCTCTTCTGCGCGCTCATTTTCTCGGCCTCTCCTTCTTCGTTGTGTGTCATATGTCCTCCCAGCTTTCGTCAGTAAGTACTACAAATCGCCACGCGAAAAGTTGGCTGCTAGTTCACAGGGATCTCTGCCCGGATCACTTCGACCCCGTCGACCAGGACAAGAACCTCGGTCCCTTTCGCGGGGTGGACGCCGAGCGAGACCACCGTCCGTTGCGACGGGTGATGGAGCGTAAATGTCGTCTGGTTGTTTTGGGAAGATGCGTCCGCGGCGCCCAAAACGCCAGCGAATGCGGCGGAATCTGGATCCCACCGTACAATAATGGTCACTGGACCCCCCCCCGTGAGCTTCGGCTGGAGCTTCACCAGGGTGTCGTCCCGCCACACCAGCAGCGTCAGATCCTCGCTCTCGTACCTGGTGGTGAGAGGCGCCATCGTGGCGTAGCGGCCGCTGTCCGACGGCGGCCGGACGAGGGTCAGAAACGTCAGGACGACGAGCGCGGCCATCGCCCACCCGGCGGCGAAGACGAGCCGCCGGCGCCCCCCGACGGCGGCAGCCGCACCGGGGCGGGCCTGCTCCGCCTGGATCGCCGAGAGAATCGCCGATCGGAGATCGCCGGGCGGCTCTTCCTCCGGCATCGCTTCGAGCCGCCTCACCAACTGTTCGTCATCGACGGGCATGACGTCTCTCCTCCAGAACCTGGCGCAGCAGATGCCGCGCCGTGAACAGTCTCGACTTCACCGTTTTCTCCGGGACCGACAGCACGTACGCCGCTTCCTCGTACGAGAGCTGCAGGAAGTAATAAGCGATGAGGGCGAGCCGGTACTTCATCTCGAGCGCCAGCAATCCGCGTTGAATCTCCTGCTCCTGCTCGGCCGCCTCGAGCGCTTCCTCCGGATTGGGGAGGGGGTGCTCGAGATGTCTGTTCAGCGGCTCCCAGGCCCGGCGGCTCTTCAGGTGATTGATGGTCTCGTTGACGGCCGCGCGATAGAGCCAACTGAAGAAGCGGCGGGAGGGGTCGTAGCTGGCCAGGTGCTTATAGATGTTGATGAAGATCTGCTGGCAGATGTCGCGGGCGTCCTCCCGGTCGGCCCCGAGGCGGACGACGAGGTTGTACACGGGCTTCTCGTAGCGATCGAGGATGCCCCCGAATGCCTCGGCCTCCCCCTGGAGGCAGCGCTCTACGCACATGCGGTCGTGTTCGTCCCCAGTCATGAACTACAGGCGCGGAGGCAAAAAGTTGGCTGGATCATTCGATCTCGAAGATCTGGTCGAACCCTGAGAAGCGGAAGACGTCGCGGATGTGCCCGTTCATGTTGACGAGCTTCAGGCCGCTTCCACTCTCGGAGAGCTTCTTCTGCGCCGCCAGCAGCACTCCCAGGCCGGCGCTGGAGATGTAGTCGAGCCGGGCGAAGTCGACCACTTTGCTCCGGTCGAGGGCGAGAAACACCTGACGCGCCTTCTCCGCCTCCCCGGCGTCGAACCTCCCGGAGAGCACGATTTGGTCGTTGGCGCCGAAGGAGATCTCCAGCATCAGGTCGCTCGCTTGTGCAGGGTCACGGTTGCCGTCCGATCGTGGTGACTGTACTCGATCCGGTCGATCATTTTCTTGACCAGGTGAATGCCGAGGCCGCCGGGCGTTCTCAGCTCGAGCTGCCGCTCGATGGCGGGCGGCGGAGCGTCGGTGGTGGGGTCGAAACGAGGCGCGTCGAAGTCGGTGACGGTGGCGATCACCTCGCCGTCGCGGATATCGAGCTCGATCCGGATATCGCTCCGCCCGGCGGCGTTGTGCCGCACCATGTTCGTGAAGATCTCCTCGAGGGCCAGCTCGATCGGGTAACGCGTCGTCGGATGAGCGGCCGTGGCCCCGAAGAAGCCGTCGACGAGGCGGGCGATCTCAGCCAGCGCGCCGAGGTCGCGTGTAACCGAGGCCGAGACCGGGCTGCTCATGCCTGCCTCCCGCTGTACCGGACGCACATCATGGTCAGATCGTCCGACTGCGGCGCCCCCTCGACGAACTGCTCGACGGCATCGGTCACGCCGGCGATCAGGCGAAGCGTGCTCGCCGCGCCGGTCCTTTCCAGCGACTCCTGCAGGCGATCGACCGCGAAGAGCTCCTCGGCTCCGTTGGTGGCCTCCGTCACCCCGTCGGTGTAGAGGAACAGCGCTTCGCCCCGCCCCAGCGTCATCTCCTGAAGCGGATAGCGGAAGTTCGGCACCACGCCGAGAGCGATCCCCGGCTTCGACTGGAGAAGCTCGGCCGACCCGTCCTCGCGCAGGAGGAAGGGGCGGTCGTGCCCGGCGTTGCAGTAACGGAGCTTCCCGTCGCGGAGATCGAGAAAGCCGCAGAACGCCGTCACGAAGATCGTCGGGCCGGTGTCTTCACAGAGCCGGAGGTTCACCGCCTCGGTGAGCTGCGCCACGTCGTCGAAGTAGGGGACGTTGGCGCGGAACAGCGTCTTGGTCAGGGCCATGACCAGGGCCGAGCCGATCCCCTTGCCGGAGACGTCGCCGATGCAGAAGTAGAGCCGGTTGCGGTCGACGGCGAAATCGTAGAGGTCGCCTCCGACCATGCGGGCCGGGCGGATGTAGGCGTGGATCTCGAACGGCGCGTCCTCCCCGACGGCCATGGCCCCGGCCGGGAGCATGCGCATCTGGATCTCGCTGGCGAGCTTGAGTGCCTCGCCGAGGCGCTCATGCTCGATGAACGTGGCCGTGAGCCGCGCCCGCTCCATGGCCACGGCGACGTGCGAGGCGATCGCGGCCATGAGCGACTCGTCCTCGGCGTCGAAAGGCGTGGCGCTCGTTTTGTTGACGCTCTCCAGCACGCCGAGGAGCTTGCCGGACGAGTCGAGGATGGGCGCCGCGATGGCATCGCCGCGGTTGGCTGCGCGCAGTGTGCGACTCACCTCTCCGGCCAGGGACGATCCGTCCTGTTCGTCCCGGCTCCAGAGCATGTCCCGCCCCGCGTCGTAGACGAAGATACTGCTGCGCTCGGCGTCGACCACCGCCGGGGCCTTCTCCCCGATGACGGCGAGGAGGGCGTCGAGATCGACTTCCGATCCGAGCGCCTTCGACAGGTCGAGCAGCGCGTAGAGCGCGCGCGCGCTCCTGTCGACGGGAGTGCTGGTCGCGGCCTGGCCCATGATGAAGCGGTGCCCGCGATTATCTCAGAGCCGTGAGAAAAATGGCCCCCCAAAGCCTTTGGGCCGGATGGAAGGCGCGGCGACGAGGGCCCGGGGGCCGCCGGCGCGAGGGCCTGGTCGTGCCTGGCAACCTCGCAGCCGGTCGAGTGTGCGCGCATCCGCCGGCACGACGTACACTGGCGAACGCGAAGATGGGTGCCGGATGAACGGCGGCGAGCTCGTCGCGGAAGTCCTGGCGCGCCACGGAGTGCGCGCGGTATTCACGCTCTGCGGCGGCCACATTTCGCCGATTCTCGTCGGCTGTGCGCGCCGCGGGATCCGCGTGATCGATACGCGCCATGAGGCGGCCGCGGTGTTCGCCGCCGACGCCGTGTCGCGCCTGACCGGCGTCCCCGGCGTGGCCGTCGTGACCGCCGGCCCCGGCGTGACGAACACCATCACCGCGGTCACCAATGCGCGGCTGGCGCAGTCGCCACTCGTGCTTCTCGGCGGCGCCGCTGCCGGGATTCTCAAGGGCCGCGGCGCGCTGCAGGACATCGACCAGCTCGTGCTGGTCCGCAGCCAGATGAAGTGGAGCGCGGCGGCAAAACGCGTGAGCGACATCCCACGGCTCCTCACCACCGCGTTCGAGCGCTCTCGGGGCGGAGTTCCTGGTCCGGTGTTTCTCGAACTGCCGATCGATCTCCTCTATGACGAAGCGCTCGTCCGCGAATGGTTCGAGCGCTCCGGCGGCGGGAGCCGTCTGCTGCAGTGGTACATGAGCCGGTACCTGCGACGCCTCTTCGGCGGTACGCCGCACATCCCGTCGCCGCGCGTCCCGGGCGACCCCGTGCCGGGCGCCGCCGCGATCCGGAACGTGGCGGCGCGGCTGGCCCGCGCGCAACGGCCGGTCGTGCTGGTGGGGAGCCAGGCGGTCGCCGATCCCGCGGCTCTGCCGCGCGTGGCCGCCGCGCTGGAGCAGATCGGCGCGCCGGTTTTTCTCTCCGGAATGAGCCGCGGCCTCCTCGGCGCCGGGCATCGCCAGCACATTCGCCACCGTCGCAAAGAGGCGTTGCGGCAGGCGGACCTCGTCATCCTCGCGGGTGTTCCGGCCGATTTCCGGCTGAACTACGGGCGCGACATCGGCCGCGGCGCCGTGCTCATCTCCGCGAATCGGAGCGCGGCCGATCTGAAGAAGAACCGCCGTCCGGAGGTGGCCCTGCACGGCGACCCCGGCGCGTTTCTGATCGCCCTGGCCGCCGCCGTCGAGCGACGCGGTCGCGACGCCTGGCTCGAGTCGTTGCGCACCGCCGACTCCGAGCGGGAGCGCGAGATCGACGCGCAGGCGAAGGAGCCCGTGGAGGATCTGAACCCGCTGGCGCTCTGTCAGGCCATCGATCGCGCGCTCGACGCGAAGAGCGTCATCGTCGCGGACGGAGGCGACTTCGTGTCGACGGCCTCGTACATCGTCCGGCCGCGCGCTCCGCTCTCGTGGCTCGACCCCGGTCCGTTCGGCACCCTCGGCGTTGGCGGCGGCTTCGCCCTCGGCGCGGCCGTGTCGCGCCCGGGCGAAGAGTTGTGGATCCTCTACGGCGACGGCGCTCTCGGATTCTCGCTGGCCGAGTTCGACACCTTCGCGCGCCATCGCATCCCGGTGATCGCGGTCGTGGCGAACGACGGCTGCTGGTCGCAGATTCATCGCGAGCAGGTCGAGATCCTCGGCGACGACACCGGCTGCATGCTCGCCCGGGCCGCCTATCACGTCGCGGCGGAGGGTCTCGGCGGACGCGGGCTGCTGCTCCGCGAGCCCGGCGCCGCGGAGACGACACTCCGCGAGGCCAAGCGCCTCGCCGCCGAGGGCCACCCCGTTCTCGTCAACGCCTGGATCGGCAAGACCGCTTTCCGCAAGGGCTCGATCTCGATGTGACCGGGAGCCGGAACGTCGTCCTCCATCGCACAGCTATACTCGGCTGATGAATCGCATTCTCGTCGGAAAGGGTGAGCTGCCGATCTACGTGCGCGCCGAGTTCGGCAACCGCCATGTCACGGTCGGCGCCAGATCGGCCGGCAGATCATGCGCGGGGTGCTGGGCGGACTCGGCGGATCGAGCCGCCGGTAGCTGCGAGGTGCGGTACTCTGGACGCGTGCGATTGTCCCTCCCGCTGTCGATCGTCCTCCTCTTCCTGGTGAGCGGCGCCCGCGCCGACGCCGGCGGGGTCTGGAGCGGCACTCTCACCGCCGGGGAGCGCTGCAACGCCATCCCGGTGGCGTGGAGCTCGCAGTTCAAGCTCGCCATCGTGCCGGTTGCGGGCGAGGAGACCGTGCGCGGTAACGCGTTCTTTGCGGCCGTCCCGATCTTCGACGAGCGCTGCGCGATCGCCGGGACGTTTGCGATCGCCGTGCCGTTCGGCGGACGCGTCTCGGGCGGTACGCTCACCGGTGCGCTCGTCTTCCGCGGACGGCCGGTGGAGATGTCGGCCACGATCAGCGGCTCGTCGATGGAGCTGTCGCTGCGCAGCCCCGACTTCAACGCCACGGCTCCGCTGACGCAGAGCACGACGGAGGTTCCCCACTCGTTTCTCTCCGGCTTCTACAGCGGGACGTACAGCGTGCGCAGAAACGTCGACCGCTGCCGGAATCTCGCCGAGATCGCCTACTCCGGACCGCTCGACGGCACGGTGGTTCAGACGGGGATGTTCATCACCGCGACGGGAACGCTCTCCGGCGTGAAGCGGCTCGTGCGCGATGCCGGCAACACCTGTTCGCTGCAGGCGGACGAGGAGTCCCTCTTCCAGATGTCGGGACAGATCAGCGGCTCGACGATCACCGGGGTCATCTTCGATCCGACCGGCGAAGAGAAGGCGCTGGTCCCGTTCACCGCGACGGTCAGCAGCGGCACCATCTCCGGGCGCGCGGCGGACGAGGAGGGAGAGCTCTCGTTCACGATGACCAGGTCGATGGCGGCGGCGCCGCGGTTCGTCGCGCTCACGGCGAACCCGGCCACGATCGCCGTCGGCGAAGCGGGAATCGTCTCCTGGCAGACCGAGAACGCCGGCAGCGTGACGATCGATCACGCCATCGGGCGGCGTCCGGCGAACGGCCAGATCGTGGTGCGGCCGCGCACCACCACCACCTTCACGGTGACGGCGTGGGGGCCGGGCGGATCCGTGCAGGCGCCGGTCACCGTCACCGTGACGCCGCGGCCGCGCGTCGTCGTCTCGTCATTTCCGCGCGGATTCATCCAGCCTCCGGGGGAGGGGGGTGGAACGGACCGCTTCACCCTCTCGAACGTCGGCGAAGCGCCGACGACGGTGACACTGACCGCCGGCACGTTCTTCACGCTCGACCCTGCATCCTTCCCGCTGGCGGCGGGGGAGAACCGCACGGTGATGATCAGCGGGCTGCCGCAGCCCGCGGGGCCGTACGTGGGGGTGGCGAGCGTGGCCGGCGAGGGCGTGCTGGCGCGAGGCATCCCGGTCCGCATGCTTTCCGCGACACCGCCGGCGGGCATCGTTCGGGCGCGCGCCCCACAGGCGCGGGCCGAGATCAGCTCGGGCGCCGGTCAGTCCGCCACCGGGAGCGTCACGTTCACCAACGACGGCAGCGAGGTCCTGCAGGGTGTGGCCGTCTCCGACGTTTCGTGGATCGAGCCGCAGAGCGGGATCGTCACGATTCCTCCCGGGGGGACCGCCGCCGTCTCCTTCACCGTCGACCCCTCGCGCCGCCCCGACAGCGAGGCCCCCCAGGGCGCGGTGACCGGCAGCCTTTCCCTGCTGTTTCCGGGCGGACAAGCTCAGGGCCTTCGAGCCGCGCAAACCTCCGCCGGCGGGTCGACGGTATCGGTCACGCTGGTGTACATGGTGAAGCCGTCCGTGACGCCGGGCCTGCCGCCGGCGCTGAGCGTGGGGGAGCTGGCTCGATTCGCGCCGGGCATTCCGAACCGCTCGCGGGCGACGGGCGATCTTCTCCTCGGCAGCAATCTGACGAATGCAACTCTCGCCGCCATCCAGCTCTACCTGCTGGGAGGAGGGACGTCGCAATCGGCGACGATCGCGCAGCTTCAGCCGAACAGCGTCGTCGCCCTGCCCGGGGTGGTGGGCAGCGTCTTCGGCAGCGGGGTGCAGTCGGCCAGCGTGCAGGTGCGGGGGGAGGACGTCTCGAAGCTCGCCATCGCGGCGGTGGTCACGAACACGACATCGGCGGAGGGAACGTTCTCGACGGCCCTGCCGCTCTTCCGGTCGGACCGTTCCGCCGGCTCCAATGCGGCGATCATCCTCAGCGGCGTCGAACAGACGGGCAACGCCAGCGCGGATCTGTTCGTGCAGGAGACATCCGGAAACGCCGCCAGTTTTGGCATCGACTTCCTCGATGCCAGCGGCAGCGTGATCGCTGCGCGCGCCTCCGAGGCCATCGCGGCCTTCGGCTTTGCGGAGCTCCCGGGGTTGGTGCCCCCCGGCACCGCCGCCGTGCGGCTCGTGAACACGTCCACGAGCGGGACGCTGGCCGCCTACGCTCTCATGTCCAACGATGCCACCGGAGACGGGTGGGCGATCACCGATCCGGCGGCGGGATCGGGGACCGACGAGACGTTCGTCATTCCCATTCTTCCGGCCGGTCCGGCTGCGAGCAGCGTGCTGTACACGACGAATCGAAGCGACGAGCCGGTGGAGATGACGGTCGAGGTGGCCGGCGGCCGTTCCGCGCGCCGGCGCCTGGTCGGCCACGGCAGCACGACCACGCCGCCACAGCTCGTCCATGCCGCAATCGCCCTCGGGCCGGGGCAGACGACGGCGACGGACATCTCCGCGACGTCGGGGTGGATCCGTCTCGTCGCTCCGGCGGCTTCCGTCAGCGCGGCCGCCCGTTCGATCGTGTCGAGCGGCAGCGCGTCGTACGGGAGCGGATGGCCGGTGATTCCCGCCTCGGAGGCGTTGAGGGCCGGCGGTCTGCGGCGCTTCGCGGGTGTCCACGACGCCGCTGCGGGGTCGGGCGAGGCGGCCACGCCGGGGACATTCCGGACCAACCTGTTGCTGGTGGAGACGGAGGGTCAGTCGGGCGTCGTGCGCGTGACGCTGCAGTTCACGTTCTCCGGCGGGTCGCTGGCATCGAGCAGCGCCCGCGTCTCCCGCGACTACGCGATCGCAGCGAGCCAGGCCCTGATGATCCCGGACCTGGCCCGGAGCGTGGCCGGCGCGATGCGCGATTCCTTCGGCGATCTGCGCGACATGATCGTCGACGTGGAGATCGTCAGTGGGTCGTCCCGGGTGGTGCCGTTCATCCAGTCGATCGACAACGGGTCGGCGGACATGATCGTCAGGGCGGAATGAGGGTCCCCCGCGAACATCCTGATCTGCCGGCGCTCGGCGCCGGAGAAGATGACGATGAGCACGAACGCCGGCCTGATCCGGTACGTGGTGGAGAACAAGCTGAACCTTTAGGGAGGCCCGCGCCAGCCATCCGTTGATTCGCAGTTGCCTCGCGCCGTGAGCCGCCTCCCTACCAGTGAATGCGACGGACCTCGGCGACGGCGTCGAAGTGATCGCCCGGCTGACGATGTGCTGGTCGTGCTGGCGGGCCAGTGCAGCGATCCAGACGTCGTTCTCGGGAATGGGGCGGCCGGCGCGCCGGAGGTCCTCCCGAACCCGGCGGGCTACTGTAAGCGCTACTCGGCGTTTCCTGCGAGTCGTCAGACGGGTTGACTCTGACCGGTCTGACGGCACGTTGTAGACCAGCGTCGTAAGGGTGATTTGGCGATTCGGATCATCACGCTGGCGCAGTCGTGACCGAAAGACACTTTCGGACAGCGTGGAAACGCCTCCGACGGTTTGCGCGTGCTTCTCGATCGTCTCTGGCACCGCCGCGCAGGTCAGCGTGTCCTGTTTGCAGCACAGCTCCAGTGGCAATTTCTTCCACCGCCTTCTCTGACCGGCTCTTGGCACGATAGTTGTTACACAAATGTGTTCAGAAATGTGTACACAACTTTGACCACCGAACGGTCATATGTGTGAGTAGAATCGCGTTCTAAGAGGGCGACATGAAGACAACTACCATCCGCGAGTTTCGCAGCAAGATCGCCGAACTCATTTCGAGCGAGGATTCGGTGATCGTAACGCGTCATGGAAAGCCAGCAGCCGTCCTGTTCTCTTTGCGTGACCCGAAGAAGATTCCGGCCGAGCTTCGCCGGAAGCTGTACGTCGCGATGGCGAGCGAGATAGCCAAGCAGCTGGAAACCAAGAAGATTTCGGACGAACAGATCGAGCGTGACTTCCGCGAACATCAGAAGCGTCGCCGCCGATAGCAATGTTCTTCTGGCTGCCATCGCAGGTCGAGCTGCGAAGCGTGTGTTCGAAAAATCAGAGCTAGTAGTCGTCACCACTGAGGTGAATCTGGAAGAGGTTCGGGAATATCTGCCAGAGTTCGCTCACAGATACGGACTTGAGGAAGAGATTCTCCTCGAAGTCTTGGAGTTGCTGCCCGTCGGCGTCTATTCGGAAAGCGACTACATCACTCACATCAACCAAGCCCGTAAAGTTCTCGCAGGCCGAGACGATGACGACGTTGCACTGGAAGCATTAGCTTTGAAACTAAAGGTGCCAGTTTGGTCGAACGATGACGATTTCGAGGATCATCCTTACGGCATGTTCACCACGGCGAAACTAATCAAAGTCCTTGGTGTCTAACGGCGCCGTCTAACTCATAGGCCAGCAGCTGTCGCGGCCCGGCGCTGGCCCGGATCTCCAGACGGGATACCCAGCCCGAGCCCGGCTTTTGACTCTCAAATTTCAAATATGTCTGGGTCGTTTTAGTGGAAATCGTGGCTGGCGATCCCCTCGGACGCCCCCAGCGGCCAGAACTTCTCCGCCCTGATCGAGCACTGCCCGCCGCTGTTCTGCAGGATCCCTTCGACGATCAGCCCGGAGTTGCCGAGGATCGTCGAGCGGTGCTCGCGGAAGAGGGGAGGGCTGATGATCGCCTGCGACATCCCCGTCTCGTCCTCGAGAGTCAGGAAGACGAAGCCCTTCGCCGTGCCGGGGCGCTGCCGGACGATCACTGCGCCGGCCGTCGCGACGCGACGCCCGGTGGGGATGCGCTTGAGGTCTGCGGCCGTGATGACGTTCTCCCGATCGAGAGCGGCCCGGTAATGATCGAGCAGATGCGCGCCGGTGGTCAGCTCCATCGCCGCGTAGTCGGCGGAGGTTTCCTGGAGGAGGGTCATCTCGGGGAGAGGGGAGTCGACAGAGCCTTCTCCGCCGCGACGCGGGGGAGAAGGTGGTCCTGAGCGCAGCGAAGGACCGGCTGAGGGGGCCCTCACCCGGCGCTTCGCGCCACCCTCTCCCGCAAGCGGGAGAGGGCACTCCCTTCCCCCCTCGAACAACTCCCCCGCCGGTTTCGCCGCCTTCGCCGCCTGCCACAGCGCGGCGCGGCGGGTCAGGCCGAGCGATCGTAGGGCGCCGGCGTAGGCGAGCTTCGTGAGCTGGTCGTTGCGCAGCCGGCTGCGAACCGCGAGGTCCTCGACCGACGTGAATGGCTGCGCGCTCTCGATCGTCTTCCCCATCGCCTCGCGAAGACCCTTGATGAAGCGGAGTCCCATCCGCACGCCGCGCTTCTCCCAGCGGCACATCCACCCGGAGTGATTCACGTCGATCGGAAAGACCTCCACCTCGTGCCGCTGCGCATCCTTCACCAGCGTCGCCGGGTGGTAGAACCCCATCGGCCAGGCGTTGAGCAGGGCGATGTAGAACGCCGCCGGATGGCGCGCTTTCAGATACGCGCTGGCGTAGGCGATGAGGGCGAAGCTCGCCGCGTGCGACTCGGGGAAGCCGTACAAGGCGAACGACGTGATCGATTTCACGATCTGCTGCTGCGCCGCCGCGCCGATGCCGTTCTTCGTCATCCCTTCGCGCAGCCGTCCTTCGATCTCCTGCATCCGCTCCATCGAGCGCTTGAATCCCATCGCCCGCCGCAGCTCCTCCGCCTCGCCGCCGGTGAAGTTCGCCGCCACCATGGCGATGCGCAGGAGCTGCTCCTGGAAGAGCGGCACGCCGAGGGTCCGCTTCAGGATCGGCTCGAGACAGGGGTGCGGATACTCCACCGGCGCCTTCCCCTGCCGGCGGTCGAAGAACGGCCGGACCATCCCGCCGACGATCGGTCCCGGGCGGATGATCGCCACCTGCACCACGATGTCGTAGAACTTCGCCGGCGCGTTGCGCGGCAGGGAGGCCATCTGCGCGCGGCTCTCCACCTGGAACATCCCCACGGTGTCGGCCTCGTTGAGCATCTTGTAGACGAGCGGGTCGTCCTGCGGGAGGTGCGCGAGATCGACCTCCACCCCTTCGTTGTCGCGGATGAGGGGGATGGCCTCCTCGATCGCGGCGAGCATGCCGAGGCCGAGGAGATCGACCTTGATGATGCCGAGATCGGCGCAGTCGTCCTTGTCCCACTGCACGACGACGCGCCCCGGCATCGAGGCCGGCTCGAGCGGGACCACCTCGTCGAGGCGTCCCTTGGCCATGACAATCCCGCCGGAGTGCTGGCCGAGGTGGCGCGGCAGATTCTGGATCTGCAGGTAGAGGCGCATGAAGTGCTGCACGCGGCGGTCGTCGGGGTCGAAGCCGATCTTCGCCAGCTCGCCGGGGAGGTTCTCCATCGCCTCGCGGATCTCCCCGAAGTGCCAGGCCGAGACGCATTTGGAGAGCTTGCCGGCCTGCTCGAGCGAGTAGCCGAGAGCCTTCCCCACCTCGCGCGCCGCGGAGCGGTCGCGATAGGTGATCACGTTCGCAGTCATCGCCGCCCCGTGCGCGCCGTAGGTGGAGTAGACGTGCTGGATGACCTTCTCCCGCTGATCGCCCGACGGCAGATCGAGATCGATGTCCGGCCACTCGCCGCGCTCCTCCGAGAGAAAGCGCTCGAAGAGGAGATCCATCTTCACCGGGTCGACGGCGGTGATGCCGAGCGCGTAGCAGACCGCGCTGTTCGCGGCCGAGCCGCGTCCCTGCACGAGGATCTTCTCGCGGTTGCAGAACCGGACGATGTCCCAGACGATGAGGAAGTAGCCGGCCAGATCGAGCTTCTCGATCATGTTCAGCTCCTTCTCGATCTGTTTCTGCGCGCGGGCGGTGAGGGGGCGGAAGCGGGCCATGGCTGCGTTCCAGGCGATCTTTCGAAGAAACGACATGTTCGTCTCGCCGGGCGGCAGCGGGTAATCGGGGAACTGGTACCCGAGATCGGCGAGGGTGAAGTCGAGCGTATTGGCGAGCGCCCACGCCCCGTCGATCGCCTCGGGGAGGTCCTTGAAGAGGGCGCACATCTCCGCGGCCGGCTTGATGTGCCGCTCGCGGTTGACGCCGAGGAGGCGGCCGGCCTTGTCGACGTCGGTCCCTTCGCGGATGCAGGTGAGGATGTCGTGCAGCTCCTTGTCGCCCTTCCGCGCATAGCGGACGCCGTTCGTCGCCACGAGCGGTAAACGAAGTCGCCGCGCCAGCTCCACGAGCCGGACGTTCTGATGCTCCTCGTCGCGCCGCCGATGCCGCTGCAGCTCGAGATGCGTCCGCCCTCGGAAGATCGCGGCGACCCTCCGCACCGTCTCGTCATCAGCGCGGGTGAGGCAGTGCAGTCCTTCCGCATGCTGCTCGATCAGCTCCCAGTTGAACCGCGCCTGCCCTTTCTCCCGCCCCGCCGCCCCCGCGGTGAGGAGCCTGCAGAGATTCCTGTACCCCGCCCGGTTCTCGACAAGCACGGTCAGAGTGCCCTCGCCCCGCGAAGCGGGGAGAGGGTGGCGCGAAGCGCCGGGTGAGGGGCCCTCCTCGAGCACAAGCTCCCCCCCCACCAGCGCCCGCACCCCCGCTTTCTTCGCCGCCGAGTAAAACCGCGGCGCCCCATAGACCCCGTTCGTATCGATGAGCGCCACTGCTGGCAGATCGAGCTGCGCCGCCTGATCAACGAGGTCCTCCGGCAGCGACGCGCCGTCGAGAAACGAGAACGCCGAGGCCGCCCGCAGCTCCGCATACGGCCGCGGCGGCTGCTTCGAGGAGGGCTGCCGCGTCGGCGTCTTCGGTTCCAGCTCCTCGCGATACGTTCCGCCGTATTCCTCATGGACGTACGGCGTGTGGTCGTACTCGCATGAAAGAGGGACGACTGCCCGTTCCTTGTTGTGCGTGATGGCGAGAGAATCGAAATCGCGAGTCGGTTTCCGGCCGTGGGACATGGGGGAGGCGCCCGGCGATGATCATGTCGCAGATCGCATGCCGAGGCGAATTTTCTACACCTCGTAGATATCCGGGTTGTGATTCGCCTCAGTCGCCGAACGCCGCCTCCAGCGATTCGAACCAATTGGTGACCACGAAGAGGTGGGTAGGGAATTCGGCGGGTGGCCGGCGTCGCATGACGAATCGTTTCCCGTCGGGGGAGACGTCAGAGAAAGGGCGCGTACCGCTGGGCAGATTCACGGGAGGGGAAAAGAATACACCTTGCGGCAGCCATCGAGAGAAATGAGGAGTTCGTGAGGACTTCGTAAACCTCTCAGTCCCCCGGAGGCGCACCTTCCGCGGCGATGCGTCTCCGCTCCTTCGTACTGACTGCGATCATCGCCGCGCAAGCTTTCGCCGCCGAGCCGCCGCGGTCGTACTCGATCCGGCGGGAGGTGGAGGAGGCAGGAGTCACAGCGGCACATTCTAAGGGCTCGCGGCGCCCCATCGCGACCGTGCGGTCCAGCCGCGTGTCGCGAGCGCGGTACACCTCTCCCATCCCGCCGGACCCGGCCGGTCCGACGATCTCGTACGGCCCGAGGCGCGTACCCTTCGAGAGATTCACCGGAGAGATCAAGGATACACCGGCAGTAGAATCGCTCTGCACCGTGAGCACACCCTCTCTGCCCGCCGGGATGGCGGTGGGGCGGTTCGAGATCCGCTCCCTCCTCGGGAAGGGCGGGATGGGGGAGGTCTACAAGGCTTGGGATCCGACCCTGCAGCGGCACGTGGCGCTGAAGATCCTGCCGCCCGAGCTGGTGGACCGGCCCGATCGGCTGCAGCGGTTTGTCCAGGAGGCGCGCAGTGCTTCGGCCCTCAGCCACCCGCACATCGTGACGGTTCACGAGATCGGCGAGGCGGCGGCGGACGGCCGCCCGCTTCACTACATGGCCATGGAACTGGTGGAGGGTACGACGCTTCGCGAGGAGATCCATACCCGCCGAGCGCCGCTGCGGCGCCTGCTCGATCTGCTCGGCCAGGTCGCCGACGGGCTGGCCAAAGCTCACGGCGCGGGCATTGTCCACCGCGATCTGAAGCCGGACAACATCATGGTCACGGCGGACGGGTACGCGAAGATCGTCGACTTCGGCCTGGCCAAGCTCATCGAGCCGCGTGTGGCGCTGACGAGTGAGTCGGGAGTGGCGACGCTGCACAAAACAGGCGAGCGGGACATCCTCGGGACGATCGGCTACATGTCGCCCGAGCAGGTGGAGGCCCGCCCGGTCGATCATCGCTCGGACGTCTTTTCCTTCGGGTGCATGCTCTACGAGGCGGCAACGCGACGTCGTCCGTTCGAGGGCCACTCGGAGATCGATACGCTGCACAAGATCGTGCACGACGATCCGCCCGCGCCGCCGCGTGACGTCGCGCCCGAGCTGCGGCGGATCATCGCCCGCTGCCTGGCCAAGCCGCCGGAGGAGCGCTACCAGTCGATCAAGGATTTAGCTGTCGACCTGGTCGAGAGCATCAACGTGCGCAGTTCGGAAAAGAGGCGGCGCTGGGCGAGTCTAGCCGCCCTTGCGGCGGGTGCCACGGCCGTGACAGTGGCCATCTTCCTCCCGCGCGAGCCTAGGATCAGTCCGCCGGCGGAACTGGCGATCGCGTCGGTGGCGGTGTTGCCCCTCGATCAGCCGGGGGAGGCGAAGGATGAGTAATTCGCTGCAGGCATCACCGAGGGAATCACGACGGAGCTGGCCAGAACAGGCGCAGTGACGGTCATCTCGCGAAGCTCGGCGATGAAGTACAGGAACTCCTCGAAGCTGCCGCGCCAAATCGCGCGCGAGCTCGGTGTCGAGGCGTTGGTGCGCGGCTCGCTCGTTCGAGACAGCGATCGGCTGAGGCTCGAGCTGCAACTCATCGACGGGATGACGGCGAGAGAGCTCTGGCGGGGTGGAACCGAGGGTTCGTTGACCGATGTCTTGATTCTGCAGCGAGACCTCGCAAAGCTGATCGCCGCCCAAATCGGCGATAAGGAAACGAAGCACGTGCCGGCAGCTCGAACCGTCGATTCCGAATCCTACGATCTCTATCTGCAAGGCGCGCATCTGTCAGATCTCTCGCCGTTCGGCCGTATCGAGGAAAGGATTGAGCTGTTCGAAAAGGCCATTGCTGCGGACCCCACCTTCGCACAGCCGCACGCGGCGTTGGCTAGAACTTACCTTTACGCCAGCGCTCCGGGGAAAATCCCCTATCTGGAGGCGTGCATGAGGGCGCGTTCGGCCGCCGAGCGCGCCGTGCAGCTCGACGCGGCACTCCCGGAAGGACTCGGAATCCTCGGTTTCGTGAAGTGGGCGTGCGACCGCGACTGGACCGCCTCCGGGTCCTACTTCCGTCGCGCCCTCGAGCTGAATCCGAACGATGCCGACACCGTCGGCGATTACGCCGTCTATCTCGACATGCTGGGCCGGAACAATGAGGCGATTGCGACCCAGAAGCGCGCCGTGCAGTTGGATCCGCTGACCCATCGGCGGTGGAGGCTCGGAGTGTTCTATCTCTTCGGCCGTCGATACGACGAGGCGATCGCGGAGTTTCGCAAGATCCTCCTCGTCGACCCGTCGGAGCTGCATTTTCATCGCTTGATCGCGATGGCGTACGCCGGCAAGGGTGCCTATGCCGAGGCCGTCGCCGCCGCCGAAAAAGTCTTCGAAATGGCGCAAGAGCAAGGATTGACAGGAAGCTCCCGGGATGGGTTTGAGGCGACGCTGGCGTTCGCGCTGGCGGCTGCGGGGGAACGCCGTCGAGCGGAGGAGATCATTCGGCGGCTCCAAAGAGTCGCTGAAGAGTCGCCGGGCTGGTGGACGTTCTGGCTGATGCATGCCCTTTCAGCGATCGGTGAGCCGGATCAGGCCTTTGCGCTGATGGAAAAGGGGCTCGAACGCGGCTCCTGGGCCGAAGCGCAGAGTCTGTGGCGCGGTGCGGGGCTGGACCGGCTGCGGTCGGATCCTCGCTACCACGCGCTGATGAAGCGCTTCGGGATGCCGGTCGAGCAGATGGGAGAGTGACAATTGCAGCGCATCCTTCCCTGGGGAGTAGCATAGAAAAGATGGCTCGTCCTCTCGATACGTCTGCAGCGGCATGGGAGATCCAGCCGCGCCTGCCATGGATCGACGAAGCGAGGGAGCCTCCGACGTCGTTGTCGGCAAGTGGGCGTGGCAGCGAAACGTGATCGATCGATCGGATGCAACTCCTCGCCGTCGCCTCGCGGGAGCGGCTCGTGCGCGAGGTCGACGGGAAGATCTCCACCCCTCGGAGGAGGCGCGCGCGCTCTGGCGGGCGATCGTCGACCACGAAGGCCGCTCCAGAGAGTTGCTGAAGAGTCGCCCCTGGGCACTGGACGTTCTGCCTGATGCGCGCCCATTCAGTGATCGGTGAGATGGATGAGGCCTTTGCGCTGATGGAGCAGGGGCTCGAACGCGGCTCCTGGGCCGACGCGCAGAGTTTGTGGCGTGATCCGGGTCTGGATGACCTGCGGTCGGATCCCCGCTATTACTCGATGATGAAGCGCTTCGGGATGCCGGTCGAGCAGATGAAACAGTGACAGTGGCCGGCGCACCCTTTCCGGGTCGCGCCGCCTTCGGGAGTAGCATACAAGTCATGGCCCGTCCTCTCGATACCTCTGCGGCTGCGTGGGAGGTCCAAACGCGCCTGCTGCGCTCGATGCCCCCGGCGCAGCGGCTGGAGATGGCCCGAGGCGTCACCCGCGCTGCGCAGGAGTTGGCCTTCGCCGAGCTGCGCCGGCGCCGTCCGGACGCTTCCGATGACGATCTCTGGCTCGAGCTCGCTGCCCGCCGCCTCGGAGTCGAGACGATCCGCCGTGTCTATGGTCGGGACGTGGCGCTCTCGTGACACCGGTCGATCCGCTTCGGGTAGCCGCTCAGATTGCAGCCATCCTCGAGGAAGCCGGTATCCGCTACGTGATCGGAGGCTCCCTCGCTTCGTCGATCCATGGCGAACCGCGCCTCTCGATCGATCTCGACATCATGATCGAAGTGTCCGAGGAAATGGTCGGCGGGCTCGTGCAGCGGTTGCGTCCGGATTTTTATGTTCAGACTGAGGCGGTGCTAGACGCAGTGCAGCGCCAGTCAGCGTTCAACATCATTCATCTCGAGTCGGCAATGAAAGTGGATCTGTTCGTCGCCGAGAACGATGAAAGTGTCCAGAGGCAACTGGACCGGCGCATCGCCGTGAACGCCGCCGGCACATCCGTATATGTCTACGCGCCGGAAGACATCCTGGTACGGAAGCTTCGCTGGTTTCGTCTGGGCGGTGAACTGTCGGATCTCCAGTGGCGCGACGTTCTAGGAATTCTGCGCATCAGCGGCGAGCGGCTCGACCAGAGCTATCTGGAAGAAGCGGCGACTCGGTTCGGAGTGCTCGATCTTCTGAAGCGCGCGCGCGAGGAGGCGGGCGAGTAGTCTGGGAGAACCATCCCGCCGGAGGGGCGGAGCTGGTTCTCGACGGCGCCGGCGAGGCATGGGGGAGGCGTCCGCCTCGAATGATCTCTCAGGTCGCCTGCCGAGGCGAATGTTCTACCGCTCGTAGAATCAGAAAGTGATTCGCGCCCAGAGGGCACGCGCATCGTCGTCGAGATCAACGATTCTTTGATTCACCCGGCGATCAGTTCGGAGCGTTCCGCTGTTTCGAGCAACCGAATGACATCCTGCTGATCGAGGGGTCCGCCGGCCGCCAGCTTCAACAGGATCAGATCACTCGTTCGCGGCAGTCGCATGCCGATTCCTTCGCTTTCCACGAAATCCGACCTCTCGATGACCGCCTCCTGCCACTTCGACTTGCCGGCCACGAGGTCGATCTGTTCGACTCCTCGCCGGGGTGCGATCTGGACGACGACCTGGCCAGGCAGCTTCGAGACGAGGCCGCCGCACGTTCAAGGAAGTGGTCAACGACGCCTTGCGGCGGGGATTGGCCGCCGGCGCGGCGCCGGCTCCACGGGCGAGACGTTTTTGCGTGCGCCCCAAAGCCTGCGGATTTCAGCCCGGGATCGATCTCAGGAAGCTGAACCAGCTCGTCGACGAGATGGAGATCGATCATGCCGGCGTCGTCGTCATCCGGGATCGGTGACCGATGGTCATTCGAGAAAAGAGCCGGGCGGAGCATCGAGTGCCGCTTCGAGAAACTCTTCGCCGCTGCCGGCCGAGATCAGATCGATGGCAATACCGTCGACCTGGAACGGAACGCCGGCTCGAAGCGTCATCACTCCGCCCGAATGTTCCTCGAATGCTTCCTTGCCGACGATGAGGTTTACATCGCTCGTTGCTCTCGGATAGCCGTTCGCGCCCACGGCCAGTCCTCCGGCGATCAGGTGGCGAACGCCTGCCTCGCTCAACGTCGGCGACGCTGTTCTCATCGCATTGAGCACGCGTGGTGAGACGACATCCTCTATGCCACGCTCGTCGAACGGCGGCGGGCGCCGCGATGCTTACAGCGGCGGGACGATCTCCACGCTCTCGGTGCGGACGGAGGCTGCGCCTGCGGGGGCGATCTCGAGAAGCTCGACCACGGCCACCTCCAGCGCGCCGGAGGGGCCATCGCTTCCGGTCACCGCGCCGAGGATCACCAGACGTCCTGACTCGTTGGCGGACGCCGCCGGCGTGGCGCGCAGGGAGGAGGCGAATGCGGAGGCCGTCCCCGGCTGCACCGACACCACGCGCACGAGCGCGGGATCGAGGCGGAGCGTGACGCGGAACGCCCCGACTCTCCCCGCGCTCTCGACGTGCACCCGATGGACGATGGGCGGCGGGGCCGCCGGTCCGACGGCGCGGCGGCGGGAGGGGGGCGTCGACGCCGTCGCGCCGGTCAGATAGCTCTCGAACATCCGACGGTCGTTCGCGTCGACGCGTCCGTCGCGATTGACGTCGGCGGCGGCGGGCGGCGCCGGGTGGCTCGGCGTGCCGAGCGCGGCATGTCCGTCGAGCACGTTCAGCAGGAGGAGGAAGTCGGCCAGCCCGGGAACGGCTGTCGGAGCAATCAGAGCCCCGAGGCGGTAGACCGTGACGGCGGACGGGCCGGCGCCGATGTTCCCGCTCCGGTCGTGGAAGAGGAACTCGACGTCCGATCGGCCGGGAGGGAAGACGGTGTGGTCGAACACCGGCGCGCCGCCGGCCATCTGCACCGCCGGGGCGGACACCGCGCTGCAGTCGTCCTCGGCGGTGGCCTGGTCGAGGAAGGCGCGGAGGGAGGGGGAGGTCGCCGCGGTGGCGCCGGCCGCGCCGCTGTCGCCGAGCCCCTCGGAAAGCGTATCGGCGACGGCGACGGGAAGAGGAGCCGCGACTCGCGGCGGCGTCGAGTCTTCGACGACGGTGAAGAGAACGCTCTCGGGCGAAGGCGCGCCGCCGGGCTCGCCGACGCGGACGACGGCCTGCCCCGGCATTGCCAGGTCGGAGGCGTCGAGCGCGAGGAGCAGACGGGCCGGATCGAGGAACGTCGTCACGCGGCTCGTCCCGTTCCACAGCACGCGCGTCTGCGGCGTGAACCGCGCTCCGGCGACGATGATCGCCGGCGGCTCGCCGTTCTGACAGGTGACGTCGGGACTCAATCCGAGAATGGCCGGACCGAGGACCGTGAGCAGGAAGCTGGAGGTGGAGGTCGCGCCGCAGTCGTCGGCCGCGGTGACGGTCACGGTGTAGCTGCCGGAGGGGCCGGCATTGCCGATGGTGACGACACCCGCCGCGTCGACCGAGAGGGTGCCGGTGAAGCCGGGGGCACTGACGGCAAGCGAGACGATCGAGCCGTCGTCGGACGGCGGCGCCGCCGGCGTGGCCGTCGCCGCTTCGCCCGGCACGAGCGAGAGCGCTCCGTACGATCCGAGCATGGGCGCTGCGTTCGCGACGACGTCGATGGTGAACGAAGCCGTCGAGGTGAGGCCGCCGCTGTCGGTGACGAGCAGCGGAATGAGGTTCGCGCCGATGGCAGCCGTGCACGAGACCTCGACCGTCGCGGTGATCGTGCCGCCGCTGTTGGAGATGGCGCCGAGGGAGATGCCGGGGGGAATCGAGGTGGCGGTGACGAGCAGCGTCCCGGCGGCGTCCTCGGCGTCGGTGACGGCGGCCAGCGTCGCGACCGCGGGGGGAGAGCCCTGACGGCGGGTGATCGCCGCGCCCGCCGCAATGCTCGGCGGTGCGTTGACCGTGAGCGCGAAGCTCGCGGAGGCGCTCGACCCGCAGTCGTCCGTCGCCGCGACCGTGACGGTGTGGCTGCCCGGCGGGCCGGCGTTGCCAATGGTGACGACTCCCGCCGCGTCGATCGACAGCGTGCCGCCGAAGCCGGGGGCCGCGACGGTGAGCGAGGTGATCGAGCCGTTGTCGGCGGGAGGCGCGGTCGGTGTCGCGGTCGCCGCGGCGGCGGCGTTGATCGCGAGTGAGGCGTAGGGGCCGAGCGCCGGTGGGGTGTTGGCGGTGACGTCGACGGTGAGGGTCGTGATGGCCGTCGCGCCGAAGCTGTCGGTCACGGTCAGCTCGATCGTGTCGGCGCCGGTTGCGGCGGTGCACGACGCGGCGATCGCGGCGGTGATCGTCCCGCCGCTGTTGGAGATCGGGCCGAGGGTGATGCCGGCGGGAAGCGACGTGGCGGCGACGACGAGCGTTTCGTCGTCGTCCTCGGCATCGCTGACGGTGGCGAGGGTGGCCAGAGTTGCCGGGGAGCCCTGCTGGCGCGCGACCGCCGCGGCCGCGGCGATGGCCGGCGGGGTGTTGACCGTCAGCGTGAAGCTCGACGTGGAGATGACCCCGCAGTCGTCGGCGGCCGCGACGGTCACGCTGTGGATCCCGGCGGGTCCGGCGTTGCCGATGGTGACGACTCCCGCCGCGTCGACCTCGAGCGTGCCGGTGAAGCCGGGCGCGCTGACGGTGAGCGAGGCGATCGCGTCGTCGTCGGCCGGCGGCGCGGCCGGCGTCACCGCAACCCCTCCGCCGGGGAGCAGCGTCGCGTTCGTGTACGTGCCGAGGAGCGGGGCGGTGTTGGGGGTGACGTCGATCGTGGCGTTCGCGCTGGACGTCGCTCCCGCCTCGTCGGTCACCTCGATCGTGATCGCGCGCGGGCCGGTTGGGGCATCGCAGGCGACCGTCACCAGCGCGGTGACCGTGCCGTTGTCGTTCGTGAGAGCGCCGGCGGTGATTCCGGCAGCGACGGAGGTCGCCGCGACGGCGAGCGATCCGGCCGGCGTCTCCGCATCGGAGACGGCGGCCAGCGTGACGCTGCTGCTCGCTCCCTGCCGCAGCGTCGCGAAACCCGGCACGATCGACGGGAAGGCGTTGACGACGAGCGCGAAGGTGGAGGTCGTGGTCACCCCGCAGTGGTCGGTGGCGGTGACGGTCACCGTGTAGGTTCCGGCAGGGGCGGCGTTGGCGATGCTCACCACGCCGGTCACTGGATCGATCGACAGCGTGCCGGTGAAGCCGGGGGCGGCGACGGTGAGCGAGGTGATCGAGCCGTTGTCGGCGGGAGGCGCGGTCGGTGTCGCGGTCGCCGCGGCGGCGGCGTTGATCGTGAGCGAGGCGTAGGGGCCGAGCGCCGGTGGCGTGTTCGTGGTGACGTCGACGGTGAAGTTCGTGACGGACGTCGCGCCGAAGCTGTCGGTCACGGTCAGCTCGATCGTGTGGGCGCCGGTTGCGGCGGCGCACGACGCGGCGATCGCGGCGGTGATCGTCCCGCCGCTGTTGGAGATCGGGCCGAGGGTGATGCCGGCGGGAAGCGACGTGGCGGCGACGACGAGCGTTCCGTCGTCGTCCTCGGCATCGCTGACGGTGGCGAGGGTGGCCAGAGTTGCCGGGGAGCCCTGCTGGCGCGCGACCGCCGCGGCCGCGGCGATGGCCGGCGGGGTGTTGACCGTCAGCGTGAAGCTCGACGTGGAGGTGACCCCGCAGTCGTCGGCGGCGGTGATGGTCACGGTGTGGATCCCGGCAGGTCC